>NZ_JBIFFO010000006.1:0-166022 GCF_043557115.1 Sulfitobacter sp. 1A13679
ACTTGGCTCGACCGGGCCTTCGTGGTGAACGATTGGTACATCTCTGGCTACCAGCCGATCACGGATAGTTTCGGCGAGCGGGTAGGGATGCTTTACGTCGGCTTTCTCGAAGCACCCTTTGCACAGACGAAGCGGGAGGCGTTCTGGTGGATGCTAGCTGCTTTCTTTGCCGTGCTGGCGCTGTCGGCGCCGGTGTTCCTTTGGCTGGCACGCGGTATCTTTTCACCGCTCGAACGGATGACAAAGGTCATGCACCGCGTCGGCAAGGGGGAACTTTCGGCGCGGATCGGCGCAGTGCCTGCACGGGATGAGATCGGGGCGGTGGCGCATCACCTCGATTGGTTGCTGGAGCAGGTTCAGGAACGTGATCGGCAGTTGCGCAGCTGGAACGATGAGCTGAACCAGCGGGTGGATCAGCGCACCGCCGAGTTGCGCGAGGCGAATGAGAAGTTGGAACAGACCTTCCGCCAATTGGTGATGAGCGAGAAGCTCGCCTCCATCGGAGAGATTACAGCAGGGGTCGCGCATGAGATCAACAACCCCGTCGCGGTGATCATGGGTAATGTCGATGTCATCCGGGAGACCCTCGGGGCGGATGCCGCGCCGGTGGTCACGGAACTGGGGCTGATCGACAGGCAACTGTCCCGGATTGAGGTCATTGTCGGCAAATTGCTCAAGTTCGCCGCCCCGTCTGAATTTTCCGATTGTGAACATAATATCTCCCTGCGCCCCTTGGTGCAGGACTGCCTTGTACTCGTCGATCATCTGATCAGCCGGGGCGGGGTCGAGGTGCACTGCGACCTTGAAGAGGTCCCACCGGTTCGCGCGGACTCGGGCGAGATACAGCAGGTCGTGGTGAACCTTGTGGTCAATGCCGTGCAAGCGATGCAGGGGGCAGGGCGGCTGGCATTGTACCTTGGGGTTGAGGATCGCGACGGCGTAGCCGGTGTGGCGCTGTCGGTCCATGATAGTGGGCCGGGGGTGCCTGAGGCGCTGCTCGGATCGCTTTTCGATCCCTTCTTTACCACCAAACCGGGGGAGGGGACGGGCTTGGGCCTGTCGATCTCTCAGACGCTGATCCAGCGGGCCGGGGGGATCATCACGGTCTGCAATCGGGCGGAAGGGGGTGCGGCCTTCTCCGTCTGGCTTCCGCAAACCCCCGATGATGCAGGCCCCCCTAAACGCCCGTGACGCTCAAGGGGGCAGGGGGCTTTAGGCTGTCTTGCCGTCAAAGCCTTCGAGGTAGGCGACGAGGATATCCAGCGCCGCCTGTAGGTCTCCCTTCGACACCATCTCGGTCACCGTGTGGATATAGCGGGTGCCGACCACGATCCCCACAGCCCGCGCGCCAGCGGCGGCTTGCTGCGCCGCAGCACCGTCTTGTCCGCCTGCGGCGAGCATGGTGCGTTGGAAGGGGATGTCGCGGGCTTCGGCCAGTTTTTCGATGTCGCGCACGAGGTCCACATCCGCGATGAAGCTGCTGTCGCGGACGTGCAGGCCAAAGCCTTTGCCGAGCCGCGTGGTAGAGAGGTGCTCCGGCACTCCGGGCGTGTCACAGGCCAGCGTCGTGTCGATGCCAAGGCCGATGTCGGGTTGTACCTTATAGGCCGCCGTGCGCGCCCCGCGCAGGCCGACTTCTTCCTGACAGGTGAAGGCCACATGAATCTCCGCGCCGCGCCCCTTGCCGGCCAGCTTGCGGATCGCCTCGATCCCGAGCCAGCAGGCCACGCGGTTGTCGAGCGCTTTGGAGACGAACTGCTCACCCATCTCAAGGAAAGGCTCGTCCATGACGACGAAGTCACCGACCTTGACGATGTCCTTTGCTTTTTCGCCGAGCCCCAGATCGACGAAGAATTCCGAGACTTCGGGGATCTTCTTGCGGTCTTCGGGGGAGGAAATGTGAATGGGCTTGCCGCCGGGGTTCATCACGCCCTTCAGATCGCCCTGATCGGTGCAGACCAGCACCCGGCGCGAGAAAAGGTTGCGCGGATCGAAACCGCCCACGGGCTGCAGGTAGAGGAACCCGTCTTTCGACACATGGCTGACCAGAAAGCCGATCTCGTCCATATGGCAGAGCAGCATGATCTTGGGCGCTTTGCCATCGCCCGCCGTCGCATCCCGGCGGCAGAGGAGGGAGCCCATGGCGTCGGTCTCCACATGGTCGAACAGCCCTTCGATCTCACGGGTGATCAGATCGCGCACGCGGTGTTCGCGCCCCGGAACGCCGGGGGTTTCGCAAAGGTCTTTGAGTAGGTCGATGTTCATGCTGGCCTCATCCTTGGTGATTTGGCCGCACTATCGCGCCGCGCCTGCCGAAGTGCAAACAGGCGCGGTGCGATGAGGCTGAGAGGGCAGGGGGCTACATCTGACCCGGCAGGAACAGCACCAGCGCGGGGAAGACGAGCAATAGGATCAGCCGCAGGATATCGACCAGCCAGAACGGGGTGACGCCGCGAAAGATCGTGCCGGTGGAAACATCGCCGACCACGCCTTTGAGGACAAAGACGTTGAGGCCGACGGGCGGGGTGATCAGGCTGATCTCGGTCACGACGACGACGATGATGCCGAACCACACCGGATCGAAGCCAAGGCTCGTGACCAGCGGGAAGAAGATCGGCACCGTCAGCAGCAGCATCGACATGCTTTCAAAAATGCAGCCGAGCGCGATGTAGATCAGAAGGATTAGACCCATCACCACCCAAGGCCCGAGGTCGAGCGCGGTGACGGTGGCCAGCAGCCCTTCGGGCAGCCCCGCGAGGTTCACGAAGTTGGAGAAAATCCACGCCCCGATCAGCACAGAGAAGAGCGAGGCGGAGGTGAGCGTCGTCTCCTCCAGCACTTCACGCAGGCCCCGCCAGCTAAGCCCGCCGCGCGCCCAAGCGATGAGGAAGGCCCCCGCCGCCCCCATGCCCGCGGCCTCGGTCGGGGAGAAGGCGAGGTGGATCGGCCAGAAGTCCAAGACCCCATAGAGCCCGCCGATGACCAGCGCAAAAAGCGCCAGCACCGACCAGACGTGATTGAGCGCGCGTAGCCGCTCGCCCCAAGTCGCACGGGGGCCAGCAGGGCCGGCCTCGGGGTTCATGGCGACGGAAAACCGCACCGCGCAGAGGTAGAGCAGGATGCCCAATGCGCCCGGCACGATGCCCGCGATGAACAGCGCGCCGATGGAGGTCTCGGTCAGCAAGCCATAGATCACGAGGATCACCGACGGCGGGATCAGGATGCCGAGCGTGCCCCCGGCGGCGATGGAGGCGGTCGAGAGGCTATCGGAATAGCCGTATTTGCGCATCTCCGGCATGGCGACCTTGGACATCGTGGCGGCGGTGGCGAGCGATGAGCCGCAGATCGCGGCGAAGCCCCCGCAAGCGACGATGGTGGCCATCGCCAGACCGCCCCGGAAGTGGCCCAAAAAGGCGTTAGAGACTTGGTAAAGCTCGCGGCTGATCCCGCCTTTGTTGACGAAAAGCCCCATGAGGATGAAGAGCGGGATCACCGACAGCCCGTAGTCTTGGCTGGTGTCGATGATCAGCCGCGACACCATGGAGATCGACGCGCGGTAGCTGGTCTCATAGACCAGCCCGATCATCCCGACGAGGCCCATGGCAAAGGCAATAGGCAAGCGCAGCAAGACGAGGACGAAAACGGCGGCAAAGCCGATAGCAGAGGCGATCATGTAGCAGGGTCCAGAAGTTGCGGCGCAAAGAGGCGCAGAAGCCCGCGCAGGATCAGCACGACAGCGGTGAGATAGGTCATCACCGCGATGAACATGCCGATGTAGAAGGTCGGGATTTCAAGATATTCGGTGACGTCGCCATAGCTGAGCGCGCGGTAGGCGAGGTCGACGACCCGCCCCGCCGGAAACCACAGCATCACCCCGCACCCCAGCGTCACCAGCCCGTCGCGCCAGCGTTGCAGCCCCCAGTTTTCAAAGGGGCGGTCCAAAAGGTCGGCGGCGATATGCCCCTCGCGGCCCGACAGGACCGGCAAGGCAGAGAAAACGATCAGCGCGATGCCGATGCGGATCAGCTCGGTTGCAGCTTCGATGGGTGCATTGAAGACCGACCGCATGATGACATCGGCAAAGGTCAGCACCATCAGCGCGAAGAGCGCGAGAGAGGCCATCGTCATCGGCAGGGCCGAGAGGGCGGTGGTTAGGCGGATTAAAGAGCGCATGGCGGTTCCCTGGCTGGGGGCCGACCGCGTTTGCGCCCGGCCCCTTTGGCGGTGGGGGTTACTGGCTGGCGTTCGCCATTTCCTCACGCATCATCTCGTAGGCGGCCCGCCCATCGACACCGGCCTCGTCGAGTTCCGCGATCACCTTGTCGCGCACTTTGGCGGCCATCTCGGCAAAGCGGGCTTGGTCCTCTTCCGAGGCGGTGACGATCTTGTTGTCGCCCGCGGCCTCGGTCGCCTCACGCGCGTCAACGTCGCTTTGGTCCCAAACGGCACCCATCATGCGGCTCGCCGTCTCGCCAAAGACTTCGCTGTCGAGCTTTTGCTGCACGTCTTCGGGCAGGCTGTCGAAGGTCTCTTGGCTCATGATGACCGAGAAGGAACCGCGGTAGAACCCGCCGGGCATCTCATAGACGTTCTTGGCCACTTCGTTCAGCTTAAAACTGATCCGCTCGCCCATGTTCATGGCCACCGCATCGGCGGCGCCGGAGTCGAGCGTCTCGTAAACCTTGGGCGCGGGCACCTGAATGCCGACAAGGCCAAGTTCCGCCCCCACATCCGCCGAGACACCACCGCCGAGGCGGGTTTTCAGCCCCTGCAGATCGTCGAGGGTGTTGACCTCTTTGTTGGAGTGGATTTGCCCCGGGCCGTGGGTTGTGAGCGCGATCACCTTCACGCCGCGGTGCTCGTCCAATTCAGACAGCATCGCCTCATGCACGCGCCAATGGGCAACCGATGCGGCCTCGGCGTTGCCTTCGTAGCCCGGGATTTCCACCAGTTTCGTGCCGACGAAACGACCGGGCGTGTAGCCGTGGAACAGAATGGCGATATCGGCGGCACCGTCCAGCAGCAGGTCCATCTGCGCGGGCGGCGGGGCGAGGCCGTTTTTCAACTCAGTCTCGATCAGCCCATCGCTGGCCTCGGCCATCATGTCGGTCAATTGGGTGAACATCCCGGTGTTGACCGGGTGGCTCGGCGGCAGCCATGTGGAAATGGTCAGCGTCTCGGCGGCGAAAGCGCCGGTCGCGGTGCAGAGCGCAAGCGCACTCGTTGTGAGAAACTTGGTGAATTTGGTCATTTTGGGCTCCTCCCCATACCGTTCGATATGCCTTGGCGGGGTTCTCCCAAACCCGTATCGCCAAGTATATGCTTTTTCATGTATTCACATTTACAGCACGATTGGAACCATTTTTTGCCCCCGGGGCAAGGGCGGTGATCAGCCGCGAAGATCGCCCGTGTCATCCAAGGCGGCGAGCAGCGATTTCAGCGCGGGCTTCAACTGCGCCCCCTCGTTGCGCTTCAGCATTTCCATCAAGGCCGCCTCATGGCGGCGCGCTTGCGGCACCAGTTCGGCGGCCAGCGCGCGGCCCGCGTCGGTCAGATATACCCGCACGCGGCGGCCATCGGCAGGGTCGCTGCGGCGAAGCAGCAGGCCGCGTTCCTCCATTTGGGCGATGATCCGTGTGAGGCGGGACTGTTCGGCCAGCGCCCGGCGTGCGAGCTGCGTGATCATCGCGCCATCGGTGTCCGACAGGCAGGCCAACACGCGCCATTCCGGCACCCGCAGCCCCGCTTTGCGCACCTGCGCGTGGAACTGCGCGCTTGCCACATCGCTGGCCGCCGCCAAGAGATACAGCAGGTAATCCGAGACGAATCCCCCCTCCTGACCCGTCTCCTTTTGGGCGGTTGCATCGGTCTTTTGCTGCGTCACACCAGTTAACCCTTTGATGGAAAGAGGGCTCCTCGCACCTCGGCATCCCTAAATGGCGGGCAAACTCGCGCTTGGCAAGAAAACCCTTGACCAAAACTATATGAAAAATCATATTGTTTGTCAGGGAGGACGCCACATGTCGAAGATCAACGCCGTCGTGCGCAAGGTCACAGCGCTGACCGATCGCATCACCGAGTTCGAGATTGCAGCCGCCGACGGCAGCCCGCTGCCGAACTGGGAAGCGGGGGCGCATGTGCTTTTCGATCTGCCCGATGGCGACACCCGCGCCTATTCCCTGATCACCTTCGATCCGATCCCCGAGGCCCCCGAAAGCTACCGCATCGCCGTTCAACGCGAGCCCGAGGGCAAGGGCGGCTCGACCCATATGCACGGGCTGAAACCGGGGGCACAGATCACCTGCGCCGCGCCGAAGAACGATTTCCCCCTGTCCCCGGACGCGCCCGCCGTGCTGCTGGCGGGGGGGATTGGCATCACGCCGATGATCTCGATGGCGGCGACGCTCAAGGCCGCGGGGCAGGACTTCGCCTTTCACTATACGGGCCGCAGCGCGCCCGTTATGGCCTACCGCGATGCCCTACGCGACAATTTCGGCGATGCGCTGCATCTGCATTGCGATGATGATGCGACGGCGCTGGACCTCGGCGCGGTGATCGACAGCCTTGGAGCCCAAGCGCATCTCTATGTCTGCGGCCCCAAAGGGTTGATCGACGCGGCCAAGGCAAAAGCCGAAGCCGCGGGCATCGCCGCCGAGCGCATCCATTTCGAACTCTTCGACGCGCCACAGGAGCAAGAGGGCGACAGCGCCTTCGAGGTCGAAGTCGCCTCAACCGGAGAGGTTTTCACCATCCCCCCCGGCCAATCCATCATCGACGTGCTGGAAGCGGGCGGTGTCGATGTCATGTACGACTGCCAGCGCGGCGACTGCGGCATCTGCCAATGCGATGTGCTCAGCGGCACCCCCGATCACCGCGACGTGGTCCTGTCAGAGGCCGAGCGCGCGGCAGGCAATGTCATGCAAATCTGCGTCAGCCGCGCGAAATCTCCGCGCCTTGTGCTCGACATCTGAGGGAGGAACTCATGGGACGTTACGACAGCCCGGCGGCCTTGGCCGCCCTCGTGCAGCCACATCAGGTGCACCGCGATATCTACAATGACCCAGAGGTGTTCCAGCAGGAGATGAAGCATCTCTTCGCCAATGCTTGGGTCTTTGTCGGCCATGAAAGCCAGACCCCGAATAAGGGCGATTATTTCAGCACCCATATCGGCACCCAGCCCGTCATTCAGGTGCGCCATTCGACGGGCGACATCCATGTCCTGCTGAACCGCTGCCCCCACAAAGGCACCAAGATCGTGATCGACCGGCAAGGCAACACCGGCAAATTCTTCCGCTGCCCCTATCACGCATGGAGCTTCAAGACCGATGGGTGCCTTTTGGCGATCCCGCTCAAGAAGGGCTACCAGAACACCGGGCTGGAAGAGACCGACAGCGGCAAAGGAATGCGCAGCGTCGGCGATGTGAAGAACTACCGCGGCTTCATCTTTGCCCGCCTCGCCGAAGAGGGCATCAGTTTCGAAGAGTTCTTCGGCGAAAGCCTGTCGTCGCTCGACAATATGGTTGACCGCTCCCCCGCCGGACGGCTCGAAGTGGTCGGCCCGCCGCTGCGCTACATGCATCATTGCAACTGGAAGATGCTGGTAGAAAACCAGACCGACACCTGCCACCCGATGGTGGCGCATGAAAGCTCCGCCGGGACGGCGGTGAAGCTCTACGAAGAACTGGGCCTGCCTGAGGACGCGCCCAAACCCCCCGCGATGGAGATCATCGCCCCCTTCATGTCGCCTTACGATTTCTTCGAAGGCATGGGCATCCGCACATGGCCCAACGGGCATGGGCACACCGGCGTAAACCACTCTATCCACTCGGATTATTCCGCCATCCCCGGGTATTTCGAAGCGCTCTGCGACAGCTATGGAGAGGAGAAGGCCAAGGCGATCCTCGATGAGAACCGCCACAACACGGTCTATTTCCCCAACATCATGATCAAGGGTCCGATCCAGCAATTGCGGGTCTTCATCCCCATCGCCGCCGACCGGACCGTGGTGGAAAGCTACATCTACCGCCTTGTCGACGCACCCGATGAGCTGACGGCTCGCACCGCGATGTACAACCGCATGATCAACGCGCCCACCTCCATCGTCGGCCATGACGATCTGGAGATGTACGAGCGCGCGCAGGAAGGGCTGATGGTCGACGGGCTGGAATGGGTGAACATCCAGCGCCTGATCGAAGAAGACGAAGACTTCGATGTCGAAGCGGTCGAGAACGGCACCACCGAACGCCAGATGCGCAACCAATTCCACGCATGGGTCAAGTTCATGACCATGGGCCAAAAGACGGAGGCGGCGGAATGAGTGTGACGCGCGAAAGCCTGATCGACTTCATCTATGACGAAGTGCGCATGCTGGACGAGGGGCGCTATACCGAATGGCTCGACCTCTGGCTGCCGGACGGGCACTATTGGATGCCGTTGGACTATCAGCAAAAAGACCCGATCAACGAGACCTCGTTGATGTATGAGGATATGTTCATGCTCAAGCTGCGCGTCGAACGTCTGAACGGCGCGCGCACCTTCAGCCAAAAGCCCAAGAGCCGCTGCCACCATGTGATCCAACGGCCTTTCGTGGATGAGATGGACGCGGAGGCCGGGCGTTTCGTCACGACCACCTTCATGCACTACGTCGAGACGCGGCTGGACGAGCAACAGTTGCTCGCCGTCACCGCGCGGCATGAGCTGGCGCTGGTCGAGGGGCGTCTGCGCATTGCTAACAAACGGGTCGATATCGTGAATTGCGACGCGGCTTTCCGCAACATCCAGTTGCTGCCATGATCGGGGCAGAGACTGAGACGGTCTACGCGGCCTTTGAAGACACCGCCGCGCGGCACCCCGAACGGGGTTTCCTGAATGTCCTGCCGGAAACGGCGGACATCTACGGCATCGCGGCGGGGGAGGTGAGTTATGCCGAAGCCGCGCGCGAGGTTGCCGCCCTGCGCAAGCGCATTTCGGCGGCGGGCTATCTGCCCGGGCAGCGCGTGATGCTGCTGATGGAGAACCGCCCGGCCTTCTTCCTCTGGTGGCTGGCGCTGAATGGACTGGGCCTGTCGGTCGTGCCGGTGAACCCCGATCTGCGTGCGGCAGAGCTGAGCTATATGATCGACCATGCCGAACCGGTCTTGGCCGTGGCGATCCCTGCGCGCGGCGAGGACTTGCGCGCGGCGGGACGGCAAGTCGGGCGCGACATGTCGGTAATCGCACCGGAGGATCCCTTGCCCGCCCCCGCGACGCGTGAGACCATCGCGGCACGGCAAGGGGGGGCGGAGGAGGCTGAGGCGGCACTGCTCTACACCTCGGGCACCACCGGTCAGCCCAAAGGCTGCATTCTGACCAACACCTATTTCCTAGATGCCGGATGCTGGTACGCCGACACCGGCGGGCTTTGCGCCCTCTCGCAAGACGGCGAGCGCATGATCACGCCCCTGCCGATCTTCCACATGAACGCGATGGCCTATTCCTTCATGGCGATGATCGCAGTGGGCGGCTGCCTGACCGCGCTTGACCGCTTCCACCCCCGCAGTTGGTGGTCCTCGGTCCGGGCCTCGGAGGCGACCTGTCTGCACTACCTCGGCGTGATGCCGTCGATGCTCATGGGGGCCGAGGCAAGCGAAGCTGACCGCGACCATGCCGCGCGCTTTGGCTTCGGCGCGGGGGTGGACCCGAAATTGCACGCCGCCTTCGAGGCGCGTTTCGGTTTTCCATTGGTTGAGGCTTGGGCCATGACCGAAACCGGCGCGGGCGCGGTGATCTGCGCCAACCGCGAACCGCGCCGCGTGGGCGAAAGCTGCCTCGGCGCGCCCGAAGGGGGGCTGGAGGTCCGGCTGCTCAACGATGCCGGGGAAGAGGCCGATCAGGGCGAATTGCTGGTGCGCCGCGCCGGTGCCGACCCGCGGCGTGGGTTCTTTGCGGGCTACTTCAAAAATACCGAAGCCACGGATGAGGCTTGGGCGGGCGGTTGGTTCCACACCGGCGACATCGTGCGCCGCGCGCCGGATGGGGCGATGTATTTCGTCGACCGCAAGAAAAACGTGATCCGCCGCTCGGGCGAGAACATCGCGGCGGTCGAGGTGGAATCGACCCTGATGCGCCACCCCGCCGTGGCCAGCGCCGCCGTGGCCGCCGTGCCTGACGCGGTGCGCGGGGATGAGGTTTTCGCCTGTATCGTGCCGAAGGACGCCGGTGCCGACCCTGCCGTCTTGGCCCGTGAAATCACCGAATGGTGCCTGACCCAACTTGCCTATTACAAAGCCCCCGGCTTCATCGCCTTTGTCGAGGCGCTGCCGCTGACGGCGACGCAGAAACTCCAACGCGGGGTGCTGAAAATGCTGGCCGCCGACCTGCTGGACGATCCCGCCACGCAAGACCTGCGCGGGCTAAAGAAACGGACGGCAGCATGAGACGCAGGGGCTATGACGGCGTCGTCATCGCGGTGCCCACCTCGGTGCCCTATGCGCGCTACAGCAATGAGACCGCCCATTGGTGGATCGCCCGCGCGCTGCGCGCGATGCTGGGCAAGGCTGGGATCGCGCCGGGCGAACTGGACGGGTTCTCGGTCTCCAGCTTCTCGCTCGCGCCGGACACGCCGGTCGGGTTGACCCAGCATTTGGGGCTCAGCCCGCGGTGGCTCGATACCGTGCCGACGGGCGGGGCCAGCGGGGTCATCGCGCTGCGCCGCGCTGCGCGGGCGGTGCAGGCGGGCGATGTGGATGTGGTGGCCTGCGTGGCGGGGGACGCGAACCGGATCGACAGCTTTCGCAGCCTGCTCAGCGGCTTTTCGCGCTTTTCGATGGATGCGACCTTTCCCTATGGTTTCGGCGGCCCGAACGCGAGTTTCGCCCTGCTGATGGACCGCTACATGCAGGAATTCGGCGCCACGCGAGAGGACTTTGGCAAAATCGCCGTGGCGCAACGCGCCAATGCGCTCTGCTATCCCGATGCGCTGATGAAAACCCCGCTGACGCTTGACCAATACCTGAATGCGCGCATGATCTCGGACCCCATCGCGCTATTCGACTGCGTGATGCCCTGCGCCGGGGCCGAGGCGTTTTTGGTCATGCGCGAGGATGAAGCCCTGCGGCGCGACCTGCCCTTCGCGCGGATCAGCGGCACCATCGAGCGACACAACGCCTACCCCGAAGATCCGATGCAACTGCGCGGCGGCTGGGGCGTGGATATCGGTGAGCTCTACGAGATGGCGGGCCATGGGCCTGAGGGGATCGATCTGCTGCAAACCTATGACGACTACCCGGTGATCTCGATGATGCAGTTCGAAGACCTCGGGTTCTGCGCCAAGGGGGAGGGGGCCGCCTTTACCCGGCGGCGGGATCTGACGATCCACGGCGATTTCCCCCACAACACCTCGGGCGGGCAGTTGTCGGTCGGCCAAGCCGGGGCCGCGGGCGGCTATCTGGGGCTGGTCGAGGCGATCCGGCAGGTGACGGGGAAGGCCGAGGCCACACAGGTTGCCAACGCCCGGCGGGCCTTGGTCTCGGGCTTTGGTATGATCAACTATGACCGGGGCGTCTGTTCTGCCGCGGCGATCATCGAAGGGGGCGCGCCATGACCGACCCATTGACCCCGCCCCGAAAGAAGAACCCGCAAAAGCGCAGCAGGGTGCCGACGCTGCCGCCCGCGCAGCGGTCGCGCGCGGCCCTCGGCCTTGCCATCGCCGCCGGGCGTGGCACCTTCGCCTTGCAACACTGCGCCGATTGTGGGGCGGTGCAATACCCCCCGCGCGATGCCTGCTGCAAATGCCTGTCCGTCGCGCTGGACTGGCGCGAGACGGACCGCGCGGGCGAAGCCTTGGCCGAAACCACGATCCGCGTCTCGCCCGACCCGTATTTTCGTGAGCGGTTGCCGTGGCGCATCGGCACGGTGCAACTGGCCGCAGGGCCGGTGGCCGTGTGCCATCTGCATGGCGAGGTCGAGCGCGGTGATGCCGTGCGGCTGGCGTTGAAACTGGACCGGGCCGGGCAGGGGGTCATGGTGGCCCTGCCGCGAGAGGGAAGCGAATTGATGCAAGACGATCCGATGCTCCGCGAAATGTCGAGCGATCCGAAACATCGGCGGGTGTTGATCACCGATGCCCGCTCGCCCTTGGCCCTGCCGCTGGCCCAAGCGCTCCTGAGCGCAGGTGCGGCGAAGATATTCCTGGGGGAGCCGGAACATTGGCGCCGATGGGAAGGCCGCGCGGCCTTCGAGGGGATGGAGAGCGTCAGCCTCATGCCGCTCGATGTCACCGATGGGGCCTCCGTCTCGCGCCTCGCGGCTGAGATCGGTGGCAAGGTCGACATCCTGATCAACACCGCCCAATTCATCCGCCCCGGCGGGGTGCTCGGCAGTGACACTGTCTTTGCCCGCGAGGGGATGGAGACCAATGTGCTGGGCCTGATGCGATTGGCGCAGGGCTTTGGCCCCGCGATGGCCGCGCGCACGGCGGATGGGGCTAATGCCGCGGTGGCTTGGATCAATCTCCTCTCGGTCGGGGCCTTGGCCCCAGAGGCGGGGTTCGGTGGTTTCGATGCCTCACAAGCGGCGGCGCGGTCGCTCAGCCAGACGATGCGGGCGGAGTTTGCCCGGGCAGGGCTGCGGGTGATGAATGTCTACACCGGCCCCGTCGATGACGAATGGCGCCAACCCCTGCCGCCGCCCAAAGTCTCCCCCCGCGCACTGGCGCGGACCGTGGTGAGCGGGCTGGTCGACGGGTTGGAAGAGGTCGCATGCGGTGACGTGGCCAAGGACGCGCTGGCCCGCTGGCTGGACGATCCGGCCTTGATGGAACGCGAAACGCGAGGGGGCGGCGCATGAGCGATGCAATCATGACACTGGCCGAAGCACTGGCAAGCGGTGCCGCAAAGGTCGTCGATCTGACCCATCGGCTCGACCCGGACTTCCCGGTCATCGTCCTGCCGCCAGAGTTCGGCCAATGTGCGCGGTTTCGGATGGAGGAAGTCTCAGCCTATGATCAACGCGGCCCGGCGTGGAAGTGGCATAACCTCACGCTGAACGAACACACCGGCACCCATTTCGACGCGCCCATTCACTGGGTCTCGGGCAAGGACGTGGCCCATGGCGCGGTGGATGAAATCCCGCCCGAAGCCTTCATCGGCCCGGTCGTGGTGATCGACTGCTCGGCGGGGGCGGCGCAGAACGACGACTTCGAACTGACGCCCGAGATCATCCGCGATTGGGAGGCCCAGCACGGGCCGATCCCCGCCGACGTTTGGGTGTTGATGCGCACCGATTGGTCGAAACGCAGCGGCGCGGATTACCTCAACATGCGCGAGGATGGCGCCCATTCGCCCGGCCCCACTCCCGCCGCCATCGAACTGCTGCTAGAGCGTGGCATTCGCGGCTTTGGCACGGAAACGGTCGGCACTGACGCGGGGCAGGGGATGCATTACGACCCGCCCTTCCCCGCGCATTACCTGCTGCATGGGGCGGGGAAATACGGGCTGCAATGCCTGTGCAACCTCGACCAACTGCCGCCCACCGGGGCCATGCTGATCGCACCGCCGCTTAAGATCAAAGGCGGCACCGGCAGCCCCTTGCGGGTGCTGGCACTGATACCGGGAGAGAGGCCATGACCGAGTACACCGCCGTCATCACCGGGGGCAGCAAGGGTATTGGCGCCGATCTCGCGCAGCGGTTGCTGGGGCGAGGCTATCGCGTGATCTCGATCGCGCGGGGCAAGCCGGAGTGGGAGGCGGAGGGCTGCGAGCATATCGAAACCGACCTGCTCGACCCCGCCTCCGTCGCCGCCGTTGCCGCTGACATCGCCGCGCGCCATGAGGTGACCCATCTGGTGCATAACGCGGGGCTGATCTGGCCCAATCTGGTTGAAGAGGCCAAGCCCGAAGACATCACCGGCCTTGCGCAACTGCACCTCGGCTCGGCCCTGACGCTGCTGCAAGCCTTCTTGCCCGCGATGAAAAAACGCGGCTTTGGCCGAGTGATGTTCAACGCCTCCCGCGCGGCCCTAGGCGCGCCAACGCGCACCGCCTATTCGGCCTCGAAAGCCGGGATGATCGGCATGGCGCGCACATGGGCGCTGGAGCTTGCGCCGTATGGGATCACCGTCAACGTCGTGGCCCCCGGCCCGGTGCAAACGGATAATTTCTGGGGCATCATCCCGAAAGAAAGCGAACGCGAAGCAGAGTTGGCCAAGCGCATCCCCGTGGGGCGGTTAGGACAGGTGGAGGACGTGACCAACGCCTTCCTCTTCTTCTGCGACCCGGCCAGTAGTTTCGTCACTGGCCAGACGCTTTTCGTCTGCGGCGGGTCGAGCATCGGGACGCTGACGCTCTGACCCCTCGGGCTTAACCCTTGCGGAAATGTTGCACCAATTCAGGGACATAGGCATCGCCCGCGCCCTTTTCGACGACGTTGGAAAGGGCGCGATAGACCCCATCGGCAATCTCGACTTGCGCGCCCGCTTGGGCGGACATCTGGCGGTAATAGTCGAAGTCCTTCAGCGCGTTGCTGATCGCGAAGGGCAGCGCCTCGCGGTCGCCGCTGGTGATGAAGGGCGACAGCCGATCAAGCGCGACACTGGCACCGCCGCCGCCCGCCAAGACATCCACGAAGCTCTGCGGATCGATCCCCGCATCTGCCGATTGCGCAGCCGCCTCGGCCAGCAGAGACATGAAGCCGACCGAGACATAGTTGTGCAGCAGCTTCAGCCGATGGCCCGCGCTGACCGCGCCCACATGTTTGACCTCTTCGGTAAAGGCCGCGAGCACCGGAGAGACCTTTTCGACCGTGGCCGCGTCACCGCCGACGAGCAGGTTCAACTTCCCCTCATGGGCAAACTGCGCCGTGCGGGTCATCGGCGCATCGACGAAATCGCCCCCCGCCGCCTTCACCGCCTCGGCCATCTTCAACGTTGAGGCGGGCAGGGAGGTTGAGCAATCGACGACCACAGCACCCGGTTTCAGCCCCGCGATGACGCCGCCCTCTCCGGTCAGGATCCCTTCGACCTGCGGCGAGCCGGTAACGCAGAGGATGATCACATCGGAGGCGGCGGCCAGATCGCTCAGACTGTCGAAAGCCGTAGCCCCCAGCCCGTCCAACTCATCGGTCGGCTGGTTGCCGGGGTGGTCGAAATAGCCAAGCGCAAATCCCCCGCGCCGCATTACATTGCGGGCAATTCCGTGGCCCATCAGGCCGACACCGATCATACCGATTTTCATGGATTTTCCTTCGCTTGCCACCGCCACCCCTGCGCGCGGTTCCCTTGGGGAAAGTTCTAGCGATCCACCCAGCACGGTGCAACGCGGCAGGGCCGGATTTTCTTGCCCAAACAGGGCTTTGTATATTTGAAACCGACAATTCGATTGATAGGAATGGCGCATAAATGGAATGAGGCTGAAATGACTTTGACCCGCGACCCCCACCAGATTGCCGAAACGCTTTACCACGGGCAGTTCTGCCCGATGTTCATCGATGGTCAGGACGTGCCCGCCTACTCCGGCGCGGTGATTGAGGTGAAGGATCCCGCCTCTGGCCGCAAGCTGGCGGAAGTGCCGCGCGGCGGGGCGCGGGATGTCGATCAGGCCGTGGATGCCGCGCGCCGCGCCTTCGAAGGCGTCTGGTCCACCTTCACGCCCTACGACCGGCAGGAGGTGCTGTTGCGCATCGCCGATGTGATGGAGCGGGATTGGGAGAAGCTCTGTGTCTCCGACACCGCCGACATGGGGCTGCCGCTGGCGCGGACGCTCGGGAACAAGCGGCGGGTGATCGGGATGCTGCGCTTCTACGCAGGTCAGGCGGTGGCGCTGCATGGCGACGTGATCGAGAACTCGATCTCGCAGTCGATGCTGTCCTTCACCACCCGCGAACCGGTCGGCGTGGTGGGCGCGATCATCCCGTGGAACGCCCCGACCGCCGCCTCGATCTGGAAAATTGCGCCTGCGCTGGCCACCGGCTGCACCGTGGTGCTGAAACCCTCTGAGGACGCGCCGCTGACGCCCTTGATGATCGCGCGGCTGATGCAGGAGGCGGGCGTGCCCGACGGCGTGGTCAACGTGGTCACCGGCACGGGCCGTGAGGCTGGCGCGCGGCTGGCCGAACATCCGGATGTTAACAAGGTGGTCTTCACCGGCTCGACCGCGACGGGCAAGACCATCGCACGGGCCGGGGTGGAGAACCTCAAGCGGATCACGCTGGAGCTTGGGGGGAAAAGCCCGCTGATCATCTGCAAGGATGCCGACCTCGACAAGGCGGTGCCGGTGGCGGCGATGGCGGTCTATGCCCACTCGGGGCAGATCTGCATCGCCGGCTCGCGGCTTTTCGTGGCGCGGGAGATTCAGGATGAGTTTATCGAGAAACTGGCGGCCTTCGCGCGGGGGCTGAGGATCGGGCATGGCCTCGACGAAGGTACCGATCTCGGCCCGCTCATCAACGCCGTGCAGACCGAAAAGGTCGAAGACTATATCGCCAAGGGCAAGGCCGAGGGCGCGCGGCTGGTCACGGGCGGCGGTCGGCCCGAGGGGGAGGGCTATGCGGGTGGCAACTTCCTCGAGCCGGTGATCTTTGCCGATGTGAAAGACGAGATGACCATCGCGCGGGAGGAGATTTTCGGCCCCGTGATCTCGGCCCTGCCCTTCGACACGATGGAGGAGGTCGTGACCCGCGCCAATGCCACGCCCTACGGGCTGGCGGCGGGGATATTCACCCGCGATCTCGGGGTGGCGCATCGGACGGTGAAAAAGCTGAAGGCGGGCTCGGTTTGGGTGAACATGTACCACGCGATCGACCCGGCGGTGCCCTTTGGCGGGCTGAAGATGTCGGGCTACGGCAAGGAGGGTGGCGTGGAGCACCTGCAGGCGTATCTGGATACCAAGGCGGTTTGGATCCAGACCGAGTAAGGACAAGCTCAGCGCGGCGCCGCCCGGTCTGATGCCGGGCGGTAAATTGCTAAAAACCGCTGACCTTTGGCAGCCATGTCGAAATTGCTGGCACAAACGTCAGCAACATCAACACGACGAAATTCGCCAAAAAGAACGGCGGCATCTCGCGGATCAGCGCGGCGGGCTTCAGGTTCACCGCCGAGGAGACCACGAAGATCAGGCTCCCCACCGGTGGCGTCGTCAGCCCCAGTGTCAGGTTCACGATCACCACGATGGCGAAATGATCCGGCGCGATGCCGAGGGCGTGGCTGATGGGTGCCAGGATCGGGACGAGGATCATAACCCCCGGCAGCGGATCCATGAACAGACCAAAAAGCAGCAACAGCACGTTCACCGCCAAGAGGAACAGGATCGGCGAAAGCTCCCACGCGATGATCGTCTCGGCCAGAAACTGGGGCACGCCTTCGATCACCAAGACCCATGCGAAAGCCCGCGCGGCCCCAAGGATCAGCAACACCGCGGATGAGATCAGTGCCGCGCGCAGGATCAGCCCCGGCAGATCGCGCAGGCGCAGGGCGCGGTAAACGAAGAACCCGCAAAACAGCGCATAGAACACGGCGATGACCGACGCTTCGGTCGGGGTGAAAATGCCGCCCCGGATGCCGCCGACGATCAGCACGATCAGCCCAAGCGCGGGCAGCGCCATCAGGCTGTTGCGCCACATCTGCGCCCGCTCGGGCCGGGCCTCATCACTGCGGTAATCGCGTTTCCAACTGACCCAACCATTGGCCGCAAGGCTCCCTCCGGCGAGCAGCAGCCCCGGAATGACGCCCGCCATGAACAGCGATCCGACCGAGACTTCCTGATCCTGCAAGGCATAGATAATCATCACGATCGAGGGCGGGATGATCGGCCCCACCACTGCCGAAGAAATCGTCAAAGCTCCGGCGTAGGAGCGGTCATAGCCGCCTTTCTCCATCATGCGGATCATCATCGCGCCCGGTCCCGCCGCATCGGCCAGCGCCGAGCCGGAGATCCCTGCGAACATGGTCGAGGAAATCACATTGGCATAGCCCAGCCCCCCGCGCAGATGGCCCACGAATTGCGCCGCGAAACGCAAAAGCGTGTGGGTGATTGCCCCGCCGGTCATGATCTCGGCGGCGAGGATGAAGAAGGGCACGGCCAGCAGCGGGAAACTGTCGAGGCCCGAGAACATCTCTTTCACCACGACGATCTGCGGGTAGGAACTGCCCAGACCGATGGCGGCGAAGACGGAAATGGCCATGGCAAAGGCGACGGGCAGCCCCAGCACCATAAGCACGAAAAGCGAGATGAAGAGGATCTCAGCCATTGGCGGCTCCCGGCATGTTTTCGGTCTGACCTTCGGGCTGGTGATAGCGGCCCGCCATGATGAAGGGCCGCGCGATCAGCAACAGATGTACGATCAGCAGCGTGAAGCCGACTGGCATGGCGGCATAGACATAGCGGAAAGACAGGCGCATCGCGGGGGTCATCTGATACTGCGCGCGCTGCATATAGTCCCAGCCGACTTTGACCATGAAGGCAAAGAAGAACAGCAAAATCAAAACGATGACCCCGCGCAGGATGCGCTGCATCCGGGTGCTCATCACATCATGCAGATTGGTGATGGCCACATGGCCGCCCTGCCGCAGGGCAAGGCCAGCCCCCAGAAAGGCCATCCAAATCATCAGGTAACGGGCGGATTCATCGGACCACGACAACGAATGGTTGGTGCTGAACCGCAGGGCGACATTGGCCCCCACGACCAAGACCATCCCCGTCAAACAGGCGATCACCACGGCGGCGTTCACCTTGACGAATAGCTGTTCCAATCTGCGCATGGTTTCCCTCCCGTGCAAAACGGCCGGAAGCACTGCTCCCGGCCGTCCGTCTTTACGTCGCGGCGCTTACTCGGTCGCGGCGATCTGGTCGATCAGTTCTTTGCCGTAGGTCTCGTAGTACCCCTCATAGGCGCTCTCGATGGAGGCGCGGAAAGCGGCCTTCTGGTCTTCGCTGAGCTCGTTCACTTCCATGCCGCGCTCTTTCAGCGTCTCGACGCCGCTTTGCTCCACGTCATCGACGAAGGCGCGCATGGCGGAGACGGCCTCGGTCGCGCCTTTCTCGAAGGCGGCTTTGTCCTCATCCGACAGGCCTTCCCAAAAAGGTTTGGAGACCAGCAGCATGGCGGGCGAATAGACGTGACCCGAGAGCGTCAGGTACTTCTGCACCTCGTCGAGCTTCACGGAGACGATCACCGAGAGCGGGTTTTCCTGCCCGTCGATGGTGCCCTGTTGCAGCGAGCTGATCACCTCGGGCCAGGCCATCGGGGTGGGGGCGGCGCCAGCGGCGTTGAAGGCTTCGAGGTGGACCGGGTTTTCCATGGTGCGCAGCTTCATGCCCGCGATGTCTTCGGGGGTCTCAATGGCGTTGCGGTTGTTGGTGATGTGGCGGAAACCCTGTTCGCCCCAAGCCAAGGCCACCATGCCCGCGCCGTCGAACTCGGCCAAGATGTCCTGACCGATCGGCCCGTCAAGCACGCGGCGCGCGTGGTCGAGGCTGCGGAACAGGAAGGGGATGTCGGTCACGCCGGTGGCAGGGACGAAGTTGCTCAGCGTGCCGGTGGAGACGATGGTCGCCTCGACAGTGCCGAGTTGCAGGCCCTCGACGACCTCGCGCTCACCGCCCAGACCGGAGGAGGGGAAATGGCGGAAGCTGAACTTGCCGTCGGTTTCGGCCTCAACGACCTCTTGCCACTTCTGCGCTGCGACGCCGTAGTGGCTGTCGGGGGCGAGGGCGTAGCCGATCTTGACTTCGGTCTCGGCGCTCAGGGCTCCTCCGGTGAGCGCGGCCAAAGTGGCGAAAATTGCCGTGGGCTTGGTGATTTTGAACATTTTGTATCCTCCAGCGATCTTATTAACAAGGTCACGAAAACTGCTAGCGGCGGATGTTCAGAATGGCAATGGGGGTGGGGCGCTTTGTGGACAATGAATCCACAGCAAAGCGCTGCTAAATTTCCGTGACGATATGATCGGGCGCGATGCCCGAGCCTTGGATCGCCGCAGCAACCTCCAACCCCAAGAGGGAGCCGTGGCCGGTGACCAGCGCGGTGGCGAAACCCGCCTGCGCCCCGCCGAGGATGTCGGTGTGCAGCGTGTCGCCGACCATCAGCACGCGCGCCGGATCGAGGGGCTTTGCCCGGGCGAGGGCCAGATCAAAGATATCGGGGAAGGGCTTGCCACAGAAATGCACCGCCACGCCGGTCGCGTCGATCAGACGATGCGCGAACCAGCCGGGTTCGAGCGAGAGACCATCCTCACGCGGGGCGACAAGATCGGGGTTGCCGACAAAGACAGGCCGGGGCTGGCGTTTCAGACTGGCCTCCAACAGGGCCTGCCGCGCCTCTGTCCACCCATCCGCCCCGACGAGGAGGAAACCTTCGGCCCGATCATAGATTGCCGGATCATCCGCCAGAACGGTCGCGCCGAGATCGGTAATCTCTCCCATGTCCTTATCGGGGTTCAGCATCACGCCCCAGCGGCGCGCGGGTTCTGTCGCGACGCGGTGCAGCAGCGCCTCGCGGCTGGTGACCACCTCGTCGGCTGCGAAATCAAAGCCAAGCCGCGCGTAGCGGTCCATCATACGCGCCTTGGGATAGGCGGCGGAGTTGCTGACGACCATGACCGATTTGCCCATCTCGCGCAGAGCGGCGATGGTCTGCGCGGCCCCTTTGATCGCGGTTTCGCCGACGTTCAGCACGCCGTAGGCGTCGAACAGGATCAACTCATAGGGCGCGACGATATCAAGGAAACGGGCGGCCTCTGCCCCATGGCCGAGCTTGTCGCAGGCGGGCAGCCGGGGGCGCAGGCGCTGGTATTCGGCCAGCGCCTGCGCGGGGTCTATGGCGACACTCACAGGATGCGGCGGCGTAAGAAGGCCGAGATCACCTCACCGATGATCACCAACACGATGATCGCGATGAGGATCGTGGCGACCTCGGGCCAGTTGAAGGTGTCGATGGCACCTTGCAGGATGATCCCGATGCCGCCCGCGCCAACGAGGCCCAGAACGGTGGATTCACGCAGGTTGATGTCCCACCGTAGGATCGACACGGCCCAGAAGGTCGGCATGACCTGCGGCACGATGGCATAGGCGATGACCTTGAACCGCGAGGCGCCGGTGGCCTCCAGCGCCTCCACGGGGCGGCGGTCGATCTCCTCAATCGCTTCGCCCAGAAGCTTGCCGATAAAGCCGATGGAGCGGAACATGATGGCTAAAATACCCGCCACCACGCCGGGGCCGAAGATTGCCACGAAGAGAAGCGCCCAGATGATCGTGTTCACCGACCGCGAGGTCACGAGGATCAGCCGCCCAAGCCAGAGCGTGGCCCGGTTGGGCGTGGTGTTCTGCGCCGCGATATAGGCCACCGGCAGCGACAGCAGCACCGCAAAGGTGGTGGCGAAAGTGGCGATGTTCACCGTGTCCCACAACACCTTGAGGATCGTGTCGAGGTTGCTGGGGTCGGGCGGATACATGCGGCCAAAAAGGTCACCGATCTGCTCGGGCGCACCCCAGACCCAGGCCCAGATGACCTCGATCGAAGTCAGCGCCCAAGCGATGGCGAGGGCGCAGCCCAGAAGCACGCCGTAGCGCGTGAGGCGTTGGCGCAGGGTGAAACGGGTCCAGTCGTCGCGGCCGAACTTCTCTGCAATCGTCGTCATTGGATGCGCTTTCTGATCACGCCGCTGACGGCTTCGGAGACAAGGATGACACCGACGATGACCATGGTGATGGCCAGCGCGAAGTCATAGTCGTAGCGGCCAAAGGCATTGGCGAGCGTCGCGCCGATGCCGCCCGCGCCGACGATGCCCACCACGGCCGAGGCGCGCAGGTTGCTGTCGAGCTGGTAGATCGTGAGGCCGATCTGGCGCGGCATGATCTGGGGGAAAATCGCGTAGATCAGGGTCGAGAAATAGGGCGCACCGGCGGCGCGCATGGCTTCGACCTGACCGAAGTCGATCTCCTCGATCCGTTCGGCCAGCATCTTGGCGACGAAGCCGATGGAATAGACGATCAGCGTCAGCACGCCCGCGAAGGGGCCGAAGCCCACGGCCTTGACGAAGAGGATCGCCACGATCACCGGGTGAAAGCTGCGTGCCACGATGATGATGGCGCGGCCAAGGTAGAAGATCGGCTTGGGCGCCACGTTGCGCGCGGACATGAAGGCGATGGGGATCGACAAAAGCACCCCGCCTGCGGTGGCGAGGATGGCGATCTTGAGGCTCTCAAGAAAGCCGTCGATCAACAGGCCCGAGCGTTCGAAACTGGGCGGGAACGCCCCGCCGAAGATGCGCCCGGCGCGCCCCAGCCCTTCGGCGACGCGGTTCCAGTCAATCGGCATCGTCAGACCGACCCAACCGAAATAGGCCACCGCGCCCAAGATCACCGCCCACCGCAGCACCGGGTTGGCGATGAAGGGCGGCTTTTTCCAACTGTCCCGTGGCGCGCTCATGCCGCGGCCCCATCTTTGGCGCGGTCCGCATGGGGGCTGCCGGCGTAGATCTGATCCATCGCCGCTTGGTCGAGCTTGCTCGGCTCGTCGTCGAAGATGATCCGGCCATAGCGCATGCCGACGATACGGTCGGTGTATTCCTTGGCCTCGGTCACGTTGTGGATGTTGATCAGCACCGGCAGTTTTAGCTCCCCGGCGAGGTCGCGCAGCAGGCCCATGATCTGCTCTGAGGTCTTGGGGTCGAGCGAGGCGGTGGGCTCATCCGCCAGCAGAATGTCGGGGTCCTGCATCAAGGCGCGGACCACACCGACACGCTGGCGTTCGCCGCCCGAAAGCTGGTCGGCGCGGGTGTTGGCGTATTGGGCGATACCGACCCGCTCCATCAACTCATAGGCGCGGCGGATGTCGGCCTTGGCATAGCGGCGGGTCACGGCGGACCATGTCGAGATGTAGCCCAGGCGGCCCGATTGGACGTTCTCCATCACCGTGAGGCGGTCGACAAGGTTAAAGCCCTGAAACACCATGCCGATCTTGCGCCGTGCGGCGCGCAGGTTTTTGCCCCTCAGGTTGGTCAGTTCGGTGCCATTGAGCATGATCGACCCCGAGGTCGGCTCCACCAGTCGGTTGATGCAGCGCAGCAGCGTCGATTTGCCCGCGCCGGAGGAACCGATGATCGAAACGACGCTTTCGCCCTCGATCGTCAAATCGAGGTTCTTCAGCACCGGATCACCGCTGCCATAGCGTTTCACGAGGTCAGAGATTTTCAGCATTTAATGTACCTTAAACGTGGGGCCGACCGCTTGGTCGGCCCCCGGTGTTGAACGATTACTCAGCCGCGAGGCCCTGCGGCGTGTACTCGACGCCGTTCGCCTTCTGGATCTGACGGATCACCGCCCACTGGTCCTTGTAGGTGATCGGGACGAACTTGCTCACCCCCGCGAATTCCTCACCCAGTGCGGTGCCTTCGAAATCGAAGGAGAAGAAGGCTTCCTTGATCTTTTCCTTCAGCTCGGGCGCGAGGTCATGCGCGACACCGTAGGAGGTTGTCGGGAATGGGTCGCTTTCCCAGACAATGCGCACATCCTCGGGGTCGTAAAGACCGCGCTCGGCCATGCGGTCGACCACTTCGGAGGCGACGGGGGCCGCGTCATAGTCGCCCGCGACGACGCCCAGCATCGACTGGTCGTGGCTGCCCGAATAGGTCACTTCGTAATCCTCACCCGGCACCACGCCCAGATCGGGGAAAAGCGCGCGCGGCGCTTGGTTGCCGGAGTTGGAGGTCGGCGAGGTATGCGCGATGCGCTTGCCGGCGAGATCCTTCATCTCCTTGATGTCGCTGTCGGCCTGTGTGTAGACCTGCAGCTTGTAGCCGAACTGGCCGTCCTCGGCGCCCATGATGGCGAAGGGCTCGACGCCTGCGAGGTTCACGGCAAAGGGCGTGGGACCGGTGGAGAAACCGGCGATATGCAGACGGCCCGAGCGCATCGCCTCAACCTCGGCGGAGTTCGACTGCACGGCGAAGAACTGCACGTCCTTGCCGGTCACGTCCTCGAGATGCTCAATGAAGGGGGTCCAGATGTCTTCGTAGATCGCGGGGTCTTCGACGGGGGTGTAGGCGAAAACCAGCGTCGAGGGGTCTTTCAGCATATCGGGATCGGTCGGCGCGTCGGCGACCAGATCGCCATCGGCGTCGCAGAACATCTTGTCCAAGGCGCCGCGCTCGCAATCCTCTTGCGCGAAGGCAAGGCTGCCCGTGAGTGTGAAGGCCGCAGTGAGACCTGCGGCGAATAGGTATTTATGAGACATTGCGTTCTCCTCCCTGAGAATCCGCGCATCTGGCGCGAAATACAATAGTGCGCAGATACGAACATCGAACAGTTTCGTTTGCAAGCTGTTCCGGCGCGTCGGCGGACAAAATTGTCACAAAGCTGTAACATCTCCCGCCGCAAAGCGGGGAAGACCAGTGCCTGATTTAACCAGTCGAAACAGGGGGATTCAGAGATCGAGTTCAATCTTGCGTACCCGGTCGCGCAGCAGGGTCTTGGAAACGGTCAGCAAATGCTGCTCCATCGCGGCGGCAGCGCCGAGCGTATCGCGCCGGGCGATGGCGTCGTTCAGGGTCATGTGCTGCTCGCCCAGAACCTGTAGGGTTTCCGGGGCGTGATAGGTCCGGCGGCGCGAGGTCCATGCCACTTCGCGGCGCACCGCGCGGATGGATTCGTAGACCGTAAGGAACAGCGGATTCCGCGCCATCTCGGCGATCTTGTAGTGGAACATGTCATCCGCCGCCTCATAGGCGTCAGGGTCACTGAGGTTGAGCGTGGCGCGCATCAACTGGTCCAACCGCTCGATCTCCTGCGGGCGGGCGCGATCGGCGGCGAGGGCGGCAAGGGCAGGTTCGACCTCTAGCCGCACTTCCATGACGTCGCTTGGCGTGACTTGTCGTGCAAGGTGGCGCAGACTGTCGGCATTGGTCGCGGGGGGCGGTGTGGCGAATGTGCCTTGGCCGTGGCGGCGGTAAATCGTGCCGTCCTCTTGCAACAGGCCAAGCGCCAGCCGCAGCCGCGCCCGGCTCACGCCGAAATGCTCGGCCAGCGCCCGTTCGGGCGGCATCCGCCCGTCGTTCAGGATGTCCCCTTGGCGGATCGCTCCGCGCAGCCGCTCGGCCAATTCATCTTCACTTGGGGCGGACTGGGGGGGCTGTGTCATGAGTTGGAAAACGCTTCAAATAAATCAATGAACATACGCAGAGAGGTTACCATTAGGAAAATTCCAAAGGCAAACCGAAGCGCCCGGCGCGGGATGCTATGGGCCAGTTTCACACCCACATGGGCAAAGCTGGAGGTCAGCGGAATGATGATGGCCGCAGCGGCAAGGTTCACATAGCCAAGCGAGAAGGGCGGCAGCCCCTCGGCCCCGAGGCCGGTGAGCGCATAGACCACCGCACCGGGCAGGCCGATGATGAAACCGATCGCGGCAGAGGTGCCCACGGCGCGGCGGATGTCATAGCCCAGAAAGTTCAACAACGGCACGCCAATGGTGCCGCCCCCGATGCCCATCATCGCCGACAGCCCGCCGGTGACGACGCCGAGGATCGCCCAGATCGGTTTGGCAAAGCCGCGCGGCGTGGGGTCGTCCTTGGTCTTGCGAAAGATCATGTCGAGCGCGACGAGTGCGGCCACGGTGGCAAAGACGCCCACAAGGATCAGCCCCGAGACATAGCCCCCCAGAAGCGCGCCGATCACGACGCCGATCAGCAGCGACGGCGCCCAGAGTTTCAAAAGGTCCATATCAATGGCGCCGCGTTTGAAGTGACCATAGCCCGAGGACAGCGAGGTAAAGACGATTGTCGCAAGCGAGGTGCCCACCGCCACTTGCATGGTGATCGCCGGGTCCATCCCCGCCGTCGACAGCGCAAGATAAAGCGCGGGCACGATCACGATACCGCCGCCCACACCAAGCAGCCCCGCAAGGATGCCGCCAAAGACCCCGGCGGAAACCGCAATGGCGAGAAGGGGCAGAAGCTGGCTGAAATCGAGCGCGTTCATATGGTTAATCTTTCTTTGTCTCTAAATCTGTCGCCAGCGACCGGCTGGGCTTGCCTGCTGCCTTGCGCGCCTCTTCGGCGCGGGTGATCGCCGCATCAATCGGCGCGCGGTCCGAGGCGCCCGAGAAATTGTCGAGGCTCGGCATCGCTTCGGCCACATGCAGATAGCGCTCTCCGGCGACGTCGAGCAGCCGATCAAGCTCGCTCAGCGGGTCGCCGTGGTCATCGACGCGCAGGTCGAGATAGGCATGGTCCTGTCCGCGGTGGATCACCAGCCCCGCCGCTTGGCGCCCGCGCATGTCGCCGCCCGCCTCTTCGCCCGCGCGCATGGCGGCGAGCAGACGTTCGGCCATCGGCAGATCATGGCGCGCGGCGTAGGTCTCGAACGTGGCCTCCACCACCTCCGGCCCGGTCAGCATATTGCCCGCGACGGAGTGAATGGTCCCCACACGGTGCCCGGCCCAATCGACACAGCCCGCACCGGTATGCGCGGCGAAGTTTCCTTGGGCATCGAGCATGTGGCACTGGCGGATGTCGCGCCCCGCATCGCGGGCGGCGAATTCCTTCAGCAGTGCTTCGGCGGGGTCGCCGCTTTCCAACATGCGCCTGCCTTCGGTCCCCCAGAGCGGGTTGACGAAAGCCTGTGTGGCCACGGCGACGCGCCGCCCGATGTAGGGCACGGCGGCACCGCAGGCGAAAAAGCGGCTGGCCACGGCGATGCCAATCTCTTGGCTGTCGGGGTCACGGGCGATGATGGAATAGGTCATGGGTCAGCGTCCTACGGCATAGGCCTGCATCAGGCGGGGGGTCGCGGCGGCGTGAAGGCTGCCATCGGGGTTGCGCAGCGCGGCGGTCATCCGCCCCACCGACCACGGCTCGGCCACGGTGACGATATGCCCCCGGGCGCGCAGCGCGTCGATCACCGCAGGGCCGACATTGGGCTCGATCATCATCTCACCGGGCAGGGCTTGGCGGGGGAAGAAACTGCTTTGGAAGTGCAGCGTGTGGAACAGCGGCGCGTCCATCCCCTCTTGCAGGTCGAGGCCGTGGTGCACGAAACGCAGGAACCAGATCAGCTGCCATTGGTCCTGCTGGTCGCCGCCCGGCGTGCCAAAGACCAACTGCCGCCCATCGGCATGTTGGGCAAAAGAGGGGGTCAGCGTGGTGCGCGGACGCCGTCCGGGGGCGAGGGAGGTGGGCAGCCCCCGCTCAAGCCAGAACATCTGCGCGCGGGAGTTCAACGGAAAGCCCAGGCCCGGCACCACCGGATTGCTCTGCAACCACCCGCCCGAGGGCGTGGCCGAGACCATATTGCCCCAGCGGTCGATCACATCGAGATGCACGGTATCGCCGCGTTTCTCGGTCAGATGCGCCATCGTCGGCTCTTGCGGGGCGGCGTTCTGAACGCCGAAATCACGGGCCGCGCGTTCGATATAGCGCTCGGCCAGATGCTCCAGCCCCGCGATCACGCCGGGGCGCTGCTCAAGCGATGCCTTGCCGTTCACCAGCTTCGCGCGTTCCGCGTTGTAGGCGTCGGAAAGCAGCTCTTCCATCGGGATGATGCTCTGCTCGGGGTCGCCGTAATAGGCCTCGCGGTCGGCATAGGCGAGTTTCATCGCCTCGATCACCGTATGGGTAAAGGAAGCGCCCATCGGATCCATCGCGGCCAGATCGAAATGTTTGAGGATGGCGAGGGTCTGCAAGAACACCGGCCCTTGCGACCATGCGTGGGTCTTATGCACCGTCCAGCCGTGGTATTCGTAGGTCAGCGTGTCCTCATAGCTGGCCTGCCATTTGGCCATGTCCTCGCGCGTTAGAAGGGCGCTGTTCTTTTGCTCGGACACGTCATGCACGCATGCATCTTCGAGGTAGTCGAAAATCGCATCGGCCACGAAACCTTCGGACCAGATTTTGCGCGCCGCTTCGATCTGCGCGCGGCGGTCTTCGCCTGTGGCTTCGGCCTCGCTGACCAAGCGCTCATAGGTCGCGGCCAGATCGGGGTTCTTGAAGTTGGCGTTCGGCTCAGGCGCTGCACCGCCGGGCGTCCAGACTGCGGCGGAGCTGGGCCATTCGGCGGCGAAATATTCGGCCAGCCCCTTGATGGTGTTCGACACGCGCGGCAGTACCGGATGCCCGTCGCGGGCATAGTCGATCGCCGGTTGCATCACCTCGCGCAGACCCATCGTGCCATGGTCGCGCAGCATCAGCATCCAGCCGTCAAAGGCACCGGGCACCACGGTGGAGAGAAGACCCGAACCGGGGATCAGCTTGAGCCCCAGAGCCTCGAAGTGCTCCAGCTTGGCGGCGGCGGGGCTGACCCCTTGCGCGCAGACCACTTTGGTCGTTTGTTTCTTCGCGTCGTGAAAGATGATCGGCAGGTCGCCCGCCGGGCCGTTCAAATGCGGCTCGACCACTTGCAGGACAAAGCCCGCAGCGACAGCGGCGTCAAAGGCGTTGCCGCCTTTTTCAAGAATGCCGAACCCCACGGTCGAGGCGATCCAATGGGTCGAAGTGGTGACACCAAAGGAGCCGCGGATCTCGGGGCGGGTGGTGAAGGGGGTCATGTCGTCTCCGGTCAGTGTTCGCGTGGGTCGAGCGCGTCGCGCAGACCGTCGCCCAGAAGGTTGAAGCCAAGCACGACCATGAAGATCGCGATGCCGGGCCAAAGCGCCATCCAAGGCGCCTGATTGAGGAAGTTCTTCGCCGTGTTCAGCATCGACCCCCAAGAGGGCGCGGGCGGCTGCTGCCCAAGGCCAAGGAAGGAGAGCGACGCCTCGGCGATGATGGCGGTGGCGACGGTCAGCGTGGCCTGCACCAACACGGGCGGCAGCACATTGGGGAAGATATAGCGGCGCAGGATGCGCGGCGTGCTCAGGCCGATGGCGCGGGCGCTTTCGACGTAATCCTCGGCGGCGACGCTCAGCACCTGACCGCGGGTCAGGCGGATGAAGATCGGCGTGGCCGAGATGCCGATGGCGATCATTGCGTTGGTCAGGCTCGGCCCGAGGAAGGCCGCAAGCGCAATGGCTAGGATCAGGAAGGGCGCGGCCAGAAGCGCCTCGGTGCAGCGTGAGATCACCGCGTCGGTCCAGCCCCCGAAGTAGCCCGCCACGATGCCCAGAGGCACGCCAAGCCCAAGCGCGATGGCGACCGAGACGACCCCGGCCAGCAGAGACGCCTGCGCCCCCCAGACCAGACGGCTCAGCACATCGCGGCCCAACTCATCGGTGCCCATCCAATGCGCTGCCGAAGGCCCCTTGCGCACCGCGCCCCAATCGGTGGCGGCGGGGTCGGGGATCGGCAGCAGCGGGGCCAAAAGCGCGATGGCGCAGAAGAAGATCACCAGCACGCCGCCCAGCATGGCGCTGCGATGGGTGCGGAACTTCTTCCAAACCCGGTTTTCCGGGCGGGCGGAGAGGACCGGATCGGCGGCGCTTTCGGCGTCGATGGTGATGGGGGTGGCAGGTTGAGCCATTATTGCTTCCTCAGGCGGGGGTTCAGCAGCACATAAGCGACATCGGCGAGTAGGTTCATAAAGATGAATCCGACGGCGGTGACGAGCACGATACCTTGGACCACGGCGTAATCGCGGTTGAACACGGCATCGACCACGAGCTTGCCAAAGCCGGGGATGGTGAAAATCTGTTCGGTCAGCACCGCGCCCGCGATCAGCTCACCAAAGAGCAGGGCGGTCAGCGTGACGATCGGCGTCAGCGCGTTGCGAAAGGCGTGTTTCAGGATCACCCGCCGCTCGACCAGACCCTTGGCGCGGGCGGTGCGGACGTAGTCACTGCTCAGCACGCTCAGCATGGCCGACCGGGTGTGGCGCATCAGCGTCGCGGCCAGCGCCGTGCCCAGCACGAAGGCGGGCATGATCATCACGGTGATGGAGCGGATGGGGTCTTCGCTCAGCGGCACATAGCCTGAGGCGGGCAGCAGTTTCCATTTCACCGAGACCAGCAGGATCAGCATGATACCCAGCCAGAAGTTCGGGATCGACAGGCCCGAAAGCGCTACGACATTGGCCACATAATCGGTCACGGTGCCCTTCTTGACGGCAGAGAAGATGCCCGCCGGCACGCCGATCAACAGGGCAAAGATCATCGCCATCGTGGCCAGTTGGATGGTCACGGGCAGTTTCTCTCCGATCAGTTCCAGCACCGGCTGGTTGGTGCGCAGCGAAATGCCCAAGTCACCGGTCAGCGCGTTGCCGATCCAAGTGAAATATTGCACCGGAATAGGATCGTTCAGGCGGTATTTCTCGCGCAGGAACTCCAGCACCTGCGGGTCGCGTTCTTCGCCGGCCATGGCCAGCACCGGGTCGCCCGGCAGCAGCTTTTGCAAGGTGAAGACAAAGACCGAGATCAGGATGATCGTCGGGATCGCGATCACCAGACGGCGCAGGATGAAGGACAGCATTTTGAAACGTCTCGCTCAGGGGAGGGGCACCGCCGGAACCGGCCCGGCGGTGCGGATGCAGAAGGGTTAGCCTTCTTCTTTTTTCATGCCCGCAAGGCGGATCATGCCGTCAGGATAGGGGGTGAAACCGGTGATGTCGGAATCCAGCGCCCAGATCCATGTCTGGTGGTAGAGGTACACGATCGGCATTTCTTCGTTCAGGATCGCGCGGGCAGCGGTATAGCTCTCGCGGCGCACGTCTTGGTCGTTGGACTTGCGCGCCTTGTCGAGCAGTTCATCTACTTCGGGGTTCGAGTATTTGGAATCGTTGATCCCGCCTTCGGTGGTCATGAACTGGTGGATGTTGCCATCGGGGTCCACACGGCCCGACCAGCCGATCTGGCTCGCCTGATAGTCACCCGCCGACTGGTCGGCCAGCAGCGTCGCGAATTCCTTGGAAGTGATCGAGATGTTGATCCCCGCCTCGGCAGCCATGGACTGCACGACCTGCATCAGTTGCAGCGGGATCGTGGTGTTGGGCACCTGCACCTCAAGGTCGATGCCATCGGCAAAACCGGCTTCGGCCAGCAGTTCCTTGGCTTTTTCCACGTCACGCTCAGGCACGGGATAGTCGGTGCTGTACCAAGGGGAGTTCGGCGGGAAGGGCTGGTTGCCCGCGGCGAAGGCACCATTGAAGACGACCTGATTGATCGCTTCGCGGTCGATCGCATAGCTCAGCGCCTGACGCAGACGTTTGTCGTTGCCCCAAGGGTTGTCGCCCTTTTCGCCATTGGCCACGTTGATCGTGATGCCCTGATAGCCGAGCGACACGGCGCTTTCGACATTGATGCTGTCGTCACCTTCGGCCTGCGCGAGGTCGGTCGCGGCCAGACGCTCCAGCATGTCAATGTCACCCGATTGCAGGTTCGCCAGACGCACGGTGGTGTCGGGGATCGGCAGATAGGTGACGGTGTCGAAGTGGTATTCCTCGGCATCGTAATAGTCGGCAAATTTCTCAAGCACGATACGGTCTTGGGCCACACGCTCTTTGAACTGGTAGGGGCCGGAGCAGACCGGGTTCAGGCCAAAGTCATCGCCCGCAGCCTCGGCTGCGGTGGGGGAGACCATCATGCCCGCGCGGTCGGCGAATTGCGCCATCAGCGTGGCATCGGCATCGGCGAGATCAAAGCGGATCTCATGGCTGCCCAGCACTTCGACGCCGGTGATGGAGGAAAGTTCGGACTTGCGGCGCGAAGTCTCCATGTTCTGGCTGCGGTCGATGTTGGCGGCCACGGCCTCGGCATCAAAGGGCGTTCCATCGTGGAAGACCGCATCGTCGCGCAGTTTCATGGTCAGCTGTTTGCCATCTTCTGAAAAGGACCATTCGGTCGCCAGCTGCGGGATGATTTCGAGGTCTGGCGTGATGTCCACCAGCTTGTCGCAGAGCGACGCGTAGACGATGCGGCCCACGAAGGTGCGCGACTGGTCGGGGTCCAGCACATCGGCATCGGATTGCAGCGCGATGCGCAGATCAGCCGCCTGCGCGCCGAGGGTCGTGGCCCCCAGCAATGCAGCGGCAAGTGTCATTTTGGTAAGTGTCATGTCGAACTCTCCTGTCGTTTCAATGAGTCTGGTTCAGCCTGTTATTCTTGGTTTTGGCGGGGGCGGAGCGTGGTCCGGTCCCGCATGGCGTCTTGGTAAAGCGCAAAGCGCGCGGCGGCCCCGGGGGCGCGTTCGGGCGCATCGGCAAGGCCGAGGTCCGGCGTGGCGGCGGCGATCTCTTCGAAGTAATGGCAGGCGGCGACATGGCCCACGCCCGCGCGGGTCTCCCGCAGAGAGGGCGGCTCGTTCGCGCAGCGCTCTTTGGCAAAGGGGCAGCGGGTGTGGAAGCGGCAGCCTGCAGGCGGGTTCGCCGGGCTGGGCATCTCACCCTCAAGCGCGGTCTGCGGCGTGCGCGCGCCATGGGCGGCCACCGGAATGGCCGACAAGAGCGCGCGGGTATAGGGGTGACGCGGATGGTTATAGACCGTGTCGACATCGCCCTGTTCGACGATTTGCCCCAGATACATCACCGCCACGCGGTCGCTCATATGGCGGATCACGGCGAGGTCATGGGCGATGATGACCAAGGTGAGCCCCAATTCATCGCGCAGATCGCCAAGCAGGTTGATCACCTGCGCCTGCACCGAGACGTCGAGCGCCGAGACCGGCTCATCCCCGATCACCAGTTTCGGGGCCGAGGCCAGCGCCCGCGCGATCCCGATCCGCTGCCGCTGGCCGCCCGAGAACTCATGCGGGTAGCGTTCGGCATGTTCGGGGCGCAGCCCGACCTTGGCCAGCAGTTCGGCCACTTTGCCGCGCCGCTCGGTGGCGGACATTTTCGGAAAATGCGTCTCCAGCGGTTCTCCGACCAGCTTGCCGACACTCATCCGCGGGTTCAGGGATGAGAACGGGTCTTGAAAGATGAACTGCATGTCCCGGCGGAGCGCGGTCAGATCGCGCCCGGCGAGGCTGCGCACATCGCTGCCGTCAAATTGCACGTCGCCCTCGGTAGGCGTCAGCAACCGCATGAGCAGCCGTGCAAGGGTGGATTTGCCGCAACCGGATTCGCCGACGATGGCAAAGGTTTCGCCCCGGCGCACGTCAAAGGAAACGTCATCGACCGCCTTGACCGTGGCCCCTTTGGCCAATCCGCCGCCCGAGGTTTTGAAATGTTTCTTCAGCCCGCGCGCTGTCAGGATCGTGTCATTCATGCGCTCTGCTCCAGATGTGTCTCCAGCGGGGCGAAATGGCAGGCCACGGCATGGCCCCCCTCCAACGGTGCAAGCGGTGGCTCCTGCGCGCAGATGGGCTGGGCGAAGGGGCAGCGCGTGGCAAAACGGCAGCCTTGGGGCATGTTCTGCGTTGTCGGCACCATGCCCGGCACGGTCGCCAAGCGTCCGCGCGGACCGCTAAGCTGCGGGATCGAGGACATGAGGCCGATCGTGTAGGGGTGCTGTGGGTCGTTAAAGATGCGTTCCGCAGGGCCGGTTTCGACGATCGTGCCCGCGTACATGACGGCGACGGTATCCGCGATTTCGGCCACCACGCCAAGGTCATGGGTGATCATGATCGTGCCCATATCGGTCTCGGCCTGAAGGTCGCGGATCAATTCGAGGATCTGCGCCTGAATGGTCACGTCGAGGGCGGTCGTCGGCTCATCCGCGATCAAGAGCGCGGGGTCGTTGACCAAGGCCATGGCGATCATCACCCGCTGGCGCATGCCGCCGGAGAGTTGATGCGGGTAGTCGCGCATCCGCTTCTCCGCCGCCGGAATGCCGACCCGCTTGAGGATCGCCAGCGCCTTGTCCTCGGCCTCGGATTTGCTGGCGTCGCTATGGGCGAGCACGGCTTCGGTGATCTGGTCGCCGATGCGGAAGGCGGGGTTGAGCGAGGTCATCGGCTCTTGGAAAATCATCGTCATCCGACTGCCGCGCAGTTTGCGCATGGCGGTGTGGTCGGCAAGGTCGAGCTTCTGGCCTTCGAAAACCATCTCGCCCGAGCGGATTGTCGCCGCACCGGCCGGCAGCAGCCCCATCATCGCCAGCGAGGTCACGCTTTTCCCGCAGCCGCTTTCCCCGACGACACAGAGTGTCTTGCCCGGGTGGACCGTGAAATTCACATGGTTGATTTGGTCGCTCGGCGCGCCGCGAAAGCGCAGGCTGAAGTCACGCACTTCGAGCAAAACCTTGTCGGGACCGGTGTCGGGGCTGGGCAATGGACCGCTTTCTTGAACCAATATCAGATTGGTCGAGTATGCGGTTGCAGCTTTCGCGCTGTCAATCCGGGGATTACAGTTTTTGAAAAAGCCTTTCTAGGTCAGTCTTTTGGCGCGAATTTGCCTGATATATCGGCGGTGATGCCCGTTTTTTAGGCGATCTGTTGCGGCGGTTGGGTGGGCGGTTGGCGCGGGGTGGCGTTTGGGGAGAGTGCGGAAGGTATTTGAGAAAGGATGAAATGAAGGGGGTGGCGCGCTTTGGGGGCGATAGCGCTATTGTAGGGCGGGGGATTTGTTGCTTTATCGAGGGGGAGCCATGAACATCAAAAGGGCGGCATCCCCGCATGACCAGCAAACCTAAAACGGCGGAACGCAAGCGCGGGTCCGGGGCGCAATTTGTCTATTCCATCCTGCGTGATGAGATACTCGACCTGACCCTGTTGCCGGGCAGTCCGATTGACGAGATTCGCCTTTCCGAGCGGCTGTCGATGTCGCGCACGCCGATCCGCGAGGCTTTGGTGCGGTTGGCAAGCGAGGGGTTGGTGACCACGCTGCCCAACCGTTCGACAGTCGTGTCGAATATCGACTTCATGAACCTGCACACCTTCTTTGACGCGATGACCTTGATGTACCGTGTCACCACGCGTCTTGCGGCGCAGTTTCATACGCCGGCGGATATGGCCAATATTCGCGCGCGGCAGGTGGAGTTCGCCAAGGCCGTGTCGGCGCAGGACGCGCTGTCGATGATCGCGACGAACCGGGAGTTCCATGCCGAGATCGCCCGGGCGGGGCGCAACCCCTATTACGAATCGCTTTGTCTGCGGCTGTTGGATGAGGGGCGCCGGTTGCTGCGGATGTATTACCAGTCCTTCGACGATCAGCTTCCCAGTGAGTATGTGCAGGAACATGAGGACTTGATCGCGGCGATTGAGGCGCGGGATATTGGTCGTGCGGATTCTTTGGCCGCAACCCATGCAGATCAGATCGTGGGGCAGATTCAGGCGCTGATTTCGCGGGATCGGCGGCAGCATATCGACCTTTAATTATAGGAAAACGCACCTTTATCGGCCCGTCATAGGGGCTGTGCAGATTTTATGTCGACAAATAAAATACAATAGCTAAGATGCAGCCAAGCCCGGCAGTATCGCGGCCGGTTTCTATGATGGAGAGATATATGACCCCTTCGATTTTTTCCGGCTGCATCCCGGCCCTGATGACCCCCTGCACCGAAGACCGGAAACCTGACTTCGACGCTTTGGTGCGTATGGGCAAAAAGCTGATCGCCGATGGGATGAGCGCGGTGGTTTACTGTGGGTCCATGGGTGATTGGCCGCTGCTGACCGATGCAGAGCGGATGGAAGGTGTCGAACGTCTGGTCGAAGCGGGCGTGCCGGTAGTTGTGGGCACGGGGGCCGTGAATACGAAGCTGGCCGCCGAACATGCGGCGCATGCGCAAAAGGTCGGCGCCAAGGGACTGATGTTGATCCCCCGCATCCTGTCGCGCGGCACGTCGGTTGCCGCGCAGAAAGATCACTTCAAAAAGGTTCTCTCGGCGGCGCCTGAGCTTCCTGCCGTGATCTACAACAGCCCTTATTACGGTTTCGCCACTCGGGCCGATCTGTTCTTTGCGCTGCGGGCCGAGCATTCCAACCTTGTCGGCTTCAAGGAGTTCGGCGGCGCGGATGATCTGCGCTATGCGGCGGAGAATATCACCAGCCGGGATGATGAGGTCACGCTGATGATCGGTGTGGATACCACCGTCTTCCACGGTTTTGTCAATTGCGGCGCCACCGGCGCGATCACCGGGATCGGCAATGTGCTGCCGCGCGAAGTGTTGCATCTGGTCGCCCTCAGCCAAGCCGCGGCGGCGGGCGATGCCGAGGCGCGTCAGCGCGCGCAGGAGCTTGATGCGGCCCTTGGTGTTTTGTCCTCCTTCGATGAAGGGCCGGACCTCGTGCTTTATTATAAGCATCTGATGGTGCTCGAAGGCCATGCGGAATATGCGTTGCATTTTAATGAGACCGACGCGCTGACCGACAGCCAGCGCGGCTATGCCGAGGCGCAGTATAAGCTCTTCCGCACATGGTATGCCGATTGGAGCCAGCAGGGCGGGGCGGTCGCGAAATACGCCGCTTAATCTCCTTAGCCACCTCTCCCCGGCTGGGCAGGCCCGTCGCATTTGCGGCGGGCCTTTCGCGTTCGTGGCAAGCCTTTCGAAGAAGATAATTGCAAACGCATATAAATGTGACTAGCATCTTGGCAGGGACAACGCATCGGGAGTGGGTGCGCCATTTGAGGGAGATTAATTGAAATGAGTGCTACGGATTTAATGCGTGATTTCGGCGCGATGCTGGCTTCGGGCGGGGTTGAGGTCGTCGATTGCTCGGGCGTTTTGGGGCCGGATACGCCGATCCTGCAACTGCCTGCCGATTTCGCCAAGCCGACGCCGAAGGTCGAGATTCACAAGATCAGCGAATATGACGAAGACGGCCCCTTCTTTGCTTGGAACTGGATGGTGCTGGGTGAGCATTCGGGCACGCATTTCGACGCGCCGCACCATTGGATCACCGGTAAGGATTACGACGACGGGTTCACCGATACGCTCGACGTACAGCGTCTGGTCGCCCCGGTCAACGTGATCGATTGTTCGCAGCAGGCGCAGGAAGACCCGGATTTCCTGCTCGATGCCAAGGGCATCAAGGAATGGGAAGCCGAGTATGGCGAGATCGGCGAAGGCGAATGGGTCGTCATGCGCACCGATTGGGACGCGCGCGTCGATGACGAGGCGCGGTTTCTTAACGCCGATGAGACCGGGCCGCACAGCCCCGGGCCGACCCCGGATGCGATCCAGTACCTGATGGACAAGAAGATCGTCGGCTGGGGCACCCAATGCATCGGCACCGATGCGGGGCAAGCGGGCGGGATGGAGCCGCCCTATCCGGCGCATAACCTGCTGCATAAGAACAACTGTTTTGGTTTGGCGTCACTGGCCAACCTCGACAAACTGCCACCCAAGGGGGCGATCCTGATCGCCGCGCCGTTGAAGATCAAGAACGGCACCGGCAGCCCCATTCGGGCGCTGGCACTGGTGCCGAAGGGCTGATCGGTGACAGATACACCACCTTCCAAGGCCGAGAACGCGCCGCTGGATCGGATGGGGCTCGATAATTTCGCGCCCTATCTGATGAACCGGATCATGGGGCGGTACAATGCCGCCCTGTCGGCGGAGATGGCGGCACTCGGCCTGACCACGCCGCAGATGCGCTCGCTCGCGGTGCTGTCGGTGACCGACGGCATCCTGATCCGCGAGTTGGCGGTTTACGCGGTGGTGCAGCAATCGACGCTGAGCCGCGCGCTCGACGCATTGGTGCGCGACGGGCTGGTCCGGCGCGAGACCGATGCCAACGACAGCCGCGCCACGCGGGTCTACTTGACCGATCAGGGGCGCGAGGCCTATGCGCGGCTCTGGCCGCATATGGCGCAGGCCTATGAGGCGATGTTCAAGGGCATCGGCCCCGAGGAGAAGGCGGCCTTCGTGGCAACCTTGCAGACCATGCTGCGCAACATTCGAAAACACGATTTCTGAGAGGGTCCGATGGCCGAACGTTCGTTCAAGGCAGAGGTGGAACATCTGCGCAAGGGAGACGGCGACGTCTTCACCGGCGAGGGCATCCTTGCGATCACCAAGGCGCTCTTGGAGAACGGCGTGGGCTACGTCGGCGGCTATCAGGGCGCGCCGATCAGCCATCTGATGGACGTGCTGGCCGACGCCGAGGAGCTGATGGGCGAGTTGGGCGTGCGCTTTGAGGCCAATGCAAGCGAGGCCGCGGCGGCGGCGATGCTGGCGGCGAGCGTCCACTACCCGATCCGGGGGGCGGTGACCTTCAAGGGTCCGGTGGGGGTCAACGTGGCCTCGGACGCGCTCGCCAACCTTAGCTCCTCGGGCGTCACCGGCGGCGCGCTGGTGATCGTGGGGGAGGACTACGGCGAAGGCTCCTCGATCATGCAGGAGCGCAGCCACGGGTTCGCGATGAAATCGCAGTTCTGGATGCTGGACCCGCGCCCGAACCTGCCGTCGATCACGAAGGCGGTGAAGGACGGGTTCGAACTTTCCGAGGCCAGCAATACGCCGGTGATGCTGATGGTGCGCATCCGGTCCTGCCATGTCACGGGCAGTTTCGAGACCCGCGACAATCAACGCCCGCCACTCACCGTGGCCGAGGCCGCGGCCAACCCGCAGTCGGACTTCAACCGCGTGGTGCTGCCGCCGATGTCCTACCTGCATGAGAAGGACAAGATCGAGAACCGCTGGCCGGCCGCGGAGACATTCATCCGCGACAACAAGCTCAACGAATTCTTCGGCCCCGAGAAGGCGCCCCTGGGCATCGTGGTGCAGGGCGGCATGTATAATTCTGTCATCCGGGCATTGCAGCGGCTGGGGCTCGCCGATATCCACGGACAGACCGAGGTGCCGCTTTACGTGCTCAACGTCACCTATCCGCTGTTGCGCGAAGAATTCGACGACTTCTGCGCGGGCAAGGAGCATGTGCTGGTGGTTGAGGAAGGCCAGCCCGACCACATCGAACAGCAGCTTGGCTCCTACCTCTACAAGCTCGACCGCCGGGTGAAGCTGCACGGCAAGGACGTGTTGCCGATGGCCGGGGAATACACCGGGCAGGTGCTGCTGGATGGTCTGACGGCCTTCCTCAAGATCGCCGCGCCGGAGATGCTGCCCGGTGCCGTGCGTGCCCCGAACGCCGAGGCGCCCGCGATCCCGGATCTCACGCAGACCGTGCCGATCCGCCCGCCGGGCTTCTGCACCGGCTGCCCGGAACGCCCGATCTTCGCGGCAATGAAACTGACCGAGCAGGAGTTGGGCAAGCACCAGATCACCGGCGACATCGGCTGCCATCTCTTCGGCTGCCTGCCGCCCTTCGAGATCGGCGGCTCGACCATGGGCTATGGCCTCGGCCCCGCTTCCAACGCGGCATTTGATGGCGGCGGCGACAAGCGGGTGATCTCGATCCTGGGCGACGGGGGGTTTTGGCACAATGGTCTGTCGACCTCGATCGGCAACATGGTGTTCAACAAGTCAGACAGCGTCGCGGTGATCGTCGACAACTACTATTCCGCCGCCACCGGCGGGCAGGACGTGATGTCGTCGCGCGCGCATAACGACACGAAAAGCACGAACAACCCGATCTCCAAGGCGCTCAAGGGCGTCGGCGTGGAATGGGTGCGCCAGATCGACCGGACCTATGACGTGGGCAAGCTGCGCGAGGTTCTGCGCGAGGCGCTGACCACCGATTACAAGGGGCCGAAGGTGATCGTGGCCTCCTCGGAATGCATGCTCAACAAGCAGCGCCGCGAGAAGCCGAAACGCAATCAGGCAATCAAGGACGGCCGCCGCATGGAGGTGCCGCGCTTTGGCGTGGATGCGGATGTCTGCACCGGCGATCACGCCTGTATCCGCCTCTCGGGCTGTCCCTCGCTGTCGCTGAAGCGGCTCGACGATCCGCTGCGCGATGACCCGGTGGCGCATATCGACCAGACCTGCGTCGGCTGCGGCAACTGCGGCGAAGTGGCGGATACCGCCGTGCTCTGCCCGTCCTTTTATCAGGCCGACGTGGTGCACAACCCGACGAAGTTCGAGCGCTGGCGGGCCGAAAAGACCGGCCAAATCATTCGCTGGTTGCAAGACCGACGCGATGCGAAACGACTGCGCAACGAAGGAGTGGCGACATGAACATGGTGCTGCCGCAAAAGACCCCCGACGCGCGGGTTGAGAAGATCATCAAGCTTGCCGTCATGGCCGTGGGCGGGCAGGGGGGTGGCGTGCTCACCGGCTGGATCGAGGCGATGGCCCGGGCCGAGGGCTATGTCTGTCAGGCGACCTCGGTCGCCGGCGTGGCGCAGCGCACCGGGGCCACGATCTACTACGTCGAAATGGCCCCCAAGGGCGCGCTCGACCCCGTCTTCGCGCTGGCCCCGGCGGCGGGCGACGTGGACGTGCTGATCGCCGCCGAGATGATGGAGGTGGGCCGCGCGGTGATGCGCGGCTTCGTCACGCCGGACCGGACGACGCTGATCGGCTCGACCCACCGCGCGCTGGCGGTGAGCGAGAAGATGGCGCCGGGCGACGGCATTGCCGATGCCGATGAGGTCCGCGCGGCGGCCGAGATTGCGGCGCATAAGCTGGTGCTTGAAGATATGGAAGGGCTGGCCGTCGGCGCGGGTTCGGTCATCTCGGCCTCGCTCTTCGGCGCGCTTGCAGGCTCCGGCGCGCTGCCGTTTCCACGTGAGGCCTATGAGAATGCGATCCGTGCCGGCGGCAAGGGGGTCGAACCCTCGCTGCGCGCCTTCGCCGTGGGATTCGATGCGGCACAGGGCAAGCTGCCCGAAACACCGCAGGCCCCCGAGGAAGAGATCAAACCGTTCAGCCTTGTCGGGCCTGAGAAGTTGCAGGCCGAATGGGCCGCACTGGTGGACCGGGCCGACCGCCTGCCCGAGCCGGTGCGGGACCTCGCGCTCGCCGGGCTCGCCAAGGTGGTGAACTTTCAGGACTGCGCCTATGGCGCGCTTTATCTCGACCGGCTCGATACCATCTTGGCCCGCGATGACGCCGCGCAGGGCTGGGCGCTTTCGGCGGCGGCGGCGAAATACATCGCCAATGCCATGGCCTATGACGACATCATTCGTGTGGCGGACCTCAAGACCCGCGCGCCGCGTCTGTCGCACATCCGCCAAGAGATGCGCGCGGGTGACGAGAACCTGCTGCAACTGACCGAATACTTCCACCCCCGCGCCGAAGAGATCGCCGGGCTCATGCCCGCGCGGCTCGGCGCCAAGGTGGAGGCGAGCGAGACGTGGATGGCCCGGCTGAACCGCTGGTTCGACAAGGGCCGCCGTCTGCGCACCGACCGGCTGCCCGCCTTCCTGATGCTGCATTTCCTCGGCGGCCTGAAGGGTTACCGCCTGCGCACCCACCGCCATGCCCTTGAGGTCGCGCATCTGGAAGACTGGCTCAGCCGCTGCCTTGCGGAGGTGGAGGGTGACTACGCCCTCGCCGTGGAACTGGTGAAATGCCGCCGCCTGATCAAGGGCTACTCCGACACCCACGCGCGGGGTCTGGGCAAGTTCGACCGCGTGATGGACGCCGCCGATCTGCTGCGCGGGCGTGACGACGCGGCGGAGTGGATCGCACGACTGCGCGAGGCGGCGTTGCAGGATGCCGAAGGCAAGGCGCTCGACGGGGCCATCGCCACGGTGCGGTCCTTCGTCTGAGGTGCCCGCTTTTTTAAGCGGTCGCAGGGCCGATCACGCACCGAGCGGCCCCGGTCGCCTGCATCCCAGTTGACCATGGGCCAGCACCGCGCCTAGCTGGGCGCAGTCACAGGGGACCGCCGCCATGGAACTTTCGCATCTCATCGCCTTCAACATCGCGCTCATCGCGTCGATCCTCAGCCCCGGCCCGGCCTTTCTGATCGCGTTGAAAACGACGCTGAGTTCGGGGCGGCAGGCGGGCGTTGCCGTGGGGGCTGGCCTCGGCCTTGTGGCGTCGTTCTGGACCCTTGCCGCGCTCTTGGGGTTGGAGGCCGTTTTCCTCGCCTTCCCATGGGCCTATGCCATCGTGAAAACCGTGGGCGCAGCCTACCTGCTCTATGTGGCTTACGGCATGTGGCGCGGGGCGCGGGCACCGGTGACAAGCACGGTGACACCCGCCCGTCATGCGTTCCGGCAGGGGCTGATGATCAATATCCTGAACCCCAAATCGGTGCTTTTCGCCGCCGCGGTGCTGGTGGTCATCTTCCCCGAGGGGATGCGGCTGAGCGAGAACTTCTTGATCGTCGCCAATCACCTGATCATCGAACTGGCCTTTTACACCGGATTGGCCTTCGGCATGAGCCGCCCCGCCGTCAGCCAAGGCTACCTGCGCGCGAAGGTCTATTTCGACCGCATCGCCTCGGCTGTGCTGGGGCTTTTGGGGCTGCGGCTGCTGCTTGCGCGTTAAAGCTCGGCCTCCCACCGGCGCGACAGGCGCATGGCGCCGTTGATGATGCCGACCATAGAGTAGGTCTGGGGGAAGTTGCCCCAGCCCTCTCCGGTGGCAAAGGCAGTGTCTTCGGACATCAGGCCAAGGTGGTTGCGGGCCTCCAGCAGCTCTTCGAACAGTTTGCGCGCTTCCTCTTCGCGGCCAATCCGTGCCAGCGCGTCGATGCGCCAGAAGGCGCAGACGTTGAAGCCCACCTCCGGCACGCCAAAATCGTCGGCCTCTTCGTAGCGCAGCATGAAGGGGCCGCGGCCCAGCACCTCCGAAAGGCGTTCGACCGTTGCGATGAAGCGCGGGTCTTTCGGCGGCAGGAAGCCGACCTCGCCCATCAGCAAAACGCTCGCGTCGAGGGTGCTGCCGCCAAAGCTTTCGACAAAGGCGCCGCGTTCCTCGGACCATGCGTTGTCGAGGATCTTGTCGCGGATCACCTCGGCCCGATCGGCCCAGAGGGTGGCGCGGTCGTCCAATTCCAGATGCCGCGCAATCTTGGCCAGACGGTCGCAGGCGGCCCAGCACATGAGCGAGGAGGAGGTGTGAATCCGCGCGCGGCTGCGCAATTCCCAAATGCCCGCGTCAGGCTGGTCGTGCAATTCCCAGGCCTGTTCGCCGAGCGGCTCCAACTGCTCATAGGCGGTGCGCCCGGTGTTCATCGGCAGCCGGTGATCGAAAAACGCCGGGGCCGCGCCGAGGATGATATTGCCATAGGTGTCATGCTGGAAATGCTCATGCGCCTGATTGCCGATCCGCACCGGCCCCATGCCACGGAACCCCTGTAGACTGGGCGAGATACGTTCGGTCAGCGCCGTTTCAAGCCCCAGCCCCAGCACCGGCTGGATATGCCCGCCCTCGGCATCGGCCACAGCGTTCATCAGCCATTGGAAATAATGCTCCAACGTGCGGGTGGCGGCGAGGCTGTTGAGGGCGCGCACGGTGAAAAACGCATCGCGCACCCAGCAATAGCGGTAATCCCAGTTGCGCCCCGAATCCGGCGCCTCAGGCAGGGAGGTGGTGATCGCGGCGATCACCCCGCCCGTGGCCTCGTAGCTACACAGTTTCAACGTGATCGCGGCGCGGATGACGGCCTCCTGCCACTCGAAAGGGATCGCCAAACGCTGGGTCCAGCGCTGCCAATAGCGGGTCGTCTTGGTGCGGAAGGTGGTGCCGATCTGCTCAGGGCTGTCCGACAGGGTCTCATCGGGGCCGAGGATGAAGGTCATCTCACCTTCGAGATTGATCATCCGCCCGTCGAGCACATGGTCAATCGGCGCGTCGGTGGTCAGGCGCATGTTCTGCTCTGGCCCGACGAAACGCACATGGTTGGAGCCGCGGGTGAGGGTCGGGGCCACTTCTCCCCATTGAAAGCGCGGCTTCAGGCGCATCCGCACACGGGGGGAGCCTTCGATACGCCGCACCTGCCGCACCAGCATCTGCGGGCGAAAGCTGCGGCCATAGGCGGTGAAACGGGGGCAGAAGTCGACAACCTCGACCGCGCCTTTCGGGTTGCGCAACACGGTGCGCAGGATCGCAGTATTGGGCAAGTAGCTCTGCTCGCTCTCGGTCATGTCTTCGAGTTCGACAGCAAATTCCCCGTCGCCCTCTTCGCCCGCGCCATGGCCCATCAGGCTGTGAAAGACCGGATCGCCGTCGAAACGCGGCAGGCAGAACCAGTTGATCGCCCCTTCGCGGCTGACCAGCGCCGCAACCGCGCAATTCCCGATGACACCCAGATCCATAAGTCCCTCTTTTCTATTCATGATGCGACTGCCGGGCGGGCCGGATCAGCGCAAAATCTCTTCCAGCCAATCGGCAAAACCGGCCACGTCTTCGATGCGATGTTGGGCCTCGGTCGGCCCTTGGCCGATCTTGATGCCAAAGCCACCCATGGCCTGCGCTGCGCGAAAGCCGTCTTCGTCCGTCACGTCATCGCCGACCATCACGGGCAGACGGTCTGCGAAGGCGGGGGAGGCCATGAACCGCGCCACCGCGCCGCCCTTGTCGACACCTTTCAAGGCGACCTCGCTGACCATCTTGCCATGCAAACCGCGCAGGCTGGAGTCTTCGCCGACCAGCGTATCGACGAAGCCGCGACAGGCGTCTTCTTGATCCGGGGCCTTGCGGTAATGCAGCGCGATGGCGCCCGGCTTGCGCTCGGATGTTACCCCATGCAGCACGGCGAATTCCTCGACCCGGTCGATGACCGGGGTGGGGATGCCCGCGCTCTGCTCCGGCGCGTGATCTTCAGCGGTGCTGAGCCGCAGCTCCAGCCCATGCGATCCCGAGACCGGCAGGCGCAGCGCGCCCAAAATACGGTCCACATCCGCCATGGCCCGGCCAGAGATCACCGCCACCGCCCCATCGGTCTTTGCGACGAGACGGGTCAGCAGATGGCGCGTCGCCTCCGGCAGACAGGCGTCTTCGGGGTTGTCGACAATGGGGGCGAGCGTGCCGTCGAGATCAAGGAAGAACGCATGGCGCTCGACTTTGATCACGGGCGGCAGATGGCGGGGCGACTGGGTGGTGCTATCCATAGGGTCCGGTCTATCCGTTTCGTTGCACGGGCGTTCCCCCAGAAACCTATGCGCCAGCGCAGCGAAATCAACGGATTTATGCTGCAACTGCGCAGAGATGCGCGATGTGCGCCGCGGGAACCCAGCTGATGCGCCCGCGTTGATCAAAATGGGGGCAGGCACCAGACGCCACCCCGCCTATCGCAATCGGAAGCCCAGATGACCGCACCATCGACGCTCAGGTACTACCCCGACAGCAAACCTGGCATCGCTCGGCGGCGCTGCGGGCGGGGGTTTTCCTATCACGCGCCCGATGGCCGCTGCATCAAGGACAAGGCCGAGCGGGCGCGGCTGGTGAAACTGGCGGTGCCCCCGGCCTATGAGCGGGTCTGGATCAGCCCCTATGAAAACGGTCACCTTCAGGCGACCGGCTTCGATGCGCGGGGCCGCAAGCAATACCGTTATCATCCCCTTTGGTCCGAGGCGCAGGCGCAGGAGAAATACGCAAGCCTGCCCGAGTTTGCCGAGACCCTGCCGCGCATCCGCCGCCGCGTGCGCCGTGATCTCAAGGAGGAGTTGGGCGAACGTGATTTTGCGCTGGCCGCCGCCGTGGCGATGATCGACCGGCTGTCGCTGCGCGTCGGCAATCAGGTCTATGCCGAAACCAACCGCACCTATGGCACGCTGACCCTGAAACGGCGGCATCTGGTCCTGCGCGATGGCAAGTTGCAGGCGTCCTTCATGGCGAAGGGCGGCAAACGGGTTCGCCGCCAGATCGCCAACCGCACCCTAATGCGCGCGCTTGAGAAAATTCGCGACCTGCCCGGCGCGGACCTGCTGACATGGCTCGACGAAGAGGGGCAGCCGCGCAGTCTGACCTCAACCGCTCTGAACGATTACATCGCCGAGGCCGCAGGCACCGAAGGCTTCTCGGCCAAGACCTTTCGCACTTGGGCCGGGTCCGTCGCCGCCTTCGACGTTGCGCTGAAAGAGGACAAGCCCAGCATCAAAGCCATGGCCGAAGCCGCCGCCGAACGGTTGCACAATACGCCCACCATCGCGCGCAACAGCTATATCCATCCGCAGGTGATCGAACTTTGCCAGACCCCGCAAGATTTGCCGGACCCGCCCGATATCGACGATATGACCCAAGCCGAACGGGGGCTGCTGGCCTTTCTGCGCGCGAAGACGTGAACTTGAACTGACAATTCGGGCGAACTTTCACCGCGCTCACGCATTGTTAACATGAGTAGCGCTATCGCCCGACGTTAGAAGGACTAGAATTTCATGAGCGATACAGGTCGGCCAACCCTCAGCGGCGTCCTAGATGAGATGGAGCATCTTTCCGGCGGCGCGGATCGGCAAATCACCGTGGAAGAGATCATCGATTGTCTGGGCAAACATTCCTTTGCCTCAACCATCCTCGCTTTCAGCCTGATCTCAACCTCGCCCGCCAGCGGCATTCCGGGGATCACGGCTTTCATCGGATTGGTGGTGCTGTTTCTGGTGGTGCAGATGATCTTTGGCCGCGACAGCCTCTGGCTGCCCGGTTTCGTCATGCGCCGCGACATCGCCGCGAAGAAACTCCGCGAGGGGGTGCGATGGCTGCGCCGTCCGGTGGATTTCGTGGACCGTTATCTGCACGAGCGCTCGACCTTCATCCTGCACCGCCCGTGGATTTACCTGCCCCTGTTCATGGTGATGGCCCTGTCGATGTTCATGCCCTTCATGGAAGTCGTACCCACTTCCGGCTCCATCGCATCGGCGATGATCGCCATCTTCGCGGCGGGCTATCTGATGCGCGACGGGCGGGTGGTCATCCTGTCGATGATCCTCATGTCGCTGCTGCCTGTGGGGGTCGCGTGGTTCTTTCTTGGGCGCTGAGAAAATAATTCCGGCCCTTGGACATGCTGCACCTGCAAAAGATTTGACCAAAGGCGCTCAAGCTGGGAACCTTTACCGACCTAAACCATTAAACCGTTAGTGGTGGTCGGCGTTCCGCCTAATCAGGCTCGGCGACCGAAAATGATTGTTCCCGAGGCATAAAATGGCTGGCAGATTAATTGTAATCTCAAATCGCATCCCGTCGGAGGCCGCCCCTTCCGGTGGGCTGGTCTATGCGCTGCATGAAACCCTACGCAAGATCGGCGGTATCTGGATCGGGTCGCACCCAGAAACCACGGAAACCCCCGCCAACAGTCTCAGCGAATATGGCGATCAGGGCAATTACACCCGGCTGAGCTTTAGCCTAACCCCCGAAGATTACAAGAATTTCTACCTCGGCTTCTCGAACTCCGTGCTTTGGCCCGTCTGTCACCGCCGCGGCGATCTGGTCAAGCTCGACCGCGGGTTCGAGCGGGGCTATTGCGCCGTCAATGCCCGCCTCGCCCGACAGGTGATGGAGGTGGCCGAGCCCGACGATATGATCTGGGTTCACGACTATCATTTCTTCCCCCTCGCCACAGAGCTGCGCAAGCTGGGCTTCACCGGCAAGATCGGGTTTTTCCTGCATATTCCCTTTCCCGCCTTGGGCGATATGGGCGCCCTCCCGCGGGAGGCCAATCTGGCGCATTGGCTGGCGGATTATGACCTCGTGGGCCTGCAAACCCGCGCCGATGTGGCCCGCTGTCTTGAGATGTTCCGGGCCGAAACCGATTCCGAATTCCTGATGGATGGCACGATCAAATGCGGCTCCCGCGCGGTGGCGCTGCGGTCTTTCCCCATCGGCATTGACGTGGAAACCTTCGTTCAGGCGGCGCAGAGCGGCAGCGCGCAGGACCGTCTGGCCGACGATATGGCAGGCGACATCGTGATCGGGGTCGACCGGCTCGATTACTCCAAAGGTCTGCCCAACCGTTTTCGCGCCTTTGGCCGCTATCTTGAAACCCGGGATGAGCGGGAACGCCGGGTAAGCATGGTCCAAATCGCCCCGCCCAGCCGAGAGGAAGTCGCCGCCTATCGCGAGTTGCGCTACGAATTAGAAGAGCTTGTCGGTCGCGTGAACGGGGAGCATGGAGAGATCGACTGGACCCCGCTGCGCTATATCCACCGCAACCTTGATCGCAACCTTTTGGCCCGCCTCTATCGCCGGGCGCGGGTCGGGATCGTGACGCCCTTCGCCGATGGGATGAACCTTGTGGCCAAGGAATATGTCGCGGCGCAAGACCCCGAAGACCCCGGCGTGCTGATCTTGTCGCATATGGCCGGTGCCGCCGAAGACCTGACGGATGCGATTCAGGTCAATCCCTATGATATCGAAGACATGAGCGAGGCCCTCAAGACCGCGCTCGCCCTGCCGCTGGAAGAGCGCAAGCGCCGCCATGCAAGCTGCATGGCGCAGGTGCGGGCCACGGATGTGAACCTTTGGAGCCAGCATTTCGTCGACGCTTTGAAAGCCTGCAAGCCGACGCTCGTGGTCAAGCCCCGCGCGCGGGAATGGACAGACGCCTAGCGGCGGGGGTCATTCTTCCGGCGCATAGACCACCGCGGTCTCCCAACCGCTGCATTTTTCGGCAAGGCCCGCGGGCAGCGCCAGATCGGTAAAGAACATATCCACCTCCCGCGCCGAGGCGATGCGCGCGGGGGCGGAGCGTTTGAATTTGGAATGATCGGTCACCAAAAAAGTCTTGCGCGACTGCGCGATGATACATTGGCTGACGCCCACTTCTTCGATGTCGAAGTCGAGCAGATCACCATCCGCATCCATGGCCGAACAGCCGATCACCGCGATGTCGAATTTGAATTGGCGGATCGTCTCGATCGTTAGATTGCCCACCAATCCGCCGTCCATCCGGCGCAGCGCGCCGCCGGTCAGCACGATGCGGCATTCGGGGTTATCGACCAGAATATTCGCGACGTTCATGTTGTTCGTCACCACCATCAAATCCCGGTGGTGGAGCAAGGCGCGGGCCACCGCTTCGGTACTGGTCCCGATGTTAAGAAAGACCGAACAGCCGTCGGGGATATGTTCGGCGCAGGCGCGGGCGATGCGATTCTTGGCCTCTTCATGCAGATTGCGCCGTTCGGCATAGCCGATGTTGCTGGCCCCCGAGGGCAGCACCGCGCCGCCATGGACCCGCTCAAGCTTACCGCTGTCGGCCAGTTCCGTAAGGTCACGGCGGATGGTCTGATGGGTCACGCCGAAATGTTCGGCCAGCCCATCAACGGTGACTTTGCCTTCGCGCCGGGCGATTTCAAGGATGTCGGGATGGCGGAATGTCTGTGAAATGGGCGTCGCTCCTGCCTGCTGTTGGCGCATTATCCCCAGTGTTTTGGCTAACGCAAGCAATCGCGCAGCAAGACACGTTTAACATGTTCGCTATGCTGGTGAAACGAACATAAACGAAAATAATTCTTGTGCAGATGAGAGTCGTTTCGTAACACTGCCCCAAATTGGACAGTCTGAGCTGGGGGAGGGCCGGATCGTGAACCAACAGCCCGATAGCCATATGGCCGCTGCCCCGGTCGATCTATTCGTCATCGGTGGTGGCATTAACGGCGCCGGGATCGCGCGCGACGCGGCAGGCCGGGGTCTGAGCGTGACCTTGGCCGAGATGAACGATCTGGCCTCGGCGACCTCTTCGGCCTCGACCAAGCTTTTCCACGGCGGGCTGCGTTACCTTGAGTATTTCGAGATCGGCCTCGTGCGTCACGCACTGACCGAGCGCGAGGTGCTGCTAAAGGCGATGCCGCATATCTCTTGGCCGATGCGTTTCGTGCTGCCCTATCACCGCGACATGCGGTTCGAGGGCGACACGCCAACCTCTAAACTGCTGCGGTTGTTCATGCCGTGGATGCGGGGCCGTCGCCCGGCATGGCTGATCCGTCTGGGCCTGTTTCTCTATGACAACCTTGGCGGGCGTAAAATCCTGCCTGCCACACGCAGCCTTTCCTTGCGCGGCACGCCCGAAGGGGCGCCGCTGGAGGATCGGTTCGAGAAGGCTTTTGAATACTCCGATTGCTGGATCGAAGACTCCCGCCTCGTGGTGCTGAACGCCCGCGACGCCGAACTGCGCGGCGCGCGTATCATGACCCGGACCAAAGTCGTCTCTGCCGACCGCAGCGCCGATGGCTGGGCGGTCACGGTAGAGCATGGCGCGGATGGCCGGCGCGAGGTGATCCACGCCAAGATGCTGGTCAACGCGGGTGGCCCGTGGGTCGGCGACATCATCCATAACACCGCGCGGCTGAACTCCTCCGAAGGGGTGCGGCTGGTGCGCGGCAGCCATATCGTGACCAAGCGGCTCTACGATCACGACAAATGCTATTTCTTCCAAGGCACCGATGGGCGGATCATCTTCACGATCCCCTATGAGCAGGATTTCACCCTGATCGGCACCACCGACGCGGATCACCCCGATCCGTCCGTCACCCCGGAATGCACGCCCGAAGAGCAGGACTACCTGATCGACTTCGTGAACGGCTATCTCAAGCAGGACATCACCCGCAAAGATATCGTCTGGACCTATTCCGGCGTGCGTCCGCTTTATGACGACGGGGCCAGCAGCGCCACGGCGGCGACGCGGGACTATACGCTCAAGGTCGACAAGACCGGCGGCGCGCCGATCCTCAATGTCTTTGGCGGCAAGATCACAACCTACCGCAAACTGGCCGAAGACGCGCTGGAGTTGATCGCGCCGCATTTCGACGGGCTGTCGGGCCATTGGACCGCAGGCGTCGCCCTGCCCGGCGGTGATTTCCCGGTGGACGGCGTGGCGCAGTTGATCGCGCGGCTGAAAGCGGATTATGACTTTCTGGATGAAAGCTGGGCAGCACGGCTGATCCGCGCCTATGGTACGGATGCTTGGGCGATGGCGGGCGAGGCCAAGACGCTAGCGGATATGGGCGAGCATTTCGGGGCCACCCTCACCGCGCGCGAGGTCGCTTGGCTGATGAACAGGGAATATGCCCTCAGCGCAGAGGACGTCGTCTGGCGCCGCAGCAAGCTGGGCCTGCGAATGGACGAGACGCAGATCGCGCGTCTTGATGAATGGATGCAGATGCGCGCGGCGAAACAAGCCGCCTCTGCGGCGGAATGAGGGGAGGTCGAACGTGAGTTTGATCCTGAAGAACGTGTCGAAGACGGTAGGCGGCCAAACGCATATCTACCCGACCGACCTGACCTTGGAAAAGGGCACGATGAACGTGCTTTTGGGGCCTACATCCTCGGGCAAGACGTCGCTGATGCGGCTGATGGCGGGGCTCGATGTGCCGGGCACGGGGCAGGTGATCTGGAACGGCGAAGACGTGACCGGCATGCGGGTGCAGGACCGCAAGGTCGCCATGGTCTATCAGCAGTTCATCAACTACCCCTCGATGACGGTTTACGACAACATCGCCTCTCCGATGAAGCTGGTGGGCAAGTCGAAGGATGAGATCGATCGCGCCGTGCGCGAAACCGCTGAGTTGATGCAGCTCACCCCGATGCTCGACCGCAAACCGCTGGAGCTTTCGGGCGGCCAGCAGCAGCGCTGCGCCTTGGCGCGGGCGCTGGTCAAGAATGCCGGGCTGGTGCTCTTGGATGAGCCGCTGGCCAACCTCGACTACAAGCTGCGCGAAGAACTTCGCGCCGAAATCCCGCGTATCTTTGAACGGGCCGGGTCGATCTTTGTCTATGCCACGACCGAGCCGGAAGAGGCGCTGCTTCTGGGCGGCAATACCGCGACGCTCTGGGAAGGCCGCGTTACGCAATTCGGCCCGACGCCGAGCGTCTACCGCCGGCCCGAGAATGCGACCACGGCGCGGGTGTTCTCCGACCCGCCGATGAACTTCCTCAGCATGACCAAATCGGGCGATACGCTGCGGTTCGATGGCGGTGAGATGGCGGCGCCGGCCAGTATGGCCAGTTTGCGCGACGGCGAATATACCGCCGGTTTCCGCCCCAATCACCTCACGCTAAGCGCACAGGCGCCCGAGGCCATCGGCTTTGACGCCGTGCTGAACGTGACCGAGATCACGGGATCGGAGACCTTTATCCACCTCGATTACCACGGTGCGAAATGGGTCGGTCTGGTGCATGGCATCCAGCATTTGCAGCCCGGCCAGCCGCTGCCGGTCTATCTAGACCCGGCGCATATCTACCTGTTTGACGCGAACGGGGCGCTCGTCTCGGCCGCGCCCTATGCGGAGGCGGCATAATGGCCAAGATCACGCTTGATAACCTCGCCCATTCCTATCTGCCCAATCCCAGCGGTGAGGATGATTTCGCCCTCAAGGAATTGAACCACGACTGGATCGACGGCGAAGCCTATGCGCTTCTGGGCGCCTCGGGCTGTGGCAAATCTACGTTGCTCAACATCATCTCGGGGCTTTTGCAGCCTTCGCAGGGGCGCATCATGTTCAACGACGTGGACGTCACCCATGCGCCGACCGCTGAGCGCAACATCGCGCAGGTCTTCCAGTTCCCGGTCGTTTACGACACGATGACCGTGCATGACAATCTGGCCTTCCCGCTGCGCAACCGCGGCGCGGATGCGTCCTATGTCGCGTCCCGGGTCCAGCAGATCGCCAAGATGATCGGCATGGAGGATGAGCTGAACCGCAAGGCGCGCGGCCTCACGGCGGATGCCAAGCAGAAGATTTCGCTGGGCCGCGGCATGGTGCGCGAGGACGTGAACGCGCTCTTGTTCGACGAGCCGCTCACGGTGATCGACCCCCATATGAAATGGGAGTTGCGCACGCAGCTGAAATCGCTGCACCACGAATTCGGCCATACGATGATCTACGTCACCCATGACCAGACCGAGGCGCTTACCTTCGCCGATAAGGTGGTGGTGATGTATGATGGCCGCGTCGTGCAGATCGGCACGCCGCAGGAGCTTTTCGAGCGGCCTGCCCATACTTTCGTGGGCTATTTCATTGGCTCGCCGGGGATGAACCTCTTTGACGCGCAGATCGCGGGAAATGCCGCGCAGGTCGCGGGCACGAGCGTCAATTTGAACAAGACCTACGCCCCCAAGGGCCAGAAAACGCAACTGGGCGTCCGGCCCGAATTCGTTCGGATCAATGGCGAAGGTCTGGGCCTTCCGGCCAAGGTGACCCGTGTCGAAGACGTGGGCCGGCACAAGATCATCCGCCTTGACGTGGCAGGCCAGTCGGTCAGCGCCATTGCCGAAGAAGGCGCGTCGGTGCCGAGCGAAAACACCGCGATCAGTTTCGATCCGGCGGGCATCAACGTCTATGACGACGACTGGCGCATCAGCGCAGAGGGAGAGGCCGCATGAACAAGACCGTCAACCAAAAGGCATGGTTCCTTGTCCTGCCGGTGCTGATCCTCGTGGCCTTCTCGGCCGTGATCCCGCTGATGACCGTGGTGAACTACTCGGTACAGGACACCTTCGGGCGCAACGAGTTCTTCTGGGCCGGGCTGGAGTGGTTCTCTGACATGCTCGACAGCGACCGGATGTGGGACGCGCTTGGCCGTCAGTTGATCTTCTCGGGCGTCATTCTGGCAATCGAAATCCCGCTCGGCATCTTTGTCGCGCTCAACATGCCGAAAAACGGGTTCTGGGCCAGCTTCTGCCTTGTCCTCATGTCCCTGCCGCTGCTGATTCCGTGGAACGTGGTCGGCACCATCTGGCAGATCTTTGGCCGCGTCGACATTGGCCTTTTGGGCTATACGCTCGACAAGCTGGGCATCACCTATAACTACACCCAAGACATCACTTCGGCGTGGATCACGGTTGTGGTGATGGATGTCTGGCACTGGACCTCTTTGGTCGCACTTCTGGCCTATGCCGGTCTGCAATCCATTCCAGACGCTTACTATCAGGCGGCCAAGATCGACCAAGCCAGCCGTTGGGCCGTGTTCCGCTACATCGAACTGCCCAAGATGGCGGGCGTGCTGATGATCGCCATTCTGCTGCGCTTCATGGACAGCTTCATGATCTATACAGAGCCGTTCGTCGTGACCGGCGGCGGGCCGGGCAATGCCACGACCTTCCTGTCGATCGACTTGGTGAAAATGGCCATCGGCCAGTTTGACCTTGGCCCCGCAGCGGCGTTCAGCCTGATGTATTTCCTCGTTATCCTGTTGATCTCATGGGTGTTCTACACCGTGATGGTCAACCTCGACAAAAGGGATGGTGTGTGATGACCGACACAACCGTGCAAGCCCCCGGCGCCGCGCCCATTCCGGGTGACGTGACCGCTGCCAAACGCACCCGGCGCAGCCGCTTCCGGCCCAAAGGCTCGGTGGTGGTGATGACGCTCTACCTGTTGTTCCTGATGCTGCCGATCTATTGGCTCATCAACATGAGCCTCAAGACCAATGCCGAAATCCTCGGGTCCTTCTCGCTCTATCCGCGGGACCTGACGCTGGCGAACTATGCCAAGATCCTAACCGATCCGAGCTGGTACATGGGCTATGTGAACAGTCTGATTTATGTGGTGATGAACACGGTGATCTCGCTCGCCGTGGCGCTGCCTGCGGCCTATGCCTTCTCGCGCTACACGTTTCTGGGCGACAAACATCTGTTCTTCTGGCTGCTGACAAACCGCATGTCGCCGCCCGCCGTTTTCGCGCTGCCGTTCTTTCAGCTTTACTCTTCGGTCAACCTCTTTGACACGCATATCGCCGTGGCGCTGGCACACTGCCTGTTCAACGTGCCGCTCGCAGTTTGGATTCTCGAAGGTTTCATGCGCGGCGTGCCGAAGGAGATCGACGAGACGGCCTATCTCGACGGCTATTCCTTCCCGCGCTTCTTTATCCGCATCTTCACCCCGCTGATTGCCTCCGGCATCGGGGTCGCGGCCTTCTTCTGCTTCATGTTCTCATGGGTGGAACTGCTGCTGTCGCGCACGCTGACCTCGGTCGATGCCAAACCCATCGCCGCCACCATGACCCGCACCGTCTCCGCTTCCGGCCTCGACTGGGGCGTCTTGGCCGCGGCGGGTGTGCTGACCATCGTGCCGGGTGCGCTGGTGATCTATTTCGTCCGCAACTACATCGCCAAGGGCTTTGCCCTCGGGCGGGTATAAGAGAGGAGACCGCCCATGTCTTGGATGGCTTGGACCATGCCCACCGCGATCTTCTTCGGTGTCATCGCGCTGTTACTCGTGACCTTCACGATCCTCGCGATCAAATTCCCTGAGACGCCCCGCGTGGGCATCCTCAGAATTGAGACAACCCGTGGTGACCGTCTGTTCATCACGCTTCTCGGCTCGGCCTTTATCAATTTGATCTGGCTGGGTTTCGAGGCGGGTCCGCAGCCCTATGCGCTGCTGGTCTGCCTTGCCTATGCCGCAGCCGTATTTCGCTGGGTCTAGGCGCTATCACGGCGGACCCCGGGCAACCGGGGCCGCCATACGACACGACCAAATGTCTAGGGAGGACATAATGAAACGATCTGTCATGAAATCGAGTACCGCTTTGGCGGTCACGCTCGGTCTGCTCGCCGGGCCAGCATTCGCGGATATGGAAGCCGCGAAGAAGTTCCTCGACGAGGAAATCGAACGCTCCGCGCTGAGCCGCGAAGAGCAGGAAGCGGAGATGCAATTCTTCATCGACGCGGCCGAGCCCTTCAAAGGCATGGACATCAAGGTGGTCTCTGAAACCATCACCACGCACGAATATGAAGCCAACGTGCTGGCCCCGGCCTTCAGCGCGATCACCGGCATCAACATCACCCACGACCTGATCGGTGAGGGCGACGTGGTTGAAAAGCTGCAAACGCAGATGCAGTCGGGCGAGAACATCTATGACGCCTATGTCAACGACTCGGACCTCATCGGCACCCACTGGCGCTACAAACAGGCGCGCAGCCTGACCGACTGGATGGAGAATGAAGGCAAGGACGTGACCAACCCCGGTCTCGATCTGGACGACTTCATCGGCCTTGATTTCACCACCACCCCGGATGGTGATCTGTACCAACTGCCCGACCAGCAATTTGCAAACCTTTACTGGTTCCGCCACGATTGGTTCACCGATCCTGAGCTGATGGCTGAATTCAAAGAAAAATACGGCTATGAGTTGGGCGTGCCGGTCAACTGGTCTGCCTATGAGGACATTGCTGAATTCTTCACTGGCCGCACGATTGATGGCGTCGAAGTCTATGGCAACATGGACTATGGCAAGAAAGACCCAAGCCTTGGCTGGCGCTACACCGACGCGTGGCTGTCCATGGCGGGTGGCGGCGATGTGGGTGAGCCCAATGGCCTGCCGGTCGATGAATGGGGCATCCGGGTGAACGAGAACTCCCAGCCTGTCGGGTCCTGCATGGCACGCGGCGGCGCCACCAACGATGCAGCGGCGGTCTATGCGATCACCAAAGCGATCGAATGGCTGGAGAAGTACACGCCCCCCGCAGCCGCGGGCATGACCTTTAGCGAAGCAGGCCCGGTGCCCGCGCAGGGGGCCATCGCGCAGCAGATGTTCTGGTACACCACATTCACCGCCGACATGGTCAACGACAGCGCCAAGGCCGTGCTGAACGAAGACGGCACGCCCAAGTGGCGCATGGCCCCCAGCCCGCATGGTGCCTATTGGAAAGAAGGCCAGAAGGTTGGCTATCAGGACGTGGGCAGCTGGACGCTGATGGAAAGCACGCCCGTCGACCGCGCCAAGGCCGCATGGCTTTACGCGCAGTTCGTGACCTCGAAAACCGTGGACGTCGAAAAGGCCCATGCCGGTCTGACCTTCATCCGCGAGTCGACCATCCAGCACGAAAGCTTCACCGAGCGTGCGCCGAAACTCGGCGGTCTGGTGGAATTCTACCGTTCGCCCGCGCGCACCGCATGGTCGCCCACCGGGACGAACGTGCCGGATTACCCGAAGCTGGCGCAGCTGTGGTGGCAGAACATCGGCGACGCAATGTCGGGTGCGAAGACACCGCAAGAAGCGCTCGACAGCCTCTGCGCCGAGCAGGAAAAGGTCATGGAACGTCTCGAGCGCGCAGGCGTCCAAGGTGATCTGGGTCCGAAAATGAACGAAGAGCGGGAAGCCTCCTACTGGCTTGAGCAGGAAGGTTCGCCCGTTGCCAAGCTCGACAACGAAGACCCCGAGCCCGAGACCATCAGCTACGAAGAGTTGATCAAGTCCTGGCAGTAAGCCAAACTTTCGGGGGCCGGGACGCAGCAGCGTTCCGGCCCCTTTTTCGTTTCATCCAACATCCGGGGGCCGCGCCATGACCCATATCCTCGCCATTGATCAGGGAACCACCTCCTCGCGGGCGATCATCTTTGACGGCAACATGTCGGTGACGGCCACGGCCCAAGAAGAATTTCCGCAGCATTTCCCCCGCTCCGGCTGGGTCGAACATAATCCGGGCGACCTGTGGTCGACGACCGCTGGCACCTGCCGCGCGGTGATCGAAAAGGCCGGTCTGCGCCCCGACGACATCACCGCCATCGGCATCACCAACCAACGCGAGACGACGCTGGTCTGGGACGCGAAAACCGGCAAGCCGTTGCATAACGCCATCGTCTGGCAAGACCGCCGCACCGCCGATTTCTGCCGCGCGCTGCGCGAAAGCGGCGACGACAAGATCATCACCGAGCGCACCGGCCTGTTGGCCGACCCCTATTTCTCGGGCACCAAGCTGAAGTGGATCCTCGACAATGTTGAAGGCGCGCGCGAACGGGCGCGGGCGGGCGAGCTGCTTTTCGGCACCGTCGACAGCTATCTAATCTGGAAGCTCACCGGCGGCGCGCGCCATGTGACCGATGCGACCAATGCCGCACGGACCATGCTCTATGACATCCACAAGGGCCGCTGGAGCACGACGATCTGCAAGATGTTCGACGTGCCGCTCGAAATGCTGCCCGAGGTGCAGGACTGCGCCGCTGATTTCGGCACCACGCGGCCCGACCTCTTTGGCCGCGAGATCCCCATCCTCGGTGTCGCGGGCGACCAGCAGGCGGCAACCATCGGGCAGGCCTGTTTCCAGCCCGGCATGATGAAGTCGACCTATGGCACCGGCTGTTTCGCCCTCCTGAATACGGGCGAGACGGCGGTGACCTCGACCAACCGTCTGCTCACCACCATCGCCTATCAACTCGACGGCAAGCCGACCTATGCGCTTGAAGGGTCGATCTTTGTTGCCGGTGCCGTGGTCCAATGGCTCCGCGACGGGTTGAAAATGATCCGCGAAGCGAGCGAGACGCAAGGGTTGGCCGAGCAGGCCGATCTGCATCAGAACGTCGTGCTGGTGCCCGCCTTCGTCGGCCTCGGCGCGCCTTACTGGAATGCCGAATGCCGTGGCGCGATCTATGGGCTGACGCGCAACTCGGGTCCGGCGGAACTCGCGCGTGCGGCGCTCGAAAGTGTGGGCTACCAGACCCGCGACCTGTTGGAGGCGATGCAGGCCGATTGGGCCGCCCAAGGCCAGCCGGGCGAGATTGCGACCCTGCGCGTCGACGGCGGGATGAGCGCCAGTGACTGGGCGATGCAGTTCCTCTCGGACGTGATCGGCGCCTCGGTGGACCGCCCCGATGTGCTGGAGACCACCGCGCTTGGGGCCGCGTGGCTCGCCGGGCAGCGGGCGGGCATCTACCCCGATATGGAGGGTTTCGCTCGCGAATGGGCGCTTGATCGGCGGTTTGAAACCCAGATGGACGAGGCCGCGCGCGAAGAGAAATACGGCGCTTGGCGGCGGGCTGTTCAGGCGACGTTGCAGTTCTGATGCAGACGATCTCTCCTTTCGGTTTCGCCACCGCCGGACGCATCCGTTTTGGCCGCGGTGTGGCGGGTGAAGTGGTGACCGCTGCGCGCGGCTATGGGCGGCAGGTGCTTTTGCTCCGCGGCGGTTCGGTCGCATGGGTCGATGAACTGGCGCGCGATTTGGCGGCGGCGGGCTGCGAGGTGACCCAGTTGCGCGGCAGCGGCGAGCCATCGGTCAAAGACGTGCGCGCCGCCGTGGCGGCGGCGCGCGGGGCGGATGTGGTGCTGGGCGTGGGCGGCGGCGCGGTGATCGACCTTGCCAAGGCGGCAGCGGCGCTGATCCCTTCGAAGTGCGACGTGATGGAGCATCTCGAAGTCGTGGGCGCGGGCAGGCCCTTGCAGGCCGACCCCCTGCCGATGATTGCGGTCCCCACTACCGCAGGCACGGGGGCCGAGGTGACCAAAAACGCCGTCATCGCCGTGCCGGAGGCCGCGCGAAAAGTCAGCCTGCGCGACGACCGCATGCTGCCCCGTCTGGCCTTGGTCGACCCGGCGCTCACCGACGGCGCGCCGCGCGGGGTGACTTTGGGCTCCGGTCTCGACGCGCTGGTGCAGGTGATCGAGCCCTATCTGTCCAGCAAGGCCAACCCGCTGACCGATGCCCTCTGCCGCGCCGCGATCCCGCAGGGCATTGCCGCGCTCAAGCGTCTGGCCGAGGGCGAGGATCCAGCCGCGCGGGATGCGCTGGCCTATGTCAGCCTCTTGGGCGGTTTGGCACTTGCCAATGCGGGCCTCGGGGCCGTGCATGGGCTGGCGGGTGTGATCGGCGGGCGTTTCGCTGCGCCGCATGGGCTGATCTGCGGGCGGTTGTTGGGGCCGGTTCTGGCCGCGAACGCGGATGCGATTGGGGCCTCGACCCGGTTTTCGGAGGTGCAGATGTGGCTCTCCGACGGGTTCGACCTGCCAGAGGACGGCACGTTCAAAGCGCTGACCGCCATGCTGGATGATTGGGGGCTGGATCGGTTGAACCGTTGGATCCCCGAAGATGCGGATCTGGGCGAGACGGCCCGCGAGGCGGCGGCCTCTTCCTCCATGCGTGCGAACCCTTGCGTGCTTGAGGCGGAAACCCTCGAAGCCTGCATCCGCGCGGCAATTTAGAACGGGCAGGGGCCACGGCCCCCGCCCGGCAGTTTTACGCGGCGCGCGGCGGCGTGTTGCCCTCGCCCAAATCCCAGAACACGCCCGCCATCACCCGCAGCGCATCGCGGCAGACGGGTTTTAGCACATGTTCATCCGGCGCGTGCTGCGAACAGCTGCGGTAGGAATGCGGCACCCAGACCGTCGGCAGGCCCAGAATATCGCTGAAACTGTCGTTTGGCAGTGAGCCTGCGAGGTTCGGCAGGATATGCGGCGCTTTGCCTGCGGTCTCGGTCAGGGACTGGGCCACGAACTTCACCCAAGGGTGATCTGCATCCAACCGCGTCGCGCGGAAGAAGCCACGATCATGCGGCTCGATCCGGACATCTTCGAACCCCTGTTGATCAAGGTGGCGGCGCAGCGCTGGCAGGATGTCTTCGGGATCGGTGCCGACGACATAGCGCAATTGGCAGGTCGCGGTGGCATGGGCCGAGATCGCGTTGACCGGCGCTTCGGGCACGCCGCTTTTCATGGCCAGCACGGCAAAGCTGTTCCAGCCATAGGCACGCTCGACCGGGGTCAGGTCTTCTTCGCCCCAATCGCTGTCGATGGCGGGGCCATCATCGCTTTCGATCGGCAGATCTTTCAACGCCGCGCGGACCGAGGGGGTCAGGCTGTCGGGCCGCCATTCGGGGATCTGGATTTGCCCGCGTTTGTCGGTGATGGTCGATAGGGCCTGCGCCAAGATCATCGCCGGATCGGCAAGCAAGCCACCCCAGTTGCCCGAGTGATGCGCGCCTTCGCGTTTGTCGACGATCAGGTCAAACGACACGCCCCCGCGCGAGCCCATGAACATGGTCGGCACTTCGGGTTGCAGCCGCGGCCCGTCCGAGGCGATGAGCACGTCGGCGGTCAGTTCCTCGCGGTGCTCGGCAAAGAACTCGGGCAGACCCGCACTGCCGGTCTCCTCGCTCATTTCGATCACGATGCGGCAGTTGAAACCCAGCTTGCCGCGGGTTTTCAGCACCGCTTCGATGGCGGCGATGTTGATCAGGTGCTGGCCCTTGTTGTCGGCGGTGCCGCGGCCATAAAGCTTGTCACCTTCTTCGACCAGTTTGAAAGGATGCAGCCCCTCGCGCCATTGATCGGTCTGGGCGCGAATCACGTCGCCGTGGCCATAGGTCAGCACGGTCGGCAGGTCATCCCCCTCACGGCGCTCGCCCACCAGAAAGGGGCCGCCGCGCGGGTCAGGATTGTCGTGAAAGCTGCAGACAAAGCCCATCGCCGTCAGCCGCGGCTCCATCGTCTCGACCAGATAGCGTTTCAGTTCGGGGGCTTGGTCAGGGTTCTGGCTTTCGGTCTCGTAGGAGACGAGGTTAGCCAGTTCGGCTTGGAATGTCCCCTCATCGAAATAGGTCGAGATCGCTTCGATCGCTTGATCGCGGGTCATGCTTCAATGTCCTTTGTCATATCTTCGGAAATGGCGTCGCCCCAAGGCGACATGATCTCGGTGCAGCCGGAATTCTGCCCGCCCGCGCGCATCACGCCTGCGGGACAGGCGAAAGCGTAGGGAAAGATCGTGCGTTTGGTCTCGGCGACCTCATTGTTCTCGCGCAGCCGGTCGAGCACATCGCGCGGCAGGCTTTCATCGGCGATGAGTTGATTGGCGTCCGAGGCGTCAATGCGCGGCGCGTGGAAGCTGTCTTCGAGCGACATGTCAAAATCGGTGACGAAAGAGGACAGTTGCGCCACCGCGCCCAAAATCTTGCGCCCGCCGGAGGCGCCGAAGGCGAAGCGTTTGTCGCCCTGTTCGCCGATCACAGGGCAGACGTTCATCAGGCAACGTTTGTTCGGCCCCAGCGAGTTCGGGCGGCCCTGAACCGGGTCGAACCACATGATCCCGTTGTTCATCAAAAAGCCGGTGGAGGGCGAGACGACGCGGGAGCCGAAGATCGACAAGAGCGTCTGCGTCTGCGCCACCATATTTCCGTGGCGGTCGACGACCGAGAAATGCGTGGTGCAGCCCGGCGCCTCGGGGCTTTCGCCGGTATCGCCCATGGAGCCCAGACGGCGGGCATAGGCGCCTTTGAGGGCCTCGGCCATGGCGGCATAGCTGTCGGGGCCGGGGGCGTTCCCGAGGTCTTCGGTCGCGAGGGAGGCGAAAGTATCGCGGAAGGTTGGCCCGGCGGTCAGCCCCGGCACAACATGGAAGCGCGCGTCGCGATAGGCGAAGTCGAGCGGCGCGCTAAACTCGGCGCGGTAGGCTTGCAGGTCGTCGTGGCTGAGGCAGCCGCCTTTCTCCTGCACATCCCGCGCCATCGCGGCCCCGAGGTCACCATCATAGAGCGCGCGCGCCCCGTGCCGCGCGATCTGGTCAAGGCTGTCGGCCATGCGCGATTGGTCCAGCCGTTTCTCGGCCAGAGCGGTCCAGCCGCTGATCGTCGGCCACTGCCCGTCTTCCAGAAAGAGGTCCGCCGCATCCGCATCCTGCGCAAGGGCGCGCGTGCAAGAGGCGATGACCAACGCGGCATACCAATCCACCAACAGACCCTTGCGGGCATGTTCAACCGCCGGGCCAAGCAGCTCGGCCCAAGGCATCTTGCCGAAACGTTCATGCGCTTGGCCCAGGCCGTCAACCACGCCGGGCACGGCGATGGCAGTGGCGCCTTGGACGTTGCGGTCCCCCTCCACATGCTCCCACGGGAAGAGATCGCCCGCCTTGCCCCGCCCGCTCAGCGGATAATTCGCCGGGTCGAGCGCGCCGGGGCTGCGCATGCCGTGGTTCAGTGCATGGGCTTGGCCTTCTTCGGCGCGCCAGAGCATCATCGCCCCGCCGCCCGCAGGGCCGCTCATCCAAGGTTCCAACACGCCGATGACGAAAGAGGTGGCCACAGCTGCATCCACCGCATCGCCCCCTGCCGCAAGCACCTCGGCCCCCGCGATTGCTGCCAACCGATGCTGCGCGGCGACGACGCCATGTTCGGTTTCGATGACGGTTTTGCGGGTTTGACTGCTGTGCGACAGGTTCGATGACATGGGATTACTCTTGTTCGTACATGGGGGTTTCCGGATCGTGCAGATGGCAGGCCACATGCCCCTGCGGGATCGGGGTGTGACGCGGTGCCTTTTGTTTGCAAAGATCCGTCGCGCGCGGGCAGCGCGGGTGGAAATGGCAACCGGGCGGCGGCGCGATCGGGTTCGGGTAGGCCATGCCCAACTGGGTGTCCGGCACGCCCAAACCGGGCTCGGGTGTCAGCACGGATTTCAAAAGCGCCTTGGTGTAGGGATGACGCGGGGCGTCAAAGAGCCCGGCGACCGAGTTCTGCTCGACGATCTCGCCCAGATACATCACCGCCACGCGGGTGGCGAGGTGTTCGACCACCGCGAGATCATGGCTGATGAAAAGGTAGGTCAGGCCAAACTCCTCGCGCAGCTCGCCCAGAAGGTTAAGGATCTGGCTTTGTACCGACACGTCGAGCGCCGAGGTCGGTTCGTCGCAGATGATCACTTCGGGCTTCATGATCAGCGCGCGGGCGATGGCCACACGCTGGCGCTGACCGCCCGACATTTGGCTGGGGAAGGTGTTCATCACCCGCTGAGGCAAGCCGACGACGTCGAGGATCTCTTTGACCTTCTTCTTGCGGCTTTCCTCGTCTCCGATGTTGTGCACCCGCAGCGGCAGAGAGATCACGTCATAGATGCTCTTGCGCGGGTTGAGCGAGGAATAGGGGTCTTGAAAGATCGGCTGGATCCGCCGTGCCAGCGCTAGACGGCCCTGTTCGGTGATCTCTTCGCCGTCGATCTTGACGTGACCGGCGGTGGGCTGCTCCAGCCCCAAGAGGATTTTGGCGAGGGTGGATTTGCCGCAACCGGATTCACCGACGAGGCCCAGCACCTCCCCCTTGCCCAATTGCAGCGACACGTCATTCACCGCCGTCAGCGGTTTGACCTTGCCGAACATGCCCTGTTTCACCCGGTAGGTCTTGCTGACGCCGGAAAGCTCCAGCACCGGGGGTGTGTTCACGCTGTCCTTCATACGGTCAGCTCCTTCTCGGACTGGCGTTTGCCATCGGGGAAAATGCAGCGGAAGGCGTGGTTGCCGTCCTCGCGCTTGGGGATGTCGCCACGGCATTCGGCGACGGCATGGGGGCAGCGGGTACGGAAGACGCAGCCCTCAACCTCGCCCACCAGCGAGGGCACGATGCCCGGGATGGTGCCCAGTTTCGCGCCGCGGTCGGTCTTGCCCGGGAGCGGGATGCAGCGCAGCAGCCCGCGGGTATAGGGATGCGAGGGCGCGTTGAAGATGTCGCCCACCGGGCCCGTCTCGACCAATTCACCCGCATACATCACCGCGACCTTATCGGCCACGCGCGCCACGACGCCGAGGTCATGGGTGATCAGGATCACGGCCATGTTCATCTCGCGCCCCAGATCGTGGAGCAGCCGCAGGATTTGCGCCTGAATGGTCACGTCGAGCGCGGTCGTCGGCTCGTCCGCGATGATCAGTTCCGGCTCGCACATCAGCGCCATGGCGATCATCACGCGCTGGCGCAACCCGCCTGAAAGCTGGTGCGGGTATTGCGACAAGCGGCTCTCGGCGGCGGTGATGCCGACCTTCTCCAAGAGTTCAATCGCCCGGTCCCGCGCCTGTTGGCGGCTGACCTTGCGGTGCAAGAGCAGCGCCTCGGCCAGCTGATCGCCGATCGTGTAGGCCGGGTTGAGCGAGGTCATCGGCTCTTGAAAGATCATCGACATCCGCGCCCCGCGCAGCTTGCGCATCTGGCCTTGGCTGGCAGTGGTCAGCTCGATCCCGTCAAAGGTCATCCGATCCGCGCGGCGTTTGATGGATTTGCCCAAGAGCCCCATCAGCGCCAGCGAGGTGAGCGATTTGCCCGAGCCGCTTTCGCCGACGATGCACAGGGTCTCGCCACGGTTGAGGTCGAAGTCGATCCCGCGCACCGCATGCAGGGTGCCGCCGCCCGTGGGAATATCGAGCCGCAGGTTGCGGACGCTCAGAAGTGGTTCTGTCATGGGTCAGCTCCGGTTTTCGGGGGCGGTGACGTCGCGCAGACCGTCACCCATCAGGTTGATCGCCAGCACCAGCACGAAAAGCACGGCGCCCGGGATCAGCACGAGCCACGGCTCGAACAGCATCATGTTCTTACCTTCGGAGACCATCAGCCCCCAGCTTGGCGTCGGCGGCTGCACCCCGAGGCCGAGGAAGGACAGCGCCGCTTCGAGCAGGATCGCGTGGGCCATCTCAAGCGTCACGACTACGATCAGGTTGTTTGCGATGTTGGGCATGATCTCGGACAAAAGGATGCGCGGGGTGGAGGCCCCGATGACCTGCGCCGCCGCGACATATTCACGTCGCCGGACCTGCATGGTCGAGGCGCGCATGACCACCGCGAAACGGTCCCACAGCAGCAGGCCCAGCACCATGATCACCACTTGCAGCGATCCGCCAAGGATCGCCACCACGGCCAGCGCCACCAGTACCACCGGCATCGCCAGACGCACGTTGATGAGGAAGGTGACGACCGCATCGACCTTGCCGCCGAAATAGCCCGCAGCCACGCCCATGGCGGTGCCGATGAGGCCCGAAATCAGCGCCGCCACGGCCCCGATCAGCAGCGAAATCCGCGCGCCGTAGATGAGGCGCGACAGGTAATCGCGGCCCAGATGGTCGGTGCCCAAGGGATGCTCCCATGTGCCGCCCATGAACACGGGGGGCTCCATCCGGGTCATCAGGCTTTGGGCATAGGGATCATGCGGGGCAATCCAGGGCGCAAGGATCGCGATGATCGTGAGGATGATCAGAACGACCGCCCCGATCAGCAGACCTTGGTGCCCGAAGATGCGCTTGCGCAGCATCTGGCCGGGGGTCGGGCCGGTGATTTCGTCCAAAAGGCTGTCATGTGTGCTTGCCGTGGCCATGTCAGCTGCTCCTCATGCGGGGGTCGAGCCATGCGTTCAGCACGTCTGCGAGGAAGGTGAAAACGATGTAGAACATCGAGAAGATCAGGATCAGCGCCTGCACCGTGGGCAGGTCGTTGCGCGCGATGCTCTCCCACGCCAGATAGCCCGCGCCATGCAGCGCGAAGATCGATTCAACCACGATGGAGCCGCCCAGCATGAAGCCCATCTGCACGGCGGCGAGGCTGACCACGGGGATGATCGCGTTGCGCAGGGCGTGGCGGAACAGCACCCGGCGCTCGTTCGCACCCTTGGCCCGCGCGGTGCGGATGTAGTCGGAGTTCAACACGTCCAGCATGCCCGCGCGCGTCAGGCGCATGATGGCGGGCATGGCGTAATAGCCCAGCACCACGGTCGGCAGGATGAAATGGCGCCACGTGTCGGTGCCCGAAGGTGGCAGCCAGCCCAGTTGGATGGCAAAGACCACGATCAGGATGAGGCCGAACCAGAAGCTCGGCATCGCCTGACCGGCAACCGAGATGAAGAGCGCCACACGGTCGATGATCGAATTGGGGCGGATCGCGGCGACCACGCCCAAGGGCACGGCGGTCAGCAGCGCGAAAGTAATCCCGCAGACGCCGAGCGTCATGGTCACGCTCAATCGGTCGGCGATGAGCGAGGCGACGGGCAGGCGGAAATAGTAGCTTTCGCCGAAATCGCCCTGAAGGGCCGAGAACAGCCATTCGCCATATTGCACCAGCATGGGCCGGTCAAAACCATAGAGACGGCGCAGGGCCTCGATATCTTCGCCACTGGCGGTTTCACCGGCCAGCGCGGCGGCGGGGTCGCCCGACAGGAACAGCAGGCTAAAGCTGATAAACGACACGGTGAAGGCCACGAGAAGGGCCAGTCCCAATCGTTTGAGAATGAATTGAAGCACGGGTGCAACTACCTTGAGGCTGCGCCGCAGGCGAGGGCCTGCTGCGTGGGTCTGGGTTGGGTGCGGAAGGGGAGAAGGGCAGGGGCACCGGTCACGGCGCCCCCGCCGATTGGTTTACTTCCAGCTGGCCGTGGTGAAGCGCAGGACTTCGTCGGCTGTGGGTGTGTATTCCACCTCATTGGTGGTCACGTAGTTGGTGTTGTAGGAGAACATCGGCGCCCAATAGGCTTCCTCGGTGATGCGTTCGATCGCCTTGGAGTAGTTCTCTTTACGGACCTCGGGGTCGGTCGAGCTGTCGGCGATGTTGAGGTATTCAAGCGTTTCGTCGTCCATCGCGTAGTCGAGCGAGCCATGTTTGAAGAACTGGCTGACCATGGCGGAGGCGTCGTTGATCGAATAGCTGCCCCATGTCTGGAACGACACGGCGGTTTCGCCCTTCATGTTCTGCTCGCGCAGGGCGGAATACTGCAACATCTTAAAGTTGGTATCGATGCCCACGGCGTTCAGGTAACTGGTGATCGCCTCGGCATATTCACGGTCGCGGTAGGCGTAGAAGTCGATGGTCAGACCGTCTTCGTAACCAGCTTCGGCCAGCAATTCCTTGGCCTTCTCGGGGTTGTATTCATACTTCACCGCCGCGTCTTCGTCGCAGCCGAACTGGCTGGGGAAGCAAGGGGTGTAGACGACTTTGGATTTGCCTTTAAGCAGCGCGTCGACCAGTTCCTGACGGTTGATCGCATAGTTCACAGCCTTGCGCACGCGCACGTCGGTGAAGGGGCTGTCCTCGGAGCGGCCCGCCGCATCGAGCGTCAGATAGCCCACGCGCATGGTGGATTCGTTGGAGACTTGGAACTCATCCCGCTCGGCCAGTTTCTCGGCTTGGTCCGACGGTACCTGCCAGATCAGATCAAGCGAGCCGCTGAACAGTTCGGCCATCTGCGTGTTCACATCCGGGATGGTGCGGATGTCGATGTTCTTGATGCTGGGCTTGCCCTTGGGGCTGTCGTGGTAGCCCTCATAGGCTTCCAGTTTGAAGTGCTGGCCGGGGACGACTTCGGTCACCTTGTAAGGGCCAGTGCCGACGGGTTTCAGGCCCATGCCTTCGGGGCCGGCTTCTTCGTAGTAGTCGCTGGGATACATCGAAACGGGGCCGGAGAGGAATTCGATCGCCGCCGGGAACTTCTCTTTCAGCATGATGCGCACGGTGTAGTCGTCGACCTTCTCAGCCGATTTCATCCAGTTCACGTTGCGCTGCGTTTTCACGCCATTGGCCTCATCGGCGACGTAGTTCACGGTAAAGACCACGTCATCGGCGGTGAAGTCCGACCCGTCGTGGAATTTCACGCCTTCGCGCAGTTTGAATTCGATGGTCGTGTCGTCGATCCATTCCCATTCGGTGGCGAGGTTGCCCATGTATTCGTTGGTGACCGGATCGCGGTAGATCAGACCATCCCAGACGGCGCGTTGCAGCACTACGCCTTCGCGGGACGAGTTGAAGTAGCTGTCGACGTTCTCAAGCTCTTTGGTGAAGGCGACATTCAGCGTGTCATTGGCTTTGTCCGCCCAAGCCGCGCCGGTGGCGGCGGCCAAGACAAGCCCGGTGATGGTTGATTTCAGGACCGTGGATTTCATGGTCAACTCCCCTGCTGGTTAACGAATTCGGTTCCGTATCTTTTTGACTTGCGTATCGTATCATATAATAATACTTGATATCGCAATACGATTAATAAACGCAATCAGATCGACATACGTCAAGCCCCGGTTTGAACAATTGGGCCAGATTTCGGGGTAGGTGATTGGAAAAGAAGCAAAATACCCTCTACGTCGGGTCGCTTGCCAAGGGGCTGCGGCTGCTCCGCGCCTTCGATGAATCGCATACGGAATTGTCGTTGGTCGAGCTTGCCGCGCGCAGCGGATTGGACAAGAGCGCGGTTCAGCGGCTGGCGAATACGCTGCATATCGAGGGCATGTTGGAAAAGGATCCGGCCACGCGGCGCTACCGCCCGTCTCATGCTTGGTTGGAGCTGGCCTATGCCTATTACTGGTCGGATCAATTGGTCGGGCAGGCGATTCCCAAGCTGATCGACCTCAGCCAAGAGATCGGGGAGACGGTGAACCTCGCCGAGCTTTCGACCGATCATATCATCTACGTCAGCCGATTGCCCTGCCAGCGAACCTATTTCGCGGCGACGGTGATCGGACGGCGGCTGCCAGCGCTTTCGACGTCAGCGGGGCGGGCGATTATCTCGACATTCTCGCCCGAGGACCGGGAAGAGGCGATCGAGACTTGGCCGCTTAAACCCTTTACCGCGCGCACCACGATGGACCGCGCCACGATCCGCAACAGCATCGGTGAGGCCGTGCAGCAGGGCTATGCGATTTCCAGCGATCAGATGATTTTGTCAGAGATCGGGGTGGCCTGTCCGATTACCGGCCCGGATGGGCGGGCCTTTGCGGCGGTGCAATGTTCGGTCTCGGCGCATACCTGGACGCGGGAGCGGATCAGGGTCGAGATTCTGCCGCGCCTTCAGGACACGGCGAACGCGATTTCGCCCTCATCACAGGTGCATCGGCGCTAGAAAAAGGGCCGGAGCATTTCCGCCCCGGCCCGGTGTTTTCTTATTCCCAGTTCAGCTTTTCTTCGCGTTGCCAGAACCGCAGTTTGCGGCAGGTCTGAAGGAACGCGTCTGCGTTATCGGCAGAGACCTCCATCGTGCCCTCGTCCTTCTCGACTCCGGCGGCGTTGAGCAGCGGATCGGCGGCTGTGGTCCAAGCGATGAACTTGTTATGCGCAAAGGCGTCCGAGACGAAATCCTGCGCCGGTTTGTTCTTGGCGATCTTGTCGGCTTTCTCATTCCCGAAGACCAAGGCCACCGCGTCAAAGACCACCGAGGGGCCGCCGTCGATCTTCTCATCCGCTTCGCGGGTGCTGCCGTCCGAAAGGGTCACCCCTTGGATATGCGGCGTCACGATGGCGACCATCGCGCCCTCATCGGCAAAGGTTTTTTCCAAGGCTTCCACCACCGAGGCATCCGCGCCTTCAGTCAGGAACAGACCCAACTTGCGGCCCGCGAAGCTGTTCGGCGCGTTCTTTAGAATGCTGAGCGCATCCGACGGCGGCAGATCGGTGATCGGCTCCCGCGCGGGTTTGGCGGGTTCCGGCATTTCGGTCACGCCCAAGCCTTCGGCCACCTGTTTCGCCAGATCGTCATGGACGTTCATCAGATGCGAGAGCATCCGCAGGCGAATGCGTTCTTCCTGACATTTCGACAGCTCGAAGGTATAGGCCGCCGCGATGTGCTGCTGCTCGATCTCGGTCTGGCTGATGAAGAACTGCCGCGCTTGGCTGTAGTGGTCAGCGAATGTCTCGGACCGCACGCGCTGTTTCGTGCCTTCGACTTCGGCCGGGTAGCTCTGAAAACCAATCTCGGGGTTCTCGCGCGGGCCGCCATCCTCGCCCCAGCTGTTCGGTTCATAATTCACGCGGCCCTTGGGATTGTGCATCGCCATATGGCCGTCCTGCTGGAAGTGGTGGAACGGACATTTCGGCGCGTTGATCGGGATATGGGTGAAGTTCGGCCCGCCGAGACGCTTAAGCTGCGTGTCGAGGTAGGAAAAGTTCCGGCCTTGAAGCAGCGGGTCGTTCGTGTGGTCGATGCCGCGCACGATGTTCTGGGTGCAAAAGGCCACCTGCTCGGTCTCGGCGAAGAAGTTGTCGACATTGGCGTCCAGCGTCAGCGTCCCGATGATGCGCACCGGCACCTGCTCTTCGGGGATGATCTTGGTGGCATCAAGGATGTCGAACTCGAAGTTGTCGGCGAATTCGTCGTCGAAGACCTGAATGCCCAGATCCCACTGCGGATAGTCGCCCGCGTCGATGGCATCCCACATGTCGCGGCGGTGGAAATCCGGGTCCGCGCCGTTGATCTTGAGCGCCTCGTTCCAGACCACCGATTGCAGACCCTGCTTGGGCTTCCAGTGGAACTTGACGTAATGCGATTTGCCCTCGGCATTGACCAGCCGGAAGGTATGCACGCCGAAGCCTTCCATAAAGCGGAACGAGCGCGGGATCGCCCGGTCGGACATCTGCCACAGCGTCATATGGATCGCCTCGGGCGAGAGCGAGACGAAATCCCAGAAGTTGTCATGCGCCGACTGTGCCTGCGGGAAGCCACGGTCAGGGGCGGGTTTGACCGAGTGGATGAGATCGGGGAACTTGATCGCGTCTTGGATAAAGAACACGGGGATGTTGTTGCCGACGAGGTCCCAGTTGCCTTCTTGCGTGTAGAACTTCGTCGCGAAACCGCGCACGTCGCGGGCCAGATCGAAAGAGCCCTTGTTGCCTGCCACGGTGGAGAAACGGGTGAAGGTCGGGGTCTTTTCGCCGACGCGCTGGAAAATATCGGCGCAGGACAGTTCGGGGATCGCTTCTTTCAGCTCGAAATGCCCATGCACGCCGTAGCCGCGGGCGTGAACGACACGCTCTGGAATGCGCTCGTGGTCGAAGTGGAACATCTTTTCGCGGAAAACGTGGTCTTCCATCAAGACCGGGCCGCGCGGACCCGCTTTGAGTGAGTTCTGATCATCCGCGATCGGGCCGCCCTGCGCGGTCGTCATCGTCTTTGCGCGGTCCGTGGTTTGCTGGCGGGGTTCGCCGCCTTTGCCAAGTTCTTTGTCTGTCATGATCTTTCTCCACAGCGCCCCCGGAATATAATCGGGAGGATTTGTTGCTAATATGTGGCGGGCCGAGAGGGCCGCTCCAGTGCCGGCGGTGATTGCCCGACCCTATGAGAGTTCAACCACCCCCGCGGCGAGGGGTTCCGATGCTTTTGCCCGGCGGGCGGGAAAGTTCTCGCGCGGGCGGGGACCTCCCGCCTCCGGTGCGAGGGGGGCGGCTGTCTCACGGGCCGCGGACTTGTCCAAAAAGCCGCGCAGCAGCGCGATATGCGCGGGCAGTTCATCGACCGGAATGCGTTCAGCCTCTGGCACCTGCACCGGCCAGCAGCCCAAACCCCCCCGGCGCAGTTTCTCCAGCAAGCAGCCCGCATCCGGCAAACAGTCATCGGCGAGATAGCCCGCCCCGCTCAGCCGGTTGCGCAGCGTATCGGCCATGCCGCCCGCCGCCCGGCCGACCAGCCTGCAAGAGGCTTCGACCCAGACATCATCCGCGTGATGCACCCGGCGGCCCGCCGCCCGCAGGGCGCGGATGATCGCGCGGTCCTCGCCGCAGGGGATCGGGGCGAAACCGCCGACGGCCTCATAGGCATCGCGGGTGAAGCCAAGGCTGGCCCCCGGCGCTTCGCCGTGGCTGTTCTGCAAATCAGCGCAGTTCGGGGCGTGCCGCGCGTAGAGCGTGAGCACCAAGCGGCGGTAGGCCATTTCATGGGCCTCAAACATGGGGTCTTGCTGCGCCAAACAGGCGGCCTCTTCGGGGTTCAGCGTGACCCTGCCGCAGAGGGCATCAAAGCGTTGGAGGTGGTGAATGCTGCGCGCGACCCAATCGGGGCTGACGCGGCAATCGGCATCGGTGGTCAGGATCTGGCGCAAATGAGGCATCTGTTCCAAGGCCACAGCGCAGCCCCTCCGCCTTGCCGCGCCGACCCCCATGCCGGGGGGGAAGGTAAGATCGAGCACGGTGAGGTCGAGGCCAAGCCGTCCCGCCGCCGCCGTGGCGATCTTAGCGGTGTCGTCATCGGTGTTGTTCACCACGAGGATCACGTGGACACGGTCGTTGCACTGGGGGGCGAGGGCGGTGAGGCAATCGCCGATCCGCTCCGCTTCGTTCCGGGCGGGGATGATGATCGCGGTGTCTTTCCAGCGCTCGAAACTCATCTGTCACCCTCCGGAAAGGCGCGGTCGATGCGGTAGTTCTCGGTCTTGCTGACGCAGGTGAAGGCATGGGTGTCGAGCGCCTTGGCAAAGCCGTTCAGCGCCTCCTCCCCTTGCAACGGATTGCCGGTGTCACCGCGCCACGTCACGCAGAGGATCTCGGCCTGCGGCCAGCGGGTCGCGATGTCGGTCGCCAGTTGGTCCAGCCCCGGATGATCCAGAAAATAGAGTACTTCGGAAAGGATCAGCAGATCGAAGTCCCCCTCGGGCAGGGGGCCGGGATAGAACCCTTGGACGAAGCGCCCCTCTGGCACCGTTTTGCGCGCGGCGGTCAGGGCGCTGGCCACGGCGTCCATCCCGGTATAGCGCGCGCAGATGTCGATCAGGTGGCGTGCCAATTGCCCATTGCCGCAGCCCAACTCAAAAGCCGAGCGGTAGCCATCCTGTGAAAGCGCCGCCCGCGTCGCCGCGAATTTGGCCTGCTCATAGGCGCTATGTCCGAACCCCCAAGGATCGCTCGTCTCGGCATAGAGACCTTGGAGATGATCCAACCCCACACCCATCACGGCATCCTCCAAAAGATTTCGTCTTGCTGCGCGAAGAGGTCGATCATCGCCTCGGGCAGAACGAACCCCTCGGGATCGTCTTGCACGACTTGGCCAAGCTGGCTGCGATGCGCGCGGATCGCAGCACTCTTGGCTTCGCGATAGGCGGCGGTGTCGAGGGTAAGGGGGGCGTAGCTTGCCGTGTTCTCGGCAAAGTTCGGATCGTCGAAACGGCTCCACACCGGATAGCTATGAAAATGCAGATCGGGGCGCTGCGCGCGCAGCCCGTCGGCCAGTGACGCGGTGGTTTGATGGTCGCAATGTTTGTCTTCGCGGGCCGGGACGAAGACGTGGCGTGCCGTTTGCGCGTCGATTACCTGCATCAGCTCGGTCAGGATGGCGTCGGCAGGCACTTCGTGCAATCGGCTGTCGGGATGGCCGAGCCATGTCAAATCCGCTGCGCCGCCACCAAGGAGATCAAGCGCCTCCGCCAATTCCGCGCGTCGCCTTTCGGCCAATCGGGCCGGGGGCCATGCGCGGGAGCCGGGGTGGCTGGCGCCGCCATCGGTCAGGCAGATGACATGCGCTCCGGGCCCTGCGAAAGCGCGCGCCAAAAGACCGCCGCAGCCGAGTGTTTCGTCGTCCGGATGCGGCGCCAGAACCACGATCTTTTCGCGGCCCGACAGAGCCTCGGTGAGGGGGGCGTTGTGGCTCATCCGAAGACACCCCAAACCGTCTGGTCGCTTGAAAGCGCATGGCGGGCGGCGCGTTGCAGGAAGGCGTCGCGCGCGGCTTGGCGCAGATAGACCGAGAGATCGCGCGCCATGCGACCCGTCTCGGAAGTTCCGGTGAAATGGCGCAACCCAAGGCTCTGTTCCACTGCTTTGATCGCGTCGAGGGCGACTTCCTCGGTATATATCCGCGCGGCGATGGCGGTGCTGACGAGGGTCTCCTCCGCGTGGTCATCCGCGTTGGCGAGAGCGGCGCGTTCGACCAATGCCATACCGGCCCAGACCCGCATCAGCACCTGCATCAGGCGGCTCGATTGGGCCTCGGCCTCAAGCCGGTCCATGTCCCGCAAGGCAGTGGCCGCCGCATCAATCAACCCCGCCGCGGCGCCCGCCTGAAGCGCTGCGATCCGCCAGACGCCGCCGACGAAATGCGGCTCTTTCAGATAGTCGCCGGGGGCGCCGATAAGTGCGTCATCCTCAAGAGGCAGGCCGGAAAAATCATAGGTCCCCGAGGCCGTCGCCCGCATCCCCAGCATGTCCCATTGCGAGGCATCACCGCGCGCGGGGTCAGTCACATTGATCAGCGCAAGCTGCACCTCGGGGCCGGAATTGAGCGAGACGAGCGCATGGGTCACAGTGCCGAGGCCGGATGCGAAGATCTTCTCACCCTTCAAAACACCCTTCTCGAAATGCGCCGGATTGCCGCCATCGGCCCCCCAAACGCCCAGAAGCCCGCCCTGCCGGATCACCTGCTTCGCCCGCTCTGCCTGCGCCGCGCTGCCGTATAGGCGGATCAGGCGCAGCGCGTTGACATGGCCTTCCCACAACCGACCGACGCTGAGATTGGCGGCACCGATTTTCATCAATGCGTGAGCGGTGCGCAAAGGGGCGGTGGCGCCATCTTCCAACATCAGGCCCGCGTCGCGTAGGATATCGATAGAGCCGCTGATCGGGGCGGTGCCCGCTTCCTCGTCCCGTGCCGCGTTGCGCAGTGCCTCACGGGCCGTTTGCGAAAGAACATCCGTTTGCGACTGGGGCGGGAAAGGATCGAAACGTGGCGCACTGTTCATGGCAGTGTCCGACAGTCGCGCAGAGTGATACCGAGCAGATCAAGCGTCACGATTTAGCCCCCATTCATAAAACGGGCAGCCTGCGCGGACGGCAGCACTGCCTTTGGAAGTGCAACCGTTCAACTTGTCTCTTGGTTCCCGCCTACGTTGCAGCCGCGGCGGGGGCGGATGTCAGCCCTCGGGAATCTCGCCCATCACCTTGGGCACATGGTAGCCCTTTTGCACCGCGTCCCGCGCGCGGAGGCGCTGATACCACGCACGCACATTGGGATAGTCGGCAAGGTCGATCTGCTGCCATTCATAGCGCGAGACCCAAGGCCAGCAGGCCATATCCGCGATGGAATATTCGCCGCAGATGTGGTCCCGCCCCTCAAGCTGTTTGTCGAGCACGCCGTAAAGCCGTTTGACCTCGGCCCCGAAACGCTCTTCGGCATAGGCGGCCTTGCCGGGGTTGAAATGCAAGAAGTGATGCGCCTGCCCGGCCATGGGGCCAAAGCCGCCCATCTGCCACATCAACCATTGCATCACCTCGGCCCGCGCGGCCTGCCCCTCGGGCAGGAAGCGGCCATGTTTCTCGGCGAGGTAGACCATGATCGCGCCGGATTCCATCAGGCTCACCCCAGTGTCATGGTCCACGATGGCGGGGATTTTATTGTTGGGGCTGATCTTTAGAAACTCGGGCGCGTGCTGTTCATCCTTGCCGATGTTGATGGCGTGCACATTGTAGTCGATCCCCAATTCTTCGAGCAGGATCGAGACTTTGCGGCCGTTGGGGGTGGTCCATGTGTAGAAATCAATCATCGCTTCGGTCCCTTATGCAGAGGTGCGTTTCGGTTTCTTGCAATGTTAAGCAGGCGGTTTGCGGCGGGTCAACGTAAGGAACCACAGCCGCCTGCGGGGGTTTTGCTTAACAAGGCACCAATTTGCGGAGCGAAGATGCAGAACAGTGACCCCCTAGCGCAGCCCGACATCGCAGATCGCGCGAAATCCGTTCTGGAAGTGCTTTGCGACCGCGACATTCACATCGCCACGGCGGAAAGCTGCACCGGCGGGCTGGTCGCCGCGCTGCTCACGGATATCGAAGGGTGCTCACACGCGTTCGAGCGGGGTTTCGTCACCTATACGGATCAATCCAAGCATGAGCTGTTGGGCGTCGACCGGGCGCTTTTGGACCGCTGCGGCGCGGTTTCGCGCCCCGTGGCGATTGCCATGGCCGAAGGCGCGCAGGGGCGTTCGGGCGCGCAGATCGCCGTCTCGACCACCGGGTTTGCCGGGCCGGGCAGCGCCGAGGATGAAGAGGGGCTTGTGCATTTTGCGCTTGCACGCGAGGGGTGTAACACGGTTCATCGGGCCGAGTCCTTTGGTGCCATTGGCCGGGATGCGATCCGGCAGCGATGCCTTGAAACGATTTTGGATATGTTGGAGGAGAGCCTGACGTGAGCAAGAGCCAAGCCGCCGCCTTTACCGCCTACCACCGTCATGGCTTTGTCCGGGTGGCGACCTGCACACCGCATGTGCGGCCCGCCGATGTGGCCTTCAACCGCGACAGCCTGTTGGACGAAATGCGCCGGGCCGATGCGGCGCGGGTGGATTTGCTGGTTTGCCCCGAACTGTCACTCTCGTCCTATGCCATCGACGATCTGCACATGCAGGATGCGCTGCTGACGGCGGTGGAAGAGGCGCTCGGCGACCTGATCGAGGCCAGCGCCGAGATGACCCCCGTGATCCTGCTCGGCGCGCCACTGCGCCGTGAGGGGCGGCTTTATAATTGCGCCATCGCCATTTCACGCGGGCAGGTGCTGGGCGTGGTGCCGAAATCCTACCTGCCCAATTACCGCGAGTTCTATGAGAAACGCTGGTTTGCCCATGGCCGTGACACCGACGGAGAGATCACTGTCGCGGGCCGGCGAGTGCCCTTTGGCGATGACCTGATTTTCGAGGCGACGGATCTGCCCGGTTTGATTTTCCATGCCGAGGTTTGCGAAGACCTCTGGACGCCGGCGCCGCCCTCGGCGGATGCGGCCCTTGGTGGGGCGCTCATCCTCGCCAATCTCTCGGCGTCCAACATCGTGATCGGCAAATCCTCTGACCGTCACCTGCTGTGCCGGTCGCAATCCATGCGCGCCTTCGCGGCCTATGTGTACTCCGCCGCGGGGCCGGGGGAGAGCACGACCGATCTGGCGTGGGACGGGCAGGGGATGATCCATGAGTTGGGCGATCTTCTGGCCGAATCCACCCGTTTCCCGCTGGAGCCGGAACTGACCATCGCCGATGTAGATTGCGGGCGTATCCAGTCTGAGCGGATGCGGACGGGTAGTTTCCATGACGCCGCGCGGCACCGGGCGCCGGAATTCCGCCGGGTGACCTTTGCCCATCAGCCGCATCACGAGAACGCCGGGCTGATCCGTCCCGTCCGCCGGTTTCCCTATGTGCCGAACCGCGAAAGCCATCTCGACCAAGACTGCTACGAGGCGTTCAACATTCAGGTCGAAGGGCTGCGCCGCCGCTTTGAGGCGACCAAGGGCAAGACCATGGTCATCGGCATTTCCGGCGGGCTGGATTCGACCCATGCGCTGATCGTGGCGGCAAAAGCCGGTGACCGTATGGGCATCCCGCGCGACCGGATCCTCGGCTTTACCATGCCCGGCTTCGCCACCTCCGAGGGCACCAAATCCAACGCGTGGAAATTAATGCAGGCCATGGGCATCACCGCGGATGAGATCGACATTCGCCCCGCCGCGCGCCAGATGCTTGAGGATATGGATCACCCCTTCTCAGACGGGGAGCCGGTCTATGACATCACCTTTGAAAACGTCCAAGCCGGGCTGCGCACCGATTACCTCTTCCGGCTCGCCAACCAGCGGCAGGGCTTTGTTATCGGCACCGGCGATCTGAGCGAATTGGGGCTTGGCTGGTGCACCTATGGCGTGGGCGACCAGATGAGCCACTATGCGGTGAACACCGGCGTCCCGAAAACGCTGATCCAATATCTTATCCGTTGGGCCACCCGTTCGGGGCAGTTCGACGCTGAGACGGACAAGGTGTTGCAAGCTATTCTGGACACCGAAATCTCGCCCGAACTCGTGCCCGCTGGCGAGGATGAAGAGATTCAAAGCACCGAGTCGATGATCGGCCCCTATGAGCTGAACGACTTCTTCCTCTTTCACACCATGCGCTACGGGCTCGCCCCGTCAAAGGTGGCCTTTCTGGCGTGGCACGCTTGGCATGATGTCGAGGCGGGGCGCTGGCCTGAGGGCTTTCCGCAGGGCAAACGCAACGCCTATGATCTGAAGACGATCCGCCATTGGCTCGAAAAATTCCTGCATCGCTTCTTTGCCACCAGCCAGTTCAAGCGCTCGGCTCTGCCGAATGGGCCAAAGGTCAGCGCCGGGGGGGCATTGTCGCCGCGCGGGGACTGGCGCGCGCCGTCCGACTCCGTCGCCACCCCGTGGCTGGAAGAGCTGCGCAGCAACGTGCCAGAGAGCTGGCCCCAGAGCTAAGCCGCGCTATTCCTCGCGGCTCAGCTCGCCTTCGACAAAGTTGGGGGTCAGCGGCGGCGCCGCGTGACGCTCTTGGGTTTCGGGATCGCTGCGCAGGGTCATGCGCAGCAGCCCCCATGCCACGATGGTCAACTGAAAACCGCCAAGCGCCAGCGGCAGGCCGCGCGGACCCAGCGTATCCAGCAGCACACCCGCCAGCAGCGGTCCGATTGCGGCGCCAATCCCCTGCATCAGCACCAGCCCACCCGAGACGGCCACCACCGCCGAGCCGGGGGCGCGGTCGTTGACATGGGCGATGACGATGGATTGCGCAGGCAAGACTAGCCCGCCAATGGCAAAGCCCAGCACCAGCAGCATCGACCCCGAAGGCGCGGGGATCGGCAGGGTCAGCATCATCAAAGCACCGCCCGCCACAGCCAGTCCGACGCCCAAGCCCCGGCGGCTCATCCGGTCGGAAACCCAGCCCAACGGGAATTGCAGCATCAGCCCGCCGATGGTGAAGGCCGCGATCAGCAGGGCGATGCGCGCTTGGGTATAGCCCATCTCCTGCGCGAAGAGCGGTGCCAGCCCGTAGAACGTCCCGATAGAGGCCCCGACCAGCCCTGCGCTGACCGCCCCGTAGGGCGACAGCCCCCACAGTCGGCGCAGCGATGGCGGCTCCTGCGCGCCTTCCGAGCGTGGCCCCTCCACACGGCTAAGCGAGATCGGCACCAGCGACAGCGACATCACGATGGAGACAAGCACGAAGAGGATGAACTCAGCCGGATCCCCGAGGTTCAGCAGGAACTGCCCCGCCGCACCTGAGGCCATGCCGACCATGCCGTAGACCGCGAGCAATTTGCCCCGTTGCGCGGAACTCACAGAGGCGTTGAGCCAGCTTTCCGTCACGATGATCAACCCGGCAAAGGCAAAGCCAGTGAGGCAGCGCACGGCGATCCAGACCCAAGGGTCGATGAAAGCCAAATGCATCAGCGCCGCGGCGGAGGCGACAGAGGCGAGTGCTGCAAAGGTGCGGATATGGCCCACCCCGCTGATCAGCCGCGGTGCCACGAAGGAGCCCACGCTCAGCCCCGCGAAAAAGCCCGACATGATGAGGCCGGTGGTCGCCCCGCCAAACCCTTCGAGCCCCGCGCGCACGGCCAAAAGCGTACCCTGCAACCCGTTGCTCATCTGCAAAAGCGAAAAGCCCAGTAGCAGTGTCGCCAGTGGTAGAACCGTCGCGCGCATGATGTCCCCTTGGTCTTTGATCCGGCTTGGGCCAGAATATGTGCGGCGGAAACGGAATTTCTAGTAATCAACCCCATTGCCCTTCCACCGGGCAGGCTTCCGCGCCATAGTGCTAGCAGCCAGCGGCCCCTTCGGGGAATGCCCAGCCAGTGATCAAGCAGAATTGAGGTGCCTTTTTGGGGCCGATGTTCAATTATGCGCCTCGTAACATATTTTGAAAGCGCATCCCCCGTGAAAGCCCTGCGCCAATTTTTCGTATTTTTGCTTGTTCTCGTTGCGGGTCTCTACGCGATGTTAACCTATGTCCCCGCCTCCCGCCCCTATGTGGCGGAGACCGGCTTGCTCGATCTTCTGGGGATCGAGGAGGTCGCGGAGGCGCCACAGGCCTCTGGCCGGGGCTGGGGCGGCGGCGGGCCGTCGCTGGTCGTCACCGCCGGGGTCAGCGAAGAGACTTTGGCCGACCGGATCACCGCCATCGGTGACGGGCGCGCGCGCCGCTCCGTCACGCTGCGTTCCAACGCCGTGGGGGTCATCACCGACCTGAACCTGCCCGCCGGACAGTTGATCGAAGCAGGCACCGTCGTGGCCCTGTTGGAGAATGAGGCCGAGCAGATCGCCCTGAAACAGGCCGAACTTCAGCTTGAAAACGCCCGGACCGAGCAAGACCGCGTAGAGCGGCTGCAAAACACCGGCGCGGTCAGCGAAGTGCGCCTGCGCGAGACGGAACTGGCCCTGCAAAGCGCCGAGCTTGCGCTGAGCCAAGCGCAGTTCGATCTGTCGCAACGCCGCATCCTCGCGCCGATTTCGGGTTGGGTGGGGATCACCGATATCGAAGAAGGCGACCGCGTCAATGCGCAGGATCAACTCGCCACCATCACCGACCGGAGCGAGATCCTGATCGATTTCCGCGTGCCTGAACGGGTGGTGAGCAAGCTCTCCTTGGGAAAGGAAATCACCGTCACCCCGCTTGGCATGCGCGATTTGACCCTGACGGGCGAAGTCAGCGCCATCGACAGCGTGATCGACCGTGCCAGCCGCACGCTTCTGGTGCAGGGCCGGGTGCCGAACGAAGGCGACCAGCTGCGCGCGGGCATGGCCTTTTCGGTCAGCCTGACCTTTGTCGGCGATCCTTATCTGGCGATCCCGCCGCTGGCGGTGCAGTGGTCCTCGGACGGGCCGTTTGTCTGGACGGTACGGGAGGGCAAGGCGCATCAGGTCGCGGTCGAGATCGCGCAGCGCAACAGCAATTCGGTGCTCGTCCTGTCGGATGATCTGACCGCCGATGATGTGGTGGTGACCGAAGGCGTGCAAACCCTGCGCGAAGGCGGCGAGGTGCGTGAGGTCAACCGCGCGGGCAGCGTGCAGTCAGATGCCGCCCAGACTGAGAAGACAACCCTATGAGCGCCGCCCCGACCGAAGACGCCACGCCGCCCGCGAGCACCGCTTCGGGCACCGCGCTTTTCGTGCGCCGCCCGATCCTTGCTTTCGTGCTGAACGCGCTGATCGTGCTGGCGGGCATCGCCGCGCTTTTCGGTGCGGAGGTCCGCGAACTGCCTAATGTCGACCGGCCCGTGGTCACGGTCACCACGACCTTCTCGGGCGCCTCCCCGGAATCCGTCGATCAGGAGCTCACGGGGCGGATCGAAGGGGCCGTGGGCCGGGTTTCTGGCGTGCGGGCGATTTCATCGAACTCGCGCTTCGGGCGCAGCCGGGTCACCTTGGAGTTCAACGACAGCACCGATATCGACGTGGCCGCGACCGATGTGCGCGATGCAGTGGCGCGGATCGTGAACCAATTGCCCGAAGGGGCCGACCAGCCGCAGATCGTCAAGGCCGATGCCAATGCCCAGCCGGTGATGCGCATCGCCGTGACCTCCATGGGCCGTTCGCCGGAGGAGTTGACCAAACTGGTGCAGGACCGCGTCGAAGATCGGCTGATCTCGGTCAACGGTGTGGCGGATTTGCAGGTCTACGGCGACCGCGAGCCTTTCTTCCGCGTCGATATCGACCAGTTGGAACTGGCGAGCCGGGGCCTGACCTTGGGCGACATCCAGCGCGCCTTGGCCGATGTGGCCTATGACGCGCCCGCGGGTGATCTGGCGGGCGACCGTCAGTCGATCAACGTGCGCACCACGGCCAGCGTCGTTACCACACAGGCGTTCGAGGCGATGGAGATCAAGCAGAACGTCCGGCTCGGCGATGTCGCCAGCGTCACGCTCGGCCCCGCCGAAGGGGAGACGATCCTGCGCGCCAATGGGCAATTGGGCCTCGGCATCGGCATCATCCGGCAGGCCACGTCGAACACGCTTGAGATCTCGCGCGATGTGCGCGCCGTGGTGGGGGAGTTGAACGAAACCCTGCCCGAGGACGTGCGGATTTTTGTGACCTCGGACGATGCGACCTTTATCTCAGGCTCGATCCGCGAGGTGCTCTCAACACTGGCCTTTGCCGTGGGCATCGTGGTGGCGGTGATCTTTGTCTTCCTGCGTGATTTCCGCGCCACGCTGATCCCGGCGCTGACCCTGCCCGTGGCGCTGATCGGCACTTTGGCGGCGATCTATCTGGTGGGCTTTTCGATCAATATCCTGACCCTTCTGGCGCTGGTTCTGGCCACCGGGATGGTCGTGGATGACGCGATTGTGGTGCTGGAGAATATCGTGCGCCAACGGGCGGCGGGCATGGGGCCACGCGCGGCGGCGGTGCTGGGCACCTCGCAGGTCTTCTTTGCGGTCGTCACCACCACGGCCACGCTGGCGGCGGTCTTTATCCCGCTGTCGTTCCTGCCCGGACAGGCGGGCGGGCTGTTTCGGGAGTTTGGCTTTACCCTCGCCATCGCGGTGATGCTGTCCTCGGTCGTGGCGCTCAGCCTTTGCCCGGTCTTGGCGAGCCGCTTGTTGACCAAACCCGCGGCCGAGAACCCGCGCGGTCCTGTCGTGTGGCTTGGCAACCTGCTGTACCGCGCCTATGCGGCGACGCTTAGATGGGCGCTGGCGATGCCCTATGTCGTGGTGCTGCTCGCGGCCTTCGTCGCGCTGACAGCGGTGCTGGTCTCGGGCGAAATCCGGCAAGAGCTGACCCCGCGCGAAGATCGCGCCGTGGCCCTGCTCAGCGTCTCGGCCCCGCAGGGCGTCTCGCTTGATTATACCCAAAGCAAGATGCGTGAGATCGAAGACCTGATTACCCCGCTGCAAGAGGCGGGAGAGGTGACGAACATCTTCTCCATCACCGGATTTGGCGCGGATAACCGGGGTTTTATGGTCTTCACTCTCGCCGGATGGGAGGATCGCGCCCGCAGCCAAGATGAGATCGTGGGCGAGATCAACGGCAAGCTGCGCGGCATCGTGGGCGTGCGGGCCTTTGCAATCCAACCCAATTCCCTCGGTATTCGCGGCGCGGGGCGGGGGCTGTCTTTCGCGATCACCGGGAATAATTACGAACAACTGTCGCTGGTCGCGCAGGCGATGGTGGACCGGCTGAGCACGAACCCCGCGATGGGGCAGGTGCGGCTGGAGTATGAACGCACGCAGCCGCAGCTTTTCGTGCAGATCGACCGGACGCTTGCCGCTGATCTCGGCGTCGATATCACCGGACTGGGGCAGGCTTTGCAAGCCATGCTCGACGGGCGCGAGGTGGCGTCGGTCTTTATCGACGACACCAGCTATGGCGTGCAGATGCTGTCGACCTCGGACCCGGTGAACGATCCGCGCGACCTTGAGAACGTCTTTGTCCAATCGGGCAACGGGCAGACGATTTCGCTGGCCAGTTTTGTGACCCTCGAAGAACGCGCCGTTGCGCCCGAGTTGGACCGGGAGGGCCAGAACCGCTCGGTCGAGATTTCCGCCGGGCTGACGCCGGGCCTGTCGCTGGGCGATGCATTGGAACAGGTGCGCGCGGTCGGGCAAGAGGTGTTGGACGATGAAAACCTGATCGTGCCGCTGGCCGAGGCCGCCGCGTTGGATCAAACCAGTTCAGGGCTTTTCGTGACTTTCGGCTTTGCGATCCTCGTGGTTTTCCTTGTCCTCGCCGCGCAGTTCGAAAGCTTTATCTCTGCCATCGTGGTGATGGCCACGGTGCCCTTGGGGCTGGCCTGCGCGATCTTCGCGCTGCTGATGACGGGGCAGAGCCTCAATGTCTACAGTCAGATCGGTCTGGTCATGTTGATCGGGATCATGGCCAAGAACGGGATTTTGATCGTCGAATTTGCCAACCAATTGCGCGATCAGGGGGCGGATATCCACGCGGCGATCTTTGGCGCTTCCACCATCCGCCTGCGTCCGGTGATGATGACGATGACCTCTACCGTCTTGGGCGGCGTGCCGTTGATCCTCTCGGCGGGTGCGGGGGCCGAGGCGCGCGAGGCGCTTGGCTGGGTGATCGTCGGGGGGCTGGGCATGGCCACGCTCTCGACCCTCTATCTCACCCCTGTCGCCTATTTCCTGCTGGCGCGGTTCACCACGCCCAAAGCCGCCGAAGAAGCCCGGCTTCAGGCCGAGCTGTCTCAGGCGCAACCGGTCTGAGCCTGCCCGATATTTACGCATCGATGCAACTTCGCGCGGGAATGGGCGTTTAGCCCTGTAGGATCGAAGAGAGAGGGACAAAACGTGCAGGGCGATTTGGAACTGGCTAAGACGAACCACGCGCAAGCGGCCAACGGCCAAAGCCTGTTCAATGACAAGACGACATGGCGCGTCGCCCGGGCCGAGCGGTTTGGCCTTATTGTCGATGCGGCGGATTATTTCCGGGTCCTGCGCGAGATCTTCCTCGGAGCGCGGCAGCAGTTGATGCTGATCGGCTGGGATTTCGATTTCGAGCTTGAGATGCTGCCCGGCGAAAGTGACGAAGACGGCAATGCGCCGGACGGCTATCCCAACCAACTTGGCGCTTTTGTCGAGGCGGTGGTGGAGCGGAGGCCGGAACTGAATGTCTATCTGCTCAAATGGAACGGCGCCGTGCTGGCCGCGCCGGGGCGATTGGTGCCCTCGTTAGCGCTCAGCCTATTCGGTGGCGACCGGATTCACTTTGCCTTGGACGGCCACCACCCCTTCGGCGCCTGCCACCACCAAAAGATCGTCGTGGCCGACGATGCTCTGGCCTTTTGCGGCGGGATCGACGCGACCGAAGACCGGTGGGACACGCCCGACCATCTGCCGCACGACCCGCGCCGCCTGCGCAAGGATGGCACACCCTCCGACCCTTGGCATGACGCGACTTCGGCCATGTCAGGCCCCGCCGCCGCCGCCTTGGGTGAGCTTTCGCGCCGGCGTTGGTTCCGCGCCACGGGGGATGAGATTGCGCGCCCTGAGGATGCGCCCATGTTCGAATGGCCCGAAGACCTGCCGATTGATGCCGAAAACGTCGATGTGGGCATCGCCCGGACGGAGCCGCCGTTTGACGAAGAGCCACTGATCAATGAGATCGAACGGCTCTATATCGCAGGGATCCAATCGGCGCGTGACTATATTTATATTGAATCGCAGTACCTCGCTGCCGCCTCGGTCTGTGATGCGCTCAAGGCGCGTTTGGCCGAAGAGGATGGGCCGGAGGTCGTCATCATCAACCCGCGCGATGCGGAATCCCAGTTGGAAGATGACGCCATGCATGTGCTGCGTGAGCGGCTTGTGGAAGAGCTGAAACGCGCCGATCACCAAAACCGCTTTCGCATCTATTTCCCCGTCACCGAGGAGGGGGAGCCGATCTATGTTCATGCGAAGATCATGATTATCGACGATCATCTTTTGCGCCTCGGTTCCAGCAACCTTAACAACCGTTCCATGGGGTTTGATACCGAATGCGATGTCGCGATCGAACACCCCGCAGAGGTGATTGAAGGGTTCAGAACCCGCTTGATTGCCGAACACCTCGGCCTGCCGCTCGAACGTGTGGCCGAGGTGATGGCAGAGAAGAAGTCGATGATCGGGACCATTGAAACCCTCAACCGCAAGAAGGGCCGTGGCCTGCGGGCGGTGTTCCGGGGCAGCGAGACTGTTGTCGGTGGTTTTCTTGCAGATACCCGCCTGCTCGACCCGCGCTACCATCCGGGGGAGGCCACGACCACCGGGCGCGGCATCCGCCCACGTCACATGGCGCTGATCGCGGGCGGGCTGGGGCTTGCATGGCTGGCTTGGCGCAAATGGGGGCGTGGCGACGACCGGCGTTCGTAAAGGCTAGGGGGCGGCTTAGACGGTTGGGGCTTTAAGCGAGACGGGTGCGGGTTCAGCCGGTGCGGCAAGCACCTGCCGCGAGGTCTCTGCAACCCAGGCTACCCCATAGAGCGCCGCCGTTCCGACAACAGGCAGAACCCACGGCATCCACTGCGCCTCTGGCCGCGCCATCATCGCAACCTGACAGATCAGCGCCAGAACGGTGCCGCTGGCAAAGACCAGCAGACCATGCCGACCGATCAGCCGGACGGGGCTGGCCACGGCATGGGCCGAGAGGCGGGTGACGGTCTGCAACTGTGACAGGAAATACCCCAAGGACAGAATGTGAATGAAACGCGGGGCAGAGAGATAGGTCTTGTCGTGCGAAGTGATGTTGAAGGGCACCCCGGCCTCTCTCAAATGATGCATTTGCAGGTTCAGGAAACGGCCCAAACCCGGCACATAGCGCCATGCGAAGACGCCCAGCAGGATGGCGACGGACAGCCAGAACAGCGCTGGCGAGTTCGGGAAAAAACGGTAGCCCTGCCGCTGGCTCAGACCCACCAGCAGCCCGCAGACAAAGATCGCTTGCCATGCGAAGGGGTTGAAGAACCAGCCGCCTGGGTTGGGGTAGTTCGGCAGGTTCAGCCGGAAGACCCCGGTCAGCAGCCAAAGCACCAGCGACAGCACGAGAAGCAGGCGCGGCCAGCGCAGCCCTAGCATGATCGCCGCCGGGGCGCAGACCAGCAGGACGGAATAGGCGGGCAGAATGTTCACATAGCCGAACTGATGCGTCAAAAGCGGAATGCCGATCACGCTTTGGGTGGGGTTTTGGAAGACCTGCCGCATGTTGATCTTGGTCAGGAAGGCGGCCTCTGTGGTGATCTGGAAGGCAGCGGCGAAGATGCCCAAGGCCACTGCTGAGAGCAGGAGTTGCACCACGTAAAGCGACCACGCCCGTTTCCACAGGGGCGCGATGGCACGCCAGAGGCCGTGGCGCACCCTGCCTCGCGCGATAAAACGCGGCGTATAGGCCAAGCCTGCAGCGATGCCGGACATGAGGAAGAACGCCTCCGCCGCGTCGGCGAAACCGAGGTTGCGGATGGTCAGGGCCTCATAGGGGTTGCCCGGGACGTGGTTGATAAAGATCATCACCAGCGCCAGCCCGCGAAACAGGTCGATGCGCGGATCGCGGGCGGATTTGGGAGCCGCGCCGGCAGCCCGTGCGGCGGGCGATAGCCCGGTGTTAGGCGGTGGCATGGGGCAGATCCGCCGCTTTAGGTTCTGGCATCAGATGTTCGTCATTCCACGTCAGCCGCCAAACATCGCAGATGCTGTCGTATTCCGCGACGACATCGCGCGGCGCGGCATCCTCGGGCACGGCGAAAAGCCTGCGGGGCAGGGGGCGGGAGGTCCAGGAGATGAGCAGCGGCGCCAGCAGCATCGGGACCGCCACGGGCAGCAGCCAGACGGTCAGATCGGGCGCGACCCATTGTACCGCCGCGAGGATCACCGCCCCGATGAACACGATCCACCGGCCCGCCGTCCAGCCATCGGCCAAGCTCAATTGGCCCTCGTTTCGTTGGTTGGCGGGCCAGCCGCCGTCTTGGCCCGAGAGGACCTGCAACACTGCGCGACTGTGGTAGAGCAGCATCAGGGGGGCCAGAAGCGTGGTCAGCACGATCTCGGTCAGCACCGAGAGCGCCATCCGCAAAGCGCGGCCAAAGTCGCGCGCGCGGTCGGTCAGAAGCGCATGGATCAGGATCAGCAGTTTTGGCACCACCAACAGCCCCAGCACGCCCAAAGCCAGCAGCGTGATCTCGCGCGCGCTGGTATCGGGGAAGACGGGGAAAAGCTGATAGGGGCCGGGGAAATATTCCGGCGGCGGCGCGTAGAGCGTGCTGATCGCTGAGGTGATCAGAAAGGCCGCCCAGAGAAGCGAGACCACATAGGCGGTCACATTCTGCAAAAAGACGAAGCGGCTCCACCCCGCCAAGCCGGGCGCAAAGATCAGCCGCGCATGTTGCAGGTTGCCTTGGCACCAGCGCCGCTCGCGCCGCGCGAAGGAGAGTACGTTTTCGGGGCCCTCCTCAAAGGAGCCGCCCAAGGTCTCATCCACCTCGACCTTCCAACCGGCGCGGGCGAGCAAGGCCGCCTCGACATAATCGTGGCTCAGGATATGCCCGCCCAAGGGTGGCGGGCCAGAGAGTTCGGGCAGGCCACAGCTTTCGGCAAAGGCGCGGACGCGGATGATCGCGTTATGGCCCCAAAACGGCCCCGTCGCCCCTTGCATGCGGGCAAGGCCACGGGTGAAGATCGGCCCGTGGAACCACGAGGCGAACTGCAAGGCGCGGCCAAAGAAAGACCGCGCGCCGATGATCTTGGGCAGGGTCTGCAAGAGCCCCAACTGCGGATCGGCCTGCATCCGCGCGATCATGGCGCGGATCGTCTCGCCCTCCATCAGACTGTCGGCGTCAAGGATCACGGCAAAGTCATAGGCCCCGCCGTAGCTGCGAATGAATTCTTCGATATTGCCCGCCTTGCGGCCCGCGTTGTCCTGCCGCCTGCGGTAAAAGATGCGGCCTTGGCCCTCGGTTTCGCGCAGCAGGCGGGCGAAGGCAAATTGCTCTTTCCCGGCCAGCGCGTCATCGCGGGTGTCCGACAGAACGACAAAATCCACCGTAACCCCGGCCCGGGCGACAGAGCGGTCAATCGCGGCGATGCGGGCGAAGGTGGTGAGCGGGTCTTCGTTGCAGATGGGCACCGGGATCACCGTGCGCGGCTGCGGTGCCTCAAGCGCGGGGCGGGGCGGCGTCGATCTGCCGCCGAAAAGCCCGATCAGCGCCAGCGACGCGCCCCAAGCCAACCAAGCGGTGGTGGCGAAAACGAGCAGGGCGCGGAGGCCGTCCCAGCCGCTGAACCCATCCCGCGCCGCAGCCTCGGCCAAAAGGGTCGCGGCAAGGGCTGCGGAGCCGAGCGACAACAGCAGGGCGACCGCCCGTGCAAAACGGGTCGGGCCATCCGCCGCGATCTGCCTGTGCTGGGAGGTCATGGTGCTCAGGCCTTACGCCGCAGCAGAAATGCCCGCGCAAGGTCGGCCAGCCCGGCCAGATGGCCGCGCCGTTCCAAGCTCTGCCGTGGCATCGCGAGTGGGGCGGCGGGCGGCATCCAGTTCTCGCCCTCGCCAGCCATTGCGGAAGTGGGGGTCGTCGCGTCTTGAAGGGTCATGCGTTGATCCATTGGTACACCCATGTCTCTGTCAGATTGCGTTCATATCCCGATAGAACTGCCTTGATTTCGACGATGGCATCAGGCTCGGCGCGCAGTTCCAGCACCAGCCGCCATTCGTCCCTGCCATCCACCCGGCTTAGGATCGCCTCAACGATTTCGCCGTTTTGTGCGCTGGTGACGGGTTCAAGCTCGGCGTCGCTCGGCATATCGCTGAGCTGCCCGCCTGCGAAGTCGATGACGAATTTGCGGGTCTCGGTGTCTGCCTCAACACCCGCCACCCCGCCATGGCCTGAGCGCAGCCGTACCACGCGGCCAAGGGTCTGCGGCGTCGCGCCCGGCGGGGTCATTCCCCAGTGCATGCGGTAGCCGTAGGCCAGTTCATCGCCCGCGCGGGTCTCCTCTTCGGGGATCCAATAGGCCACGATATTGTCATTGCCTTCCAGATCCGAAGGTATCTCGACCAGCCGCAGTGTGCCTTTGCCCCAGTCTCCCATGGGTTCGATCATCAGCGAGGGGCGGCGTTCGTAATGGGCCTGCGCGTCGAGGTAATGCTCAAAGTCCCGGCTGCGCTGCGCCAGCCCGAAAGACCGCGGGTTCTGCGCCCCGAAATAGGAACTCGCCAAACGCGGCGGATTGTTCAGCGGGCGGCAGAGGGTGGTATCCTTGCCTGTGTTCAGCACCAAGACTTCGCTGTCATGCACCGCGGGGCGGAAGTCGTCGAAATTCCCCTTATCCGCGCCATTGTGCAAAAACATCGAGGTCAGCGGTGCGATGCCAAGCTGCTTGATGTCCTCGCGCAGGAACAGACGCATGGTGACCTCGACGGTGGTGTCTTCGCCCGGGGTGATCACAAATTGATAGGCCCCGGTGACCGAGGGGCTGTCGAGTGCGGCATAGATCGTGGCGCTATCGTCACCCGGTTCGGGGCGGCGCAGCCAAACCTCGCTGAAGCGGGGGAATTCCTCACCTTCGGGCAGGCCGGTGTTCACGGCCAATCCCCGCGCGCTCAGCCCATAGAGCGTGTCCTTGCCCAAGGCGCGGAAATAGCTCGCCCCTTGGAAGACGATCAATTCATCGAAAATATCAGCCCGGTTGAGCGGGGTGTGCAGGCGGAAACCGGCGACGCCCGGCATCTCGGCATTGGGTGGGATCGACTTGGCGAGTTCTTCGTCGTCATACTCGAAATCGGCGGTGGTAAAGCCCATCGGTTCCACCGCGTCGCCCCGGACTTCGTTGATCTTCACCGCCTCTTTGAACAGCCAACCGGGGTGGAAGGCGTGCAGCCTGAAGGCCACGCCCTTTTCCTGCCAGCGGGCCTGCTCGGGCCGGAACCGGATGCGTTGGTAGGCGTCGTAATCCAGATCGGCAAGGAAGCCTTCGACAGGCTTCGGGGCCATATAGGAGGTCTGGGCCAATCGCCGCATATCTTCGACCAGCCCGTCGAAGGTGAAGGAGGCGGCGGGCACCTCCTGCGCCGCGCTGTGCCGCGGCATGAGCGCGGCGGCAAAGGACGCGGCGGAGAGGGTGAGGAACTGGCGGCGTTCTAGGGTTTCGGACCGCTGTTCAATCGGTCGTGCAGTCGGGAAATTCGGCAAAACAATACCTCAGAAGACACGTTAAGAGTGTGCAATTTTTTCCCTATCTAATCTTTTTGCGGAGGCTGGAAACTTGATATTGCAACTATCAGCGGAATGCCGCAGGTCAGCGCGGAAAACCGCCGATCCGCCTGGTGCGCGGTGAGGGCTGCACAAATTTTCGCCTTGATTTCCGTAGGATCGCCGCTTTTTTGTGACAATCGCCCTGCGGTAGCGGCAAGATTTTGCGGCGCTTTGAGGCGTGTTTGGGCGGGATCGCGCCCCACCCCCGCGGGAGGGTGGCGCGCGGTGGGGGTCAGACGGCGTCGTGCCCTTCGGCCAGCAAACGCTCAAGGCTGCGCATCTCGGCATCCGTCAGGGGAATCCCCTTGGCCCGCGTCTCGGCACGCGCCTTGAAACGGCGCTGCGAGGGCAGCCGCGCCCCTTGGCCGGTGATCGCGTCAAAGAGGGTTTCCGCCCGCGCGAAGGGATCGCCGGGGCGGCCTGCGGCAAACGTTTTGGGGTCGAAGGCGATGATCAATTCGCCATGCGCGGGCGCAAGGGTGAGCGCGCCCAAGGCATCGCGCGCTTCAGGGCTGGTCAGGTCACCGATCATCACCCCGGCAAGCAATTCGATCATGGTCGAGATGGCCGACCCCTTGTGCCCGCCGAAGGGCAGCATGGCCCCGGCGAGGGCGGCTTCGGGGTCGGTCGTCGGGCTGCCATCGGGGGCGATGGCCCAGCCTTCGGGCAGGGGCGTGCCCGCGCGGCGGTGCAATTCGATCTCCCCCCGCGCGGCGACGCTGGTGGCGAAGTCAAAAACGTAAGGGTCGCCCCCTTCCCGAGGCCAGCCAAAGGCGAAAGGGTTGGTCCCCATCAAGGGGTCGGTTCCGCCAGAAGGGGCGACGCTGGCATAGCTGGGGCACATGGCCATGGCCGCGAGGCCCATCTCGGTCAGCGCCTCGATCTCGGGCCAGAGCGCGGCGAAATGGGTGCAATCGTTGATCACCATTGCGGCGATTCCGGTGGTGCGGCAACGCTCTGCCAGTACCGGCGCGCCTGCTTCGAAGGCGGCATTGGAGAACCCGCCGCCCGCGTTCACGCGCACCACGGCGCTGTCGTCGTGATGCACCTGTGGCACCGCGTCGGGCACCACCTTGCCCGCTTTGATCGTGCGCAGGCAGCCTTCGATCCGGTAGATGCCGTGGGATTTGCAGGCATCGCCTTCGCCCGCGACAATCACCCGCGCGAGGGCGGCGGCATTCAGGGGCGACAGACCCGCGCCTTGGAAAATCCGAATGACCATCGCGGTCAGGTCATCGTGAGAGAGGGTTGTGTCGGCCATCTGAAACCTCGCAGGGCTTGGGTTGCAATCATGCATACATCATGTATGCAGATGCGGAGAGACGCAAGCTGACACCGGGCCGCGGCCCGCATGAAAGGATAGACGATGGCCTTTACCCCCCATGGCAAACACCTGATCGCTGGCGAATGGATCGCCACGGATGACCGCTTTAGCTCTAGCCCGGCCCGTGGGCCGGCGCATGACTACTCGGTCGGCACGGTGGAGTTGGTCGACCAAGCCTGCGAAGCTGCCGAAGCGGCGTTTTGGGACTATGGCTATTCCAGCCGCGCGACCCGCGCCAAATTCCTCAACGCCATCGCCGATGAGATCGACGCCCGCGGGGCCGAGATCACCGAGATCGGCAGCCAAGAAAGCGGCCTGCCCGAAGCGCGGCTGGAAGGGGAGCGGGGCCGGACCGTGGGCCAACTCCGCCTGTTCGCGGCGCATATCGAACAGGGTGACTACCTCGACCGCCGCTTCGATGCCGCCATGCCCGAACGCCAGCCCGCCCCGCGGCCCGCGATCACCATGGTGCAACGCCCCATCGGCCCCGTGGCCGTCTTTGGCGCGTCGAACTTCCCGCTGGCCTTCTCCGTGGCGGGCGGTGACACCGCAGCGGCGCTGGCGGCGGGCTGTCCGGTCGTGGTCAAAGGTCACTCCGCCCATCCCGGCACCGGAGAGATCGTGGCCGAAGCGATCCATGCGGCGGTTGAAAGCTGCGGCATGCCGCGCGGGGTCTTCTCGCTGATCCAAGGCGGCAACCGCGCCGTGGGGCAGGCCGTGGTGCAGCATCCTCGGATCAAGGCCGTGGGCTTCACCGGCTCGCTCGCCGGGGGCCGGGCGCTCTTCGATCTCTGCGCCGCGCGGCCAGAGCCGATCCCCTTCTTCGGCGAGTTGGGCTCGGTCAATCCGATGTTCATGCTGCCCGCCGCGATGGCGGCACGGGCCGAGGAGCTTGGCAAGGGCTGGGCGGCATCGCTGACCATGGGCGCGGGCCAGTTCTGCACCAATCCCGGCATTGCCGTGGTAATCGACGGGCCGGGCGCCGACGCCTTCGTGCAAAACGCGGCCACAGCGCTGCAAGAGGTGGCCCCGCAGGTCATGCTGACAGACGGTATTGCCGAGGCCTATTGCGCAGGGCGGGACAAGTTCAAATCCGCGCCAAGCCTGCGCCAAGTGCATCTGGCCGACAGCGAAGGCCGCACCGCCGCGCCTGCGCTCTTCGAGACCACGGGCGAAGAGTTCAAGGCCAATCCGGCGCTGCACGAAGAGGTCTTTGGCCCTCTGGGCTTGGTGGTGCGGGTCTCTTCGCTGGAAGAGATGCGCGCGCTGGCACTCGATCTGGACGGGCAGTTGACCATCACCCTGCATATGGATGACGCGGATGTCGACGCCGCGCGCGACCTCATGCCGGTGCTGGAACGCAAGGCGGGTCGCCTGTTGGCCAACGGTTTCCCGACAGGGGTCGAGGTGGTGGATTCCATGGTGCATGGCGGGCCGTATCCGGCCAGCACCAACTTCGGCGCGACCAGCGTGGGCACCCTGTCGATCCGCCGTTTCTTGCGGCCCGTGTCTTATCAGAACCTGCCTGAGGCGCTGTTGCCGGAAGACGCGGCGGGATAATCTGAGATCGCAAAAGCCGGGCCGCGCGCCCGGCTTTTCGCATTTGTTTCGCCGTGGGGGAGCAGCCCAACCGGCTGCTCTTTCGCGACCATGCTGGCCAGGCCGGATTGTATCAGAAATATGTCGACATGCCGGTAAAAGTTAAAAATACATATTGTATTTTTAATGAAGACATTGTTCCTTCATACCACCCCGCACCCCGTCCAGAGAGAGTCGGGGGCGACCAACCCAAGAGGGAGATACCTATGAAATTCACGCAACTCGCCGGGAGCCTCGTGGCTGCGACCGTGATCGGCACCGCCGCTCAGGCCGACAAATTGGACGACATCATTTCTTCGGGCACGCTGCGCTGCGCCGTGGTGCTGGACTTCCCGCCCATGGGCTCGCGCGATGACAGCAATACGCCCGTCGGCTTCGACGTGGACTATTGCAACGATCTGGCCGCCGCCCTTGGCGTCGAAGCCGAGATCGTGGAGACGCCCTTCCCCGACCGTATCCCAGCCCTCGTCTCGGGCCGCGCGGATGTGGGTGTTGCCTCCACCTCTGACACGCTGGAGCGCGCCAAGACCGTCGGCTTCTCGGTGCCCTATTTCGCCTTCACCAACGTCGTGCTGACCCGCGAAGACGCGGGCGTCGACAGTTTTGAAAGCCTCAAGGGCAAGACAGTGGGTTCCGTCGCGGGCACTTTCGAAGCCATCGCGCTGGAAGAGCAGGTCGACGCATGGGACGAAGGCAGCTTCCGTTCCTACCAGAGCCAAGCGGACGTCTTCCTGTCGCTGGCCCAAGGCCAGATCGACGCGACGGTCGTGACCTCCACCGTGGCCTCCTCCATCGTGGCGAGCGGCAAGTTCGACGGTCTGACCATCGCGGGCGATGCGCCCTTTGACGTGGACTATGTCGGTCTGATCGGCCTGCGTCAGGAATACGGTCTGCTGAACTACCTCGACCTCTTCGTGAACCAGCAGGTGCGCTCGGGCCGTTATCAGGAACTGTTCGACAAATGGGTCGGCGGCGAGGCGCCGGACCTGACCATCGCCAAAGCCTATCGCTGATGAATGCGGGGCCGCGACCTGCGGCCCCCTTGCCGATAACCGCTGATCGGAGCAAGAGATGGGCAACTATACCTTTCAATGGCGACAGGCCTTTCGCGCCTTACCAGAGATGCTGGAAGGCGCGCTGGTCACGCTGCAAATATCGATCCTGTCGATGCTCATCGGCATTGCCATCGCCGTGCTGCTGGCCGTGGGCCGGGATGCCAAATCGGCTTGGCTGCGGGCGCCTGCGACCGCATGGGTCGAAGTGGCGCGCAACACGCCGGCGCTGTTTCAGATTTACATGGCGCATTTCGGGCTTGGGTCTTTCGGGATCTATCTCAGCCCCTACGCCGCGCTGCTGGCGGGGATCGCCTTTAACAACGCGGGCTACCTTTGCGAGACGTTCCGCGGCGCGATGCGCGCCATTCCGGGGACGCAACTGCGCGCCGGACGGTCACTGGGCATGGGGCAGGCCAAGGCGTTTCGCTTGATCATCCTGCCGCAGATGTTCCGCATCTCGTTCCTGCCGACGACGAACCAGATGATCTGGGCGATCTTGATGACCTCTCTGGGGGTCACAGTGGGGCTGAATTCGGATCTCGCCGGGGTGACGCAAGACCTCAACGCGCGCAGCTTCCGAACCTTTGAATTCTTCGCATTGGCGGCGGTGATCTACTACGTGATCGCCAAGACCGTGATGCTTGGCGCACGGCTGCTTGCGGCCCGCCTGTTTCGCTACTGAAGGAAGAGAATAGATGTTTGATACGGCTCTGACCTTCAACGACCTGTTGTTCATGCTCAAAGGCGCAGGGGTGACGCTTTCGGTCACCGCCTTCGCGGTGGTGGGCGGCACGCTGCTGGGGGTGTTCTTCGGGGTGCTGCGCAGCCAGATCAGCCCATGGGCGGCGCTGCCGCTGACCTTCGTGCTGGATATCTTCCGCTCGGTCCCGCTGCTGATCCAATTGATCCTTGCCAACGCCTTTCAGGCCATCGCGGGCTGGGGGATTTCGCCCTTCGTGACCTCCTGCATCGTGCTGGCGCTCTATACCTCGGCCTATTGCACCGAGATCGTGCGCGGCGCGATTGAGGCGGTGCCTTCGGTCACCCGCCGTGCGGCGCGCTCACTCGGCATGACATGGGGCCAAGACCTCACGCAGATCGTCTTTCCCATGGCGCTGCGGGTTGGCCTGCCCAGTTGGATCGGCCTGACGCTCGGCGTGATGAAAGACAGCGCGCTGGTGATGTGGCTCGGCATCATCGAATTGCTGCGCGCCTCGCAAATTCTGGTGACACGCCTGCAAGAGCCGATGTTCATCCTGCTCGTGACCGGCGCGATTTACTTCGCGCTCAGTTTCCCCATTGCCCGGCTTGGCAGCCGCTTGGAAAAAAGGTGGCAAGAAAATGATTGAGATTGAAAACGTCCACAAATCTTTTGGTGCGCTTCAGGTGCTCAAGGGCATCGACCTGACCGTGCAAAAAGGCGAGGTCGTCTCGGTGATCGGCGGCTCGGGTTCGGGCAAATCGACGCTTCTGACCTGCATCAACGGGCTAGAGCCGATCGACAGTGGCCGCATCGTCGTCGACGGGACCGAGGTTCACGCCCGCGACACCGACCTGAACAAGCTGCGCCGCAAGATCGGCATCGTGTTCCAGCAATTCAACGCCTTCCCACATCTGACGGTGCTGGAGAATGTCACGCTGGCCCCGCGCAAAGTGAAAGGTATGGGCCGCAAGGAAGCCGAAGAAATCGCGGTGCAGCAACTTTCGCATGTGGGTCTGGCCGACAAGCTGGATGTCTACCCTAGCCGCCTGTCGGGCGGGCAGCAGCAGCGGATGGCGATTGCGCGTGCATTGGCCATGTCGCCCGATTACATTCTCTTTGACGAGGTGACCTCGGCGCTCGACCCGCAGCTGGTGGGCGAGGTGCTGGACACGCTCAAATTGCTGGCAGATGAGGGGATGACGATGATCTGTGTCACCCATGAGATGAGTTTCGCACGCGATGTGTCGGACCGTGTGGCCTTCTTTCACAAGGGCGTCATGGCCGAGATCGGCGCGCCGGATCAGATCTTTGGCGATCCGCAGCAAGAAGAGACCCGTCAATTCCTGTCGAGCGTGCGGTAATGAACCAAACCCCGGTGACGGTTGTCGGCGCTGGCGTGGTGGGCCTGTCCACCGCGCTGGCACTTCAGGCGCGCGGGCTACCCGTGCGGGTGATCGACCGTGAAGGCCCGGCGGCGGGCGCTTCGGCGGGCAACGCGGGCGCCTTTGCTTTTACCGAGATCCTGCCGCTCGCCTCGCCCCGGATGATCCGGCAGGCGCCGAAATGGCTGCTTGATCCGCTGGGGCCGCTGTCAGTGCCGCCGCGCTATGCCGGGCGGATCGCCCCGTGGATGTGGCGATTTTGGAAAGCGAGTTGGCCCGCGCAGGTCCGTGCCTCGACAGTGGCGCAGACGGCGCTGATGAAGCTGTCGCAGGCCGCCCTAGATCCGCATCTGGAGAGGAGCGGTCTGGCCCATATGCTGCGGCACGACGGGCAGTTGCAGGTCTATGAAAGCGAGGCCGAGTTCCGCGCCTCCCTCCCCGGATGGCAGGCCCGCGAAGAGGCGGGGATCGCCTTCACCCATCTCAAGGGCGATGAGATTGCGGCCTATCAGCCCGGTCTTGCGCCCAGCTTCACCCATGCGACCTTCACCCCGGAATGGCAATCGATCTCGGATCCGCGCGACTATGTGCTGGCGATGGCCAAACGCTTCCGGGCCGGGGGCGGGGAGATCACCATCACCCGCGCCGAACGTCTCGTCGCGGGCGGGGTCGAGACCGCCGCTGGCCTGATGCCGGGCCGCGTGGTGCTGTCCGCAGGTGCGCATTCGCATCACCTCGCGCGGACCGCTGGCGCGAAAATCCCGCTGGAGACCGAGCGCGGCTATAACACGACCCTGCCCGCCGGGGCCTTCGACCTGAAGCGCCAAATCACTTTCGGCGGCCATGGCTTTGTCATCAGCAAGGTGGGCCATGGGATGCGCGTCGGCGGGGCGGTGGAACTCGGCGGGCTTGACCTGCCGCCGAACTTTGCCCGGGCCGATGCGATGCTGAAAAAGGCCAAGCGCTTTCTGTCGGGGCTCGACACCTCGGGCGGCACGCAGTGGATGGGTTTCCGCCCCTCACTGCCCGACAGCCTGCCCGCTATCGGCGCGCTGCCAAACCGCCCGGATGTGTTCTGCGCCTTTGGCCACGGGCATCTGGGCCTCACCCAATCGGCGGGCACTGCCGCCATCATCGCGGATCTGATGACCGGTCAAGATCCCGGCATCGACCTGACCCCCTTCTCTCCCGCCCGTTTCTAGAGGCTGACATGACGCAACACACATTTCCCTGTATCGACGGCCATACCTGCGGCAATCCGGTACGGCTCGTCACCGGCGGCGCGCCGCTGTTGAAGGGCGCGAACATGCTGGAAAAGCGCGCGCATTTTCTGGCGGAATACGACTGGATCCGCACCGGTCTGATGTTCGAGCCGCGTGGGCACGACCAGATGTCAGGCGCAATCCTTTACCCGCCGACGCGGGATGATTGCGACATTGCAGTGCTGTTCATCGAAACCTCGGGCTGCCTGCCGATGTGCGGCCACGGCACCATCGGCACCGTCACCATCGCGCTTGAGAACGGGCTGGTCACCCCCGCCACCCCCGGCCAATTGCGCCTTGAAACCCCTGCCGGGCGGGTCGATGTGACCTACCGGCAAGAGGGGCGTTTCGTTGAAGAGGTGCGCCTGACCAACGTGCCCGCCTTCCTCTACGCCGAAGGGCTGACGGCGGAGGTCGAGGGTTTGGGCGAAGTGGTGGTCGATGTGGCCTATGGCGGCAATTTCTACGCTATCGTCGAGCCGCAGAAGAACTTCCGCGATATGGCAGATTTTTCGGTCTCCGAATTGGTCGGCCTTAGCCCGAAACTCCGCGTCGCGCTCAATGCGAAATATGAGTTCATCCACCCCGAACACCCCGCGATCCACGGGCTGAGCCATATCCTCTGGACCGGCGCCCCCCGCGCGGGAGAGGCGCACGCCCGCAACGCGGTTTTCTACGGTGACAAGGCGATCGATCGTTCGCCCTGCGGCACTGGCACCTCGGCGCGGATGGCGCAGTTGGCGGCCAAGGGCAAGCTGAATGTCGGCGATGATTTCGTGCATGAATCCATCATCGGCTCCATGTTCAAAGGCCGTGTCGAAGCGGCGGCAGAGGTGGCCAGCAGGCCCGCGATCATCCCCTCCATCGCCGGTTGGGCGCGGGTGACGGGCTTTAACACCATTTTCATCGACGAGCGTGACCCCTTCGCGCACGGCTTTGTCGTCACCTGATATAAAGAGGCTCCCCATGGCGCATATCATCGTTCCCGCCGCAGCCCAAGGCGCGGTGCTGGCTTCCTCTGAGGGGCTGAGTTTCTGGGGCGGCGTCGATCCGGCCACGGGCAAGGTCATCGATGCGCATCACCCGCTTTGCGGTCAGTCGCTGGCGGGGAAGATCCTGCTCATGCCCACCAGCCGCGGCTCCTGCACCGGCAGCGGCGTGCTGCTGGAACTGGCGTTGAACGGTCATGCCCCTGCTGCCCTCGTGTTTCGTGAGGCCGAAGACATCCTGACCCTGGGCGCGTTGATCGCGGGGAAGATGTTCGACAAGCCGCTCGCGGTGCTGCGCCTCGGGGCCGAGGATTACGACCTGCTCGCCAAATCCCGCAGCGCGCGGATCACGCCTGAGATGCTCAGCACCGATGACTGGGATCTGCCCCTGTCGGACAGGCCCGCCCGCGCCCTGCATCTCACCGCCGAGGATCAAGCGATGCTGGACGGGGCCGAAGGCAAGGCCGTGCAACTGGCGATGGAGATCACCTGCACCATGGCCCGGGGGCAGGGGGCCGAGCGGCTGGTCGACGTGACGCGCGTGCATATCGACGGCTGCATCTACGCCAGCCCTGCCAACCTGCTCTTTGCCCAGACCATGGCCGATATGGGCTCGAAGGTGCGTGTGCCGACGACGATGAATGCGATCTCGGTCGATCACGGCAATTGGCGCGATCAAGGCGTGCCGCCGGACTTTGGCCTGCCCGCCAGCCGTTTGGCCGACGCCTATGTCACGATGGGCGCGCGGCCCAGTTTCACTTGTGCGCCCTACCAATTGCCGGCCCCGCCCGAACGCGGCGAGTTCATCGCGTGGTCGGAGTCCAACGCGGTGATCTATGCCAATAGCGTGCTTGGCGCGCGGACGGTGAAACATCCCGATTTTCTCGACCTGTGCATCGCGCTCACGGCGCGCGCGCCGCTCTCAGGGGTCTATCTAGAGGAACACCGCGCCCCGCGCCGGGTGATCGAAGTGGCGCTGCCCGCGCAGTATGACGAGGCGATCTGGCCGATGCTGGGCTGGCTGGCGGGGCAGGCCGCCCCGGACCGGATCCCGCTTTTGCGCGGGTTGGAGGGGGCCGCCCCGAATGATGACGATCTCAAAGCGCTCTGCGCGGCCTTTGGCACCACCTCCGCAGCCCCAATGCTGCATGTCGCCGGGATCACACCCGAGGCCGATCTGCCCCCTGTCGCGGAGGCCGATACGGTCCGCCTCACATCCGATGACCTGCGGCGTGTTTGGCGACAGTTCAACGCGGGGGCGGCGAAGGTCGACCTCGTGGCCTTTGGCAGCCCGCATTTCTCCCACGCAGAATGCCGCGCGCTCGACACCGCCCTTGCCGGGCGCAAGCGCCATGCCGACACGGCGGTGATCGTGACGCTTGGCCAAGACACGTTACAAGCGGCGCGCGATGACGGCACCGTGGCGCGGCTCGAAGCGGCGGGCGTGCAAGTCGTGCCCGATATCTGCTGGTGTTCGATCTCCGAGCCGGTCTTCCCGCCCTCGGCCAAGGTGTTGATGACGAACTCCGGTAAATACGCCCATTACGCCCCCGGACTGTCGGGCCGGGAGGTGCGCTTTGGCAGTATCGCGGACTGTGTCGAGGCAGCCGTGACCGGGCAGGCCGGGGAGGCTTTGCCGCCATGGCTGGCCGAAGAGGAAACAAGCAATGCGTAGCAGCAAGACGGTACATGTGATCTCGGCCCATGCCGAGGGCGAGGTCGGCGACGTGATTGTGGGCGGTGTCACCCCGCCGCCGGGCGAGACGCTGTGGGAGCAAAGCCGCTGGATCGCGCGGGATGAGACGTTGCGCAACTTCGTGTTGAACGAGCCGCGCGGCGGGGTGTTTCGCCATGTGAACCTGCTGGTGCCGCCGAAAGACCCCCGCGCCGATGCGGCCTTCATCATCATGGAGCCGGAGGACACGCCGCCGATGTCCGGTTCCAATTCGATCTGCGTCTCGACCGTGCTGCTCGACGGAGGCATCCTGCCGATGACGGAACCTGTGACGGAGCTAACCCTCGAAGCGCCGGGCGGGCTGGTGAAGGTTCGCGCCGAATGTCGCAATGGCAAGGCGGAGCGTATTTTCGTACAGAACCTGCCAAGTTTCGCGGCGCGTCTGGATGTGCCGCTTGAGGTCGAAGGGCTGGGCACGCTCACTGTCGATACCGCCTATGGCGGCGACAGTTTTGTGGTCGTCGATGCCGCCGCCATGGGGTTTTCGCTAGAGGCGCATGAGGCCCATGACATCGCGCGGCTCGGCGTGCGGATCACCGATGCGGCCAATGCGGCGATGCGGTTCGACCACCCTGAGAACCCTGATTGGCAGCATTTCTCTTTCTGCCTGTTCGCCGGTCCGGTGACCCGCGATGAGACCGGCCTGCGCGCCGGGGCGGCGGTGGCGATCCAGCCCGGCAAGGTGGACCGTTCGCCCACTGGCACCGCCCTTTGCGCGCGGATGGCCCTGCTGCACGCGCGGGGGGAAATGGGGCTGGAGGACAGTCTGACCACCGTGTCGCTGATCGGGTCGACCTTCACAGGGCGCATCTTAAGCGAGACGCGGGTGGGCGAACATATGGCCATCCAGCCAGAACTGTCGGGCCGGGGCTGGGTCACGGGCATCCATCAACATATGCTCGACCCCGATGACCCTTGGCCGGGCGGCTACCGCCTGTCCGACACATGGGGCGCGCGCGGCTAGGCGCCCTTTGCCACGTTGAACCCCGCCGCCCGGGGCAGACCGGGGGCGGGGCCAGTCTTTACAACCTCGCGCCGCCTCGGCGCGAAGCCGCCGTGTTTGGCTGACGCGAGGCAACGTCTTGCATGTGCTCTTCGTTTTCGATTGATTACTTTTCAATCAGAACACGAACTTTCAAACAACGGAGAGTCACCATGAAGCTATGCACCACACTCGCATCCTCCGCATTGGCGCTGAGCCTTGCGTTTCAGGCCCATGCCGCCGATGTGCCCGAGGGCGTGAATCTTGCCGACGATCAAACCTATACCTTCTGGCTGCTCGACGCGATCAAGTCGATGGACCCGCAGATCAACACCGACGTTGAAGGCTCAGACGTGCTGCGCAACCTTTTCGAGGGGCTCTACAACGAAGATGGCAACGGTGAGCTGGTCCCCGGTGTGGCGCTCGATCACGAAGTCTCGGAAGACGGCAAGACCTATACGTTCAACCTGCGCGACGACGCCAAGTGGTCCAACGGCGAGCCGGTCACCGCGAATGACTTCGTCTATTCATGGCGCCGTCTGGCCGACCCGGCGACCGCCTCGGAATACGCCTGGTACATGGAGTTGATGCAGGTCGAGAACGCGCCTGAGATCATCGCCGGGGACAAGTCCCCCGAGGAGCTGGGCATCCGCGCCATCGACGACTATACGCTTGAGGTCAAGATCACCACGCCGCTGCCCTATTTCCCGCAGATGCTGGTGCACGGCTCGACCTTCCCCGTGCTGCAAAGCGTGGTCGAGGAACATGGCGACGACTGGACCGATGCAGGCACGCTTGTCGGCAACGGCGCCTATACGCTGGTCGAACACCAGCTGGGCGAGCGTGTCGTGATGGAGAAGAACGACACCTATTGGGACGCCGAGAACGTGGTGATGGAAGAGATCATCGCGCTGACGATCAACGACGTGAACCAAGCCCTGACCCGCTATCTGGCCGGTGAGCTGGACCGCGTGGACATCCCCGCCGGGCAGTATCCGCGTCTGAAGAAAGAGTATCCCGAACAGGCGGTTTCCACCCCCTATAACTGCTCCTACATCTACATGCTGAACGTGGGCGAGAAGGGGCCGGAGGCGCTGAAAAACGTCAATGTGCGCAAGGCGCTGGCCTATGCCATCGACCGCGACATCATCGTCGACCGCATCCTGCAAGGCGGCCAGAAACCTTCGTACAACTGGACCCACTGGGCGATCGCCGATTTCGAGCGTCCCGAACTGGACTGGGCCGACAACATGGATCAAGCGCAGCGCGTGGAGAAAGCCAAGGAGCTGCTGGCCGAGGCAGGCTACGGGCCCGACAACCCGCTGGATCTGACGCTGCAGTACAACACCTCGGAAGATCACAAGAAGATCGCCATCGCGGCCTCGCAGATGCTCAAGCAGATCGGCGTGAACCTCACGCTCGACAACTATGAGTGGAAGGTCCACACCGACCGGATGCAGAACCAAGACTACGACATGGCGCGTTATGCTTGGTGCGGTGACTACAACGAGGCGTCGACCTATCTCGACCTCATGACCTCCTATTCGGGCCACAACAACGGCGAGTTCTATAACGACGCCTATGACAAGCTCATGAAGGACAGCAAGACCGCCGAAGATCCGCAGCCGCTTTATCAAGAAGCGGAGAAGATTTTGGCCGAGGAAATGCCGATCATCCCGATCTACCACTACGCGAACGTCGACATGATCGCGGAAGACATCGAAGGTCTGCCTGAGAACAACGTGAACAACACGTGGTACGGCAAAGACCTCTACCGTACCGCGGAGTAACCTCTCGACATTCGGGCAGCCCGGCGGTTATGGCACGGGCTGCCCGATTCTATTCTACACCCCCACAAACCCCGTATTCGGAGCGCGCGCCTCTTGCTCAGTTACATCCTCAAGCGCCTTGCTATCGCTATTCCGACGCTTCTGGTCTTGATCGTCATCTCCTTCCTGCTGATGCATTCCGCCCCCGGCGGCCCCTTCACCTCGGAGCGCGAGTTGCCGCCGCAGGTGTTGGCCAACCTCAATGCGAAATACGGGCTCGACGATCCGCTGTGGAAGCAGATCACAACTTACGTCTGGGGCATCGTGACCGAATTCGATTTCGGGCCGAGCTTTGTTTACAAGGACCGTTCGGTGAACGAGATCATCGCCCAAGGTTTCCCGATCACGCTCACCTATGGCCTTTTGTCCTTCGCCGTGGCGGTCATCGTCGGCGTGAGCCTCGGCGTCGCCGCCGCCGTGCGGCACAACTCGGCGCTGGACTATGCCGCCGTCGGCGTCTCCATCGGGGCGCAGGTGCTGCCGAACTTCGTGATGGCGCCGATCCTCGTGCTGGTCTTCACGCTCTGGCTTGGCTGGCTGCCGGGTGGCGGCTGGCAGGGACCGGAATATTGGATCATGCCAGTGATCGCCCTGTCCACGTCCTTCATGGCGTCGATTGCGCGGATTACCCGCTCCTCGATGCTGGAAGTGCTGACCTCCAACCACATCCGCACCGCCCGCGCCAAAGGGCTGCCCGAGCGCCGAGTCATCCTCCGCCATGCGTTGAAACCTGCGATGTTGCCCGTAATCTCCTACCTTGGGCCGGCCTTTGTCGCGATGATCACCGGCTCCGTGGTGGTCGACATCTATTTCTCCACCGGCGGCATCGGGAAGGCCTTCGTCGACAGCGCGCTCAACCGCGATTACGCGGTGATGATGGGGGTGACGATCCTCGTCGGCGCGCTGACGATCTTCTTCAACCTCGTGGTCGACATCCTGTACGGATGGATCGACCCCAAGATCCGGTACTGACATGGTGATGACATCCGAACAACGGGTCGAAGCCAGCGAGCTTGCGGGCAAGGGGCGCTCCCCTTGGGCCGATGCGCGGCGGCGGTTCTTTCGCAACAAGGCGGCGCTGATGGGATTGGTGATCCTCGGCTTCGTGGTGGCTTTCGCGCTCTTCGGCAACAGCCTTGCGCAATGGTCGAACGAGGAACTCGACTACAACGTCATGGGCCAGATCGTGGAACTCGGCGGGCCGTCTATTGAAAGCGGCCATTACTTCGGCACCGACGATCTGGGCCGCGACCTCTTCGCCCGTACCGTACAGGGCACCCAGATTAGCCTCGCCGTCGGCCTCGTGGGCGCGCTGATCGCCTGCGTGGTCGGCACGCTATACGGCGCGGTGGCGGGCTACTTCGGCGGGCGCACCGACAGCATCATGATGCGCCTCGTCGATATCTTCATGGCCGTGCCTTATATGTTCGTGCTGATCCTGCTCTTGGTCATGTATGGCCGCTCGATCACCATCCTTTTTGCTGGCGTCGGCCTGATTTCCTGGATGGAGATGGCCCGCATCGTGCGCGGCCAGACCCTGACCATCAAGGGCCGCGAATTCGTCGAGGCCGCCCGCGCCACCGGCGTCTCGGCCCCGGTCATCATCCTGCGCCACATCGTGCCCAACCTTCTGGGTGTTATCGCCGTCTATGCCACGCTGCTGGTCCCGCTGATGATCCTGACCGAAAGCTTCATTTCCTTCCTCGGCCTCGGCGTGCAGGAGCCGCTGACCTCCCTCGGGGCGCTGATCTCCGAAGGGGCGGGCACCATCGCCTATGGCACCACCTGGCAGTTGGGCTTCCCGCTGCTGTTCTTCTGTCTCACGCTGTTCGGCCTGTTCTTCATCGGCGACGGGCTTCGTGACGCGCTCGACCCCAAGGATCGCTGATGTCTCTGTTGGAAATCGACAAGCTCTCCGTCACCTTCGACGGCGAAGACGGCCCCGTACATGCGGTCAACGACCTGTCGCTCTCGATCAACCGGGGCGAGACCCTCGGCATCGTCGGCGAAAGCGGCTCGGGCAAATCGCAGACCGCATTCTCGATCATGGGACTGCTAGCGCCCAACGGGCGCACCGGTGGGTCGATCCGTTTCGATGGGCAAGAAATCCTCGGCGCCAAGCCCAAGGTACTGAACAAGATCCGGGCCGAGCGCATCGCGATGATTTTTCAGGACCCGATGACCTCGCTCAACCCCTACATGCGGATCAGCGACCAGATGACCGAGGTGCTGACCCTGCACCAAGGCCTGTCCAAACGCGATGCGCTCGCGGAATCGGTGCGGATGCTGGACGCGGTGAAAATCCCGGCGGCCAAGGAACGCATTCGCCTCTTCCCACACGAGTTCTCGGGCGGCATGCGCCAACGGGTGATGATTGCCATGTCGCTGCTGTGCAAGCCCGACCTGCTGATCGCAGACGAGCCGACCACCGCGCTCGACGTCACCGTACAGGCGCAGATCATGGACCTCTTGGGCGATCTGCAAAAGGATTTCGGCATGGCCACGATCCTCATCACCCATGACCTCGGCGTTGTCGCAGGCTTCTGCGAGCGGGTGCTGGTCATGTACGGTGGTCGGGTGATGGAGCAAGGCCCGACCGAGCCGCTCTTTGCCCAGCCGACGCATCCCTACACCCGCGGCCTTTTGGCCGCCGTGCCGCGCGTCGATGACGAGGACGCCACGATGAAGGCGATCCCCGGCAACCCGCCCAACATGGCGGCCCCGCCCGAAGGCTGCCCCTTCCGCCCGCGCTGCGACTACGTCGGCGACGATTGCCGCGTGATGCCACCCTTGGCCCCCTTCGACGGCGCGCGCGCCCGCGCCTGCCACCGTCCCATCGCGGAGGTCACCGCATGAGCCCGCTGCTTTCCGTCCGCGACCTTCACGTCAAATTCCCGATCACCCGCGCCGGCGACATGCCCTGGACCAAGCCGCGCATCCTGCACGCGGTCAACGGGGTGAGCTTCGATCTGGAGCCCGGCAAGACCCTCGGCGTTGTGGGCGAATCCGGCTGCGGCAAATCCACCCTCGCGCGCGGGCTGATCCAGATGGTCCCCGCCGAGGGGCAGGTCATGTGGCAGGGCGAGACCGATCTTCTGTCGCTCTCCCCGCGCCGGATGAAGCCCTACCGGTCCGAGATCCAGATGGTGTTTCAGGACCCGCTCGCCTCGCTCAACCCGCGTATGACGCTGGGTCAGATCATCGCCGAGCCGCTGAAGACCCACCGCCCCGACGTGCCCGCGCGCGAGCGTCGCACCCGGGTGGCTCAGATGATGGAGCGCGTGGGCCTGCTGCCGCAGATGATCAACCGCTACCCGCATGAGTTCTCCGGCGGCCAGTGCCAGCGCATCGGCATCGCCCGTGCGCTGATCGTGGAGCCGAAGCTGCTGATCTGCGACGAGCCGGTTTCGGCACTCGACGTCTCGATTCAGGCGCAGGTGATTGAACTTCTGAAAGAGTTGCAGCGCGATCTGGGGCTAGCGATGATCTTCATCGCCCATGACCTCAGCGTGGTGAAGAACATCTCGGACGAGGTCATGGTGCTCTACCTTGGCCGCGTTATGGAGAAGGCACCAAAGGCGCAGCTCTACGACGACCCGCAGCATCCCTACACGCAGGCCCTGCTCTCGGCCGTGCCAATCCCCGATCCGATCGCCGAGCGCGCCAAGCAGATCGTGCCGATGAGCGGCGACATGCCCTCGCCGATGAACCCGCCCTCGGGTTGTGCCTTCCGGGGCCGATGCCCGCGGGCGCAGGCCGATTGCGCGCAGGTGGTGCCGCAACCGGGCGAGTCGCTGCATCAAGTCGCTTGCATTCACCCCGGCCCGCTGCAAGCCAGCGAGACCGCGGCGCGGTAAGTTTGTGGGCGGTTTCGGCATGAAAACTTCAGAATAATCAGACCTTTAGGGGCGGTTTACGTTCGCCGCCGCCCCGCCCTATCCGCGAAAAATGATATACGTCTATCAAAAATGATTGACGTATATCAAAATATCCCCCTAGATAGGCCCCGAGATGCGCAGGCTGGGAGGGCCAGCGCGCGGGGGAGGGGCCATGACAAGTCCGACGTTAAGCGATGTCGCACGCGCTGCCGGGGTGAGCTATGCCACCGCGGACCGGGTGATCAACAACCGCGGCAACGTGGCGGAAAAGTCCATCGCCAAGGTGCGCGAAGCGGTCGCAGCACTTGGCTATGTGCGCAATGTCGCGGCGGCGAACCTGTCACGCGGGCGGGTCTACCGGCTCGCTTTCCTGATCCCCCGCGGCTCCAACGCCTTTTTCAACCGCATCCGTCAACACATCGACCATACCGCCGCCCATCAGGCCACCGAACGCGTCACCGCCGAGGTGATCGAGGTCGCGGCCTTCGCCGTCGAAGGGCTGCAAGACAGCATTTCGGACCTGCTGGAACGGGATTTCGACGGTGTCGCCATCGTCGGCTTGCAAAGCGCGGCGCTTGAGGCACCTTTGGCCGCCCTGCGCGAAAAGGGGGTGGCCGTGGTGGGCCTCGTCTCCGACCTGCCGCAGGTCGCCCGCGCCGCCTATATCGGGATCGACAACATCGCCGCCGGGCGCACCGCGGGCCGCATGGTGGGGCTTGCCCATGGCGGGCAGGGCGGGCGGGTGCAGACCTTTGCAGGCTCGCTGGACGCGCGCGACCACGCGGAGCGTCTGACCGGCTTTCGCGAAGTGTTGCAGGCCGATTTCCCACAGGTTGAATTGCTGGATCCGATCATGACGAAGGACGACGCGCAGGTGCTGAACGCGCAGACGCGTCAGGCGCTCGAACAGACGGAGCTGACAGCACTTTACAACGTGGGCGCGGGCAACAGTGGGTTGGTCGCAGCCCTGCAAGAGGGCCAGGGAGAGCGGCCCTTCTGCGTGGTGCATGAACTGGTCGCGCATTCGCGTCAGGCGCTGCTTGATCGGCATATCGATCTGGTGATCGACCAGCGCCCGGATGTCGAGATCAACCGCGCCTTCACCGTCTTGCGCGCGCTGATCGACCAAAAGGAGTTGCCGCCGATGCCGGACCTCGTGCCGACGATTTATGTGCGGGACAATCTGCCCGCCGACACATTGACCGATAAGATGAAGGCCAAGATAAATGACTGATTTCTTTAAAGATATAAAGCCCCTCACCTATGATCCCGAGGGGGCCGATCTGGCCTTTCGCCACTACAACCCTGACGAGATCGTCATGGGCAAACGGATGGAAGATCACCTGCGTTTCGCCGTGGCCTATTGGCATTCCTTCGCATGGCCGGGCGGCGATCCCTTTGGCGGGCAGACCTTCGATCGCCCGTGGTTCGGTGACACGATGGATTTGGCAAAGCTCAAGGCCGATGTGGCCTTTGAGATGTTCGATCTGCTGAACGCGCCCTTCTTTTGCTGGCACGATGCCGACATCCGCCCCGAGGGGGACACATTCGCCGAAAGCCTTCGCAATTTCGAAGAGATCATTGATTATCTCGGCACCAAGATGGAAGGCTCCCAAACCAAGCTGCTTTGGGGCACGGCGAACCTCTTTGGCCACCGGCGCTTCATGTCGGGCGCGGCGACCAACCCCGACCCTGAGATTTTCGCTTGGTCCGCCGCCACGGTCAAAGCCTGCATGGACGCGACCCATAAGCTGGGCGGTCAGAACTACGTCCTTTGGGGCGGGCGCGAAGGTTATGAGACTCTGCTGAACACCGATCTGAAACGCGAACGCCAGCAGGCCGGGCGCTTCTTGCAGATGGCGGTGGAATACAAACACAAGATCGGCTTCAAAGGCGCCATTCTGGTTGAGCCCAAGCCGCAGGAGCCGACCAAACACCAGTATGATTTCGACGTGGCCACGGTCTATGGTTTCCTCAAGGAGTTTGGGCTGGAGAACGAAGTTCAGATGAACATCGAACAGGGCCATGCGATCCTTGCGGGCCATTCGTTCGAACATGAGCTGGCGCTCGCCGCGTCCTTGGGGATTTTCGGCTCGATCGACATGAACCGCAACGACTATCAATCGGGCTGGGACACGGATCAATTCCCCAACAACGTGCCCGAAGTGGCGCTGGCCTATTACGAGGTGCTGAAGGCGGGCGGTTTCACCACCGGCGGCACCAATTTCGACGCCAAGCTGCGGCGGCAATCGCTTGACCCCATCGATCTGGTCGCGGCCCATGCGGGCGCGATGGATGTCTGCGCGCGGGGCTTCAAAGCCGCCGCCGCCATGCTGGAGGATGGCACGATTGAGGCCATGCGCGCCGAGCGCTACGCGGGGTGGGAGACGCCCAAGGCCAAGGCGATGCTGGAGGGGGATCTGGCCTCAATCGCCGCGCAGGTCGTCCAAGACGGCATTAACCCGCAGCCCCGCTCGGGCCGGCAGGAAATTCTGGAGAACATCGTGAACCGGTTCGTTTGAGCCGGGGAGAGGGAGGAACATTATGAAGACGATCAAGGGACCGGCGCTGTTTCTGGCGCAATTCGCGGGCGATGAGGCGCCCTTCAACTCTTGGGACAGCATCACCAAATGGGCCGCCGATTGTGGCTACAAAGGCGTGCAGGTGCCCAGTTGGGACGCGCGGCTGATCGACTTGGCCAAGGCCGCGTCGAGCAAGGATTACTGCGATGAGTTCAAGGGCAAGGCGGTCGAAAACGGCGTGGAGGTGACCGAGCTTTCGACCCACCTTCAGGGCCAGTTGGTCGCCGTGCATCCGGCCTATGACACGGCCTTTGACGGCTTCGCCGTCGAAGAAGTGCGCGGCAATCCCAAGGCGCGGCAGGAATGGGCGGTCGAGCAGGTCAAACTGGCGCTTTCGGCGTCCAAGAACATGGGGATCGGCGCGCATGCGACCTTCTCGGGCGCTTTGGCTTGGCCCTATGTCTACCCTTGGCCGCAGCGGCCTGCCGGGCTGATTGAGACGGCCTTTGACGAACTCGCCGCGCGTTGGCTGCCGATCCTGAACCACGCCGAGGATTGCGGTGTCGATGTCTGCTATGAAATCCACCCCGGTGAAGACCTGCATGACGGCATCACCTATGAGATGTTTCTAGAGCGCACGGGCAATCACGCGCGCGCCAACATGCTCTATGACCCCAGCCACTACGTCCTGCAATGTCTTGATTACATTGATAACATCGACATCTACAAAGACCGGATCAAGATGTTCCACGTCAAGGATGCGGAGTTCAATCCGACGGGCCGTCAGGGGGTCTATTCGGGCTATCAAAGCTGGACGGACCGCGCCGGGCGGTTCCGGTCGCTGGGTGACGGGCAGGTTGATTTCGGCGCTGTCTTTTCCAAAATGGCGGCGAATGATTTCGATGGCTGGGCCGTGGTGGAATGGGAATGTTGCCTCAAGCACCCCGAAGACGGGGCGCGTGAGGGGGCGCAATTCGTCTCAGATCACATCATTCGCGTGACCGACAAAGCCTTTGACGACTTCGCCGATGGCGGCACCGATGAGGCGGCAAACCGCAAAATGCTGGGGATCGACTGATGGCACGTATTCGACTTGGCATGGTGGGCGGCGGCAATGACGCCTTTATCGGCGGGGTGCACCGCATCGCCTCGCGCATCGACGACCGGTTCGATCTGGTCGCGGGCGCGCTGTCTTCGACCCCCGAGAAATCCGCCGCCAGTGCGGAGGCTTTGGGCATCCCGCGCTCCTACGGCAGTTTCGAAGAGATGGCCGAGGCCGAAGCCGGCCGCGAGGACGGGATCGAGGCGGTTTCAATCGTCACGCCCAACCACGTTCATGCCGCTGCCGCAAAGGCCTTCTTGGCCAAGGGCATCCATGTGATCTGCGACAAGCCCCTGACCTCCACGCTGGAGGATGCGGAGGCGTTGGCGGCCAGCGTCGCGGAGGCCGAGGCGCTCTTCATCCTCACCCATAACTACACCGGCTATCCGATGATCCGCCAAGCCCGCGAAATGGTCGAGGCAGGCGATCTGGGCGAGATCCGCATCGTGCAGGCGGAATATCCGCAGGACTGGCTGACTGCCCCAGCGGAGAACGAAGGCGTCAAACAGGCCGAATGGCGCACCGATCCCGCACGCTCGGGCGCGGGCGGCTCTGTGGGGGATATCGGCACCCATGCCCATAACCTTGCCTGTTTTGTCAGCGGTCTGGAGGTCGAAAGCCTTGCCGCCGATCTGCAAAGCTGGGGCGCGGGGCGCCAGCTGGATGACAACGCCCATATGATGCTGCGCTTTGCTGGCGGCGCGCGCGGCATGCTGTGGTCAAGCCAAGTTGCCCCCGGCAATGAGAACGCGCTGAAGCTGCGTATCTATGGCGACAAGGGCGGTTTGGAATGGTCGCAAGAGGATCCCAATTACCTGTGGTTCACGCCCTTGGGAGAGCCGAAGCGCCTGATCACCCGCAACGGGGCAGGGGCGTCTGAGGCGTCGCAATCGGTAAGCCGCATTCCCGGCGGCCACCCCGAAGGGTACCTCGAAGGGTTTGCCACGATCTATAACGAGGCCGCCGATGCGATCCGCGCCGTGCAGGGCGGGGCGAGCCGCGAAAGCGCCATGGGCGTGCTGCCGGACATCACGGCGGGCATGGCGGGGATGCGTTTCATCAACGCCTGCGTCACCTCCTCGGCCAATGATGCGGCGTGGACCAAGCTATGAGTGCCACCCCCGTTCTTGCCCTGCGCGACGTGAGCAAGAGCTTCGGCTCTATCGAAGTGCTGCACGGCGTGACCCTCGCGCTAGAGCCGGGGACCGTTCATGCGCTGATCGGTGAGAACGGGGCGGGCAAATCGACGACGATGAAGATCATGGCGGGCTATCAACTGCCCTCCAAGGGCGCTGTCGAACTTGACGGTGCAGCGGTCCGTTTCGACAGTCTGCACGAGGGCGAGATGGCCGGGATCGTGATGATCCACCAAGAGTTCAACTTGGCGGAGCAGTTGACTGTTGAGCAGAACATCTTTCTGGGCCGCGAGTTGAAACGCGGGCCGCTGCTCGACAAGGCCGAGATGCGGCGGCGCACGCGGGACTATCTTGATCGGGTGGCCTGCAACGTCTCTCCGGATGCGCTGGTCTCGCGCCTGTCGAATTCCGACAAACAGATGGTCGAGATCGCCAAGGCCCTGTCGCGCGATGCGCGGGTGTTGATCATGGACGAGCCGACGGCGGTGTTGACCAAACGCGAGACCGATGTGCTGTTCAAACAGGTCGCGGCCCTGCGCGCGGCGGGAACGGCGGTCTTGTTCACCTCCCATAAGCTGGACGAAGTGGCCGAGATCTCGGACCATGTCACCATCATGCGCGATGGCGCGGTGGTGCAATCCAGCCCGACCTCTGAGATCACCGAAGACGAGATGGCCACCGCCATGGTGGGCCGCGATGTCTCTGACCTCTACCCCGCCAAACCCGGTGTAGAGCGGGGCGCGCCAGAGGTGCTTTCGGTCGAAAACCTCAGCGTGCCGGGCTTTGCCAGCAATGTGTCCTTTTCGCTGCGACAGGGGGAGATCCTCGGGCTGGGCGGGCTGATCGGTTCTGGCCGGACCGAGGTGATGGAGGGCCTTGCCGCGCTGCGCCCGGCGAGTGCCGAGCGCGTCACCCTCTTTGGGGAGCCGGTACAGTTCAAGCGGCCAAGCGACGCGCAACAGGCCGGGCTGTGCTATCTGACCGAAGACCGCAAGCTGCGCGGTCTGCTGCTGGAACGCGGCATGCGTGAGAACCTGACCCTGCAAAACCTGCATAAATTCGGCGGCTTCCTGATCGACCGCAACGCAGAGGAAACCGCCCTGACAGAGGCCATTGGCGAGTTCGACATTCGCGCGGGCAGCCGTGATGTGCGCGTCGGCAATATGTCGGGCGGCAACCAGCAGAAACTGCTGCTGGCCAAGATCATGCTCTCCGAGCCGCGCATCCTGATCGTCGATGAACCCACCCGCGGCATCGACATCGGCACCAAGCAGCAAATCTATGCCTTCCTGCGCAAATTGGCCGATCAGGGCCACGCCATTATCGTGATCACCTCCGAGATGCCCGAACTCATCGGTCTTGCCGACCGCGTGATGGTCATGCGTTTGGGTGAGGTCAGCGGCACGCTGAACGCGGGCGAGATCACGGAAGACGCGATTGTCCGCCTCTCCTTGGGGCTGCGCGCCGAACAAATGCCGATGACGGCCTAAGGAAACCGAAGATGACAGATGTAACCACACCTCAAAACAAAAGCTTCCGGATGCCGTCGATGTCTGTCCTCGGGCCGATCATCGCGCTGATCGTTCTGCTGCTGATCGGCACGGCGCTGAATTCCAACTTCCTGAGTGCGGCGAATATCACCAACGTCCTCGCCCGCTCGGCCTTTATCGGGATCATCGCGGTGGGCATGACCTTTGTCATCACCGCGGGCGGGCTTGACCTGTCGGTGGGGTCGATGGCGGCCTTTATCGCGGGGCTGATGATTTTGGTGATGAACGCCGCCTTGCCGAGCCTCGGTGTCGGCGTGCCGATCATCCTCTTGGGCATGTTCACGGCCATCGTCGCGGGGCTGCTGGCGGGGCTGTTGAACGGCTTTTTGATCACCGCCCTCGGCATCGAAGCCTTCATCGTCACGCTCGGCTCCATGGGCATTTACCGCTCGCTGGTGACTTGGCTGGCGGATGGCGGCACCCTGTCGCTCGATTTCGGTCTGCGCAGCTTTTACCGGCCCGTGTATTTCGACGGCATCCTCGGGATCAGTTGGCCGATCATCGTCTTCGCGCTGGTGGTCATCATTGGTGAGATCATCATGTCGCGCAGCGTCTATGGCCGCCACTGCGCCGCCACCGGGTCGAACGAACATGTGGCGCATTATTCTAATGTGAACGTCAATCGCACCCGTCTAATCTCCTATGCCGCCTTGGGCATCTTGGTGGGCATCGCGACGATCATGTATGTGCCCCGCCTCGGCTCTGCCTCGGCCTCCACCGGGGTGCTGTGGGAGTTGGAGGCGATTGCCGCCGTGATCATTGGCGGCACCGTGCTCAAGGGCGGTTTCGGTCGGGTCTGGGGCACCGTCATCGGCGTGCTGATCCTCAGCCTGATCGGCAATATCCTCAACCTCACCGATTTCGTGTCGCCCTATCTCAACGGCGCGATCCAAGGGATTATCATCATTCTCGCTGTGATCCTACAGCGCGAAAGGAAGACGGCGCTTTAAGCCGTAGTTGAACGCTTCATGGGAGGAGCAAATATGACATTTACCAAAACATTCATTGCCACCGCGCTGGCCACGGCTGTTGGCACCGCCGCCTTTGCCCAAGACACCAAAGTCATCGGTGTCTCGATCCCGGCGGCGACCCACGGCTGGGCGGGGGGCATGAACTTCCACGCCAAGGAAACCGTCGAACGTCTGGAAGAGGTCTATTCCGATCTCGACTTCGTTCTCGCCACCGCGTCGGACCCCGGCAAACAGGTGAACGACATCGAAGACATGGTCGCCACGCGCGACATCGACGCGCTGGTGGTGCTGCCCTTTGAATCCGACCCGCTGACCCCGCCGGTGCAAGCCGTTGCCGACAGCGGTGCATGGGTCACCGTGGTGGACCGTGGCCTCTCCGTTGAGGGCATCCAAGACCTTTACGTTGCGGGCGACAACAGCGGCTTTGGCAAGGTGTCGGGTGAATTCATGGCCCAGCAAATGCCCGATGGCGGCGACATCGTCGTGCTGCGCGGCATCCCCACCACCATCGACAACGAGCGTGTCGAGGGTTTCAACGCGGCGATCGAAGGCTCCGGCATCAATGTGCTCGACATGGAGCATGGCAACTGGAACCGCGACGACAGCTTTACCGTGATGCAGGATTTCCTGTCGAAATACCCCAATATCGACGCGGTTTGGGCCTCGGACGACGATATGGCGATTGGCGTGCTGGCCGCGATCGAAGCGGCGGGGCGTGACGATGTGAAATTCGTGCTCGGCGGGGCCGGTATGAAAGAGATGATCAAGCGCACCGCCGATGGCGATGAGATGATCCCGGCCAATGTGACCTACCCGCCGTCGATGATCGCCACCGCGATTGAGCTGACCGCCGTGGGCCTCACCTCCAACGCGCCGGTCTCGGGCACTTTCGTGATCGGCTCGGTGTTGGTGACGCAAGAGAACGCGATGGATTTCTACTATCCCGACAGCCCGTTCTAATGGCCAAGGCCACCGGCAGCCTGCCGGTGGCTCCCTCTTATTTGTGAAGTAACGAGTACCGCATGACCTATCTCGGCTTGGACCTTGGCACCTCGGGCGTCAAAGCGCTTTTGATCGACGAAGGCCAACGGCCCTTGGCCGAGGGTCATGCCCCCTTGGAGGTTCAGCGCCCGCACCCGATGTGGAGCGAGCAAGACCCCCATTCATGGATCACCGCCTGCGAGATTGCCATCGCCGAGGTCCGCGCCGCGGCCCCGGAGGCATTCGCGGCGCTGCGCGGCATTGCCGTCTCGGGCCAGATGCACGGCGCCACGCTGCTGGATGCCAATGACCGGCCCCTGCGCCCGGCGATTCTGTGGAACGATGGCCGCGCCCATGCCGAATGCGCGGAACTGGAAGAGCGCGCCGATTTTCGCGGGCTGGGTGGCAATATCGTCATGGCGGGCTTCACCGCGCCCAAGCTGCGGTGGGTGCAGAAACATGAGCCGGAGATTTTCGCGCAGGTCCGCAAGGTCCTGCTGCCCAAGGACTATGTCGGTCTTTGGCTGACGGGGGAGCATGTCTCGGAAATGTCCGACGCGGCGGGGACGCTCTGGCTCGACGTGGAAAAACGCGATTGGTCGGATGAACTGCTCGCCGCCACGGAGCTTAGCCGCGATCACATGCCGCGACTGGTCGAAGGCAGCGCGCGGGCGGGCGGGCTTCGGGCTGAGCTTGCCGCGGAGTGGGGTGTCGGTAACGTCACCGTCGCGGGCGGCGCGGGGGACAATGCCGCCACCGCCGTGGGGCTGGGGCTGGTGCAGCCGGGGCAGGGGTTTCTGTCGCTCGGCACCTCTGGCGTGCTTTTCACCGTGACCGACCGTTTCGCCAGCAACACCGCAAGCGCGGTGCATAGTTTTTGCCACGCGGTGCCGAAGACTTGGCACCAGATGGGGGTGATCCTATCGGCAACCGACGCTTTGGCATGGCTGGGACAGATCACGGGGCAAAGCCCGGCGGCTTTGGCGGGGATGGTCGATGCGGTTAGCCAGCCCTCTGCGATCACCTTCCTACCTTACCTCTCGGGCGAGCGGACGCCGCATAACGCCCCCGATGCCGCCGGAGCCTTCCACGGGCTACGCCGCGCGCATGGGTTGCCCGACATGGTTCAAGCGGTGATGGAGGGGGTGGGCTTTGCCTTTGCCGACTGCTGTCGCGCCCTTGACCACTGTGGTTCCTTCCCCGAACGGGTCTGCGTGGCGGGCGGCGGCAGCCAGTCGGAGACATGGTTGCAGATGATCGCTAACATCACCGGGCTGACCCTCGATGTGCCAGAAAGCGGTGCGCAGGGCGCGGCGCTCGGCGCGGCGCGGCTGGCGATGCTGGGCTATGGAGAGGCGGCGGAGGCCGAGGTGATCCGCCCCCCGAAGATACGCAAAAGCATCGCGCCCAACCTCGCGCTCACGTCAGCCTATGCGGAGCGCTATGCCAACTTCCGTGCGGCTTGGGAACAGCGGCTGGCGCAGTAGGCATCAAGCGCAAGACCGGCAAGAAAAGGGGCGGCCATCAGGCCGCCCCCTCTCATCACATCCCGGCAATCACCTTGTCCAAAGTGGCGGGATAGTCACGCACCCGCACGCCGGTGGCGTTGTAGATCGCATTGGTGATCGCTGCCGCCGCGCCGCAGATGCCCAATTCGCCGATCCCTTTGGCCTGTAGCGGGTTGGCCCAATCGTCTCGCTCTTCCAGCAGATCGACGGTCAACTGCGGCACATCCGCGTTCACCGGGATGTGGTATTCCGCGAGGTTGTGGTTGGCCACATGGCCGTCGCGCGGGTCAAAGGCCAACTCCTCGGTCAGTGCGATGCCGATGCCAAAGGTCATGCCTCCCAGACATTGTGACCGTGCCGTTTTGGCGTTCAGGATCCGCCCGGCAGCAAAGGTGCCATGCATCCGCCGCACCCGCGTCTCGCCCGACGCGGCATGCACCGCGACCTCGGCGAAATAGGCCCCGAAGGTGGCCTGCCGCACTGCCTCAGAAGTATCGCCGGGCTGGACGTGACCCACTTTGGCAATCTCATCCCCGTTCAGGATATCGTTCAGGCTGCGGGTCTGGTTGTCAAAGGTCGCCATGCCGTCCTTGAGCATGAGATCGCCTTCCTCCACCTCCAGCCTTGCGGCGAGCTGTCTGCGGATCGCCTCGCAGGCCAGATAGACCGAGGTGCCGCTCGACGACGCGCCCCACGACCCGCCGGAACCAGATGCCGGGGGCAGGGTGGTATCGCCCAAGACCACGTCGACCGCATCGCGTGGCAGACCCATCATATCGCCCGCGATTTGGCCCAAGATCGCATAGGTGCCGGTGCCGATATCGGTCATATCCGTTTCGACCTGCAGGCGGCCATCGGGCATCAGCGTCACGCGGGCTTGGCTCTCCATCAACACGTTGACGCGCGCGGCGGAGGCCATGCCATAGCCGATCAGCCATTCCCCCTCGCGCCGTTCCTTGACGCCGGGGCGGTCGGCCCAGCCGAATGTCTCGGCCCCGCTGTCGAGGGCCTCCCGGAAACGGCGAGAGGAGAACTCCTTGCCGCTTTCGGGGTCCTTCTCGGGGATGTTGCGGCGGCGAAGCTCGACAGGGTCCATGCCGATCTTCTCGGCTAGTTCATCCATCGCGCCTTCGAAAACGGTGACGCCCACCGCCTCGCCCGGCGCGCGGACGGAGCCTGCGCAAAGCCGGTGCACCCGCGCCAAATCCATCGACATCTTGCGGTTCGCCCCGGCATAGAGGAAATGCGACGCCTGCAAGACCGGCTCGGCAAAGCTCTCTCCGGGCAGGTTGGACACCCGCGCGTCATGGCCCAGCCCGGTCAGCCGACCTTCGGCATCGGCGGCAAGGCGCACCCGCTGCGTGGTTTCGGACCGGCGCATCGTCGCCTCATAGACCTGCTGGCGATGCAGCGCGACAGAGACCGGGCGGCCCACCTCTTTCGCGGCTATCGCTGCCGCGACGGCCTCGGGCGCAATGCCGAGTTTCGACCCGAAGCCGCCCCCGACATAGGGCGACAGGATGCGCAGCCGGTCGGGGTGGATGCCCAAGGCATCGGACAGTTCATTGCGGTTGTATTTCAACATCTGATAGCTGCCGCGCAGGGTTAGATCCTCCCCGTCCCATGAGGCGATGGAGGCATGCGGCTCCATCGGGGTGCTGGAATGCGACGGGGTGGTATAGGTTACATCGACCGAGAAAGCGGCCTGGGCCATAGCGCCGTCCAGATCGCCCTGATCCAAGATCTTCGCCTCCTGCGGCTCGACCGCCGCAGTGGCGGGATCGACCGGCATGACCTCGCCATTCTCCAACGCCACCTTCAGCGATTGCGCCGCATGGCGGGCCTGTTCGAATTCCTCGGCGACGACCACGGCGATCAACTGGCCGAGGTAGGCGGCCTGTTCCGGCCCCTGTATGGGTGCTTGGTTCGCGGTGCCTTGCGCGGGGTTGCGCAGCAGGCGCGGGTCTTGGATCACGGCCAATACCCCCGGCATTTGCGCCACCGCTTCGCGGTTGGCCAAGACCACCCGGCCGCTATTGCCCGGCGCGCGGACCATGACGCCATGCACCATGCCCTCGACCTGCCATTCATTGGCATAGGTCGCCGTTCCGCTCACCTTCAGCGGCCCTTCGGGGCGGTCCAGCGGCGCGCCGACAAGCCCCTGCGCCATATCGTCCAGCCTGCGGGCGGTGGCAGGCGCGTCCATCTTGAATTGCTCGGTCATTGCTGGGCCTCCGCGGTAAGTTCGTTCAGCACCGACACCAGCGTGCGGCGGGCGAGGGGGATTTTGAAATCATTCGCGCCATAGCCTTTGGCCTCGGCCAGCAGCAGATCGGCGGCTTTGTTGAAAAGGTCTTCGGAAGGCGCGTTGCCGGTCAGCAGATCCTCCACCTCGGCATTGCGCCAAGGTTTCGGCGCCAGCCCGCCAAAGGCCAGATCGGCACGGGTGATCCGCCCGCCTTTCATCTCGACGATCCCGGCGACCGAGACGAGGGCAAAGGCATAAGAAGCCCGGTCCCGCACCTTGCGGTAGGTCTGTTTGCCCGTCACCGGCGCGGGCAGCACCACGGCGGTGATCAATTCGCCCGGCTCTAGAACGGTCTCTTGATCAGGCCGCTCTCCGGGCAGCAGGTAAAGTTCATCCAGTGTCAGCCGGCGCGTGCTGCCGTCCTCCTTCAGTGTCTCCACCTCGGCCCCGAGCGCCCGCATGGCCACGGCCATGTCGCTGGGATGGGTGGCGATGCAATGCTCCGAAGTGCCCAAGACGGCGAGGATGCGGTTAAACCCCTCCTTCGCCGAACAGCCCGTGCCCGGCGCGCGTTTGTTGCAGGGCATGGCGCGGTCGTAGAAATACAGGCAGCGCGTGCGTTGCAGCAGGTTGCCGCCAGTCGTCGCCTTGTTGCGCAACTGCCCGCTGGCCCCGGCCAGCAACGCACGGCTCAGCACCGGCCAGCCCTTGCGCAGGCGGGCGTCATTGGCCAGATCGCTGTTGGTCACCAAGGCCCCGATGCGCAGCCCGCCGTCTTCGGTCTCTTCGATCTCGCCAAGGTCGAGCCGGTTGATGTCGATCAGCGCCTCGGGGGTCATGACCTCCAGCTTCATCAAATCCAAAAGGTTGGTACCCCCGGCGATGAAGGTACCGCCGCTGGCTGCTTGCCGCGCGGCGGCCTCTGTGTTTTCGGCGCGGGTATAGTCGAATGGTCTCATGCGCTTTCTCCCGCCGCTTTTCGGATCGCCTCGACGATGTTGGGATAGGCCGAACACCGGCAGAGATTGCCGCTCATCCGTTCCGAGATCTCTTCCGTGGTCAGCGCAGGCTTGTCCTCCAGATCATCGGTCACATGGCTGGGCCAGCCCTCGGCGATCTCCTCCAACATCGCGGTGGCCGAGCAGATTTGCCCCGGCGTGCAATAGCCGCATTGGAACCCGTCTTCGCTGACAAAGGCTTCTTGCAGCGGGCTGAGGTTGCCGGGCGCTCCGATGCCTTCGATGGTGGTCACCTCATCGCCGTCATGCATACAGGCCAATGTCAGACAAGCGTTGATCCGGCGGCCATTCACCATGACCGTGCAGGCGCCGCATTGCCCGTGATCGCAGCCCTTCTTGCTGCCGGTCAGTCCAAGATGGTGGCGCAGCGCATCCAGCAGCGTTGTGCGGGGATCGAGATCCAGCCGCTGCTTCGTGCCATTGATGGTCAGATTCGTTTCCACGGCAATTTCCTTTGGCTAAATGGGGGCGGAGGAGCGGCCCCCTCCGGCTATCGGCTGCCTCGGGACGTAGGGCGGCGTGGATGAGCGGCAAGCGGGTGTGGCTGGTGGAGCTGGGGCGGCGCAATTAAGTAACATAACCATGATTACGGGATTTTTGACTTTGCAGCCGCGTCCAACCGCCGCCCCCTCTGGCCGCTTGGCCCAAAGCCGATTAGAAGCGAGGTCGAAACCGGGGGAGCGAACCGTTGCAAAAGATCACATTGCCCGAAAGGAACGACTGGCGCGCCCATGCGCAAGAGGTGGGCTTTACCTTTGCCGATATGCATGGCGAACCCTATTGGGACGAAACCTCGGCCTATGCATTCACCCTCACCCAGATCGAGAATGACATCGAAGACCCTTCGACCGAGCTTCACGCCATGTGCCGCGAGGCCGTGGCCAAGATCATCGCCAGCGAAGAGTTGATGACCCGGCTTGCCATTCCAGATGCCTACCGCGATCTTGTGGCCGACAGCTGGCGCCGGGGCGATCCTGAGATCTATGGCCGTTTCGATCTGGCCTATGACGGCACAAACCCGGCCAAGCTGTTGGAATATAACGCAGATACACCGACCTCGCTTTACGAAAGCGCGGCCTTTCAGTGGCAGTGGCTTGAGGACCAGTTGAAAGCAGGCCTGTTGCCCGAGGGCACGGATCAGTTCAACGGCATTCATGAGGCGCTGGTCGCCCGTTTTAGCGATGTCTTCGAGCAGGACAGCGATCTGCATTTCACCGCCGTGGCCGACAACCCCGAAGACTACGGCACCGTCGAAGCCATGGGCTGGGCCGCACGCGAGGCGGGGCTGGGCGCGCATTACTGCGATCTCGACAAGATCGGGCTAAGCGACGATGGCCACTTCCTTGATGATCAAGACCGCCGCATTGCCGTCCTGTTCAAACTGTACCCATGGGAAGACCTGCTGCGCGATGACTACGCCGCCCATATCCAAGGCTCAGGCTGTCTGTTCTTGGAGCCTGCGTGGAAAGCGCTTTTGTCAAACAAGGGCCTTCTGCCCGTGCTGTGGCAGATGTTTGAAGGCCACCCCAATCTGCTGCCCGCGTTTTTCGAGGCTGATGTGGCCGATGCGCTCGCCGGACGCGGCCCCGCCGCCCCCGCCTGCGCCGACGCCTTTGACCGTGCCGCGGCGGAACTGGCCGAGGCGCATGTGCGCAAGCCGATCCTTTCGCGCGAGGGGGCCTCGGTCACGATCCACCAGTCCGGTAAGGTGATCGAACAGTCGCAAAACTCTGATTACGCCGAGCATCCGCGCATCGTGCAGGCCTATGCCCCGCTGCCCACATTCGACGGTTTCCGCCCGGTGATCGGCTCATGGATCGTGGGAGAGACCTGCGCGGGCATCGGCATCCGCGAAGACCGATCGCGCATCACGCAGGATTTGTCACGCTTCAAACCGCACTACATTCTGGCATAGCCCACCGCTCCGCCGCCCCTTGGCAGAAAGACGACCATTATGACCAAACGCTCGAAACGGGTTTCCATCGCCATCGTCGGCGCCGCCGCCTTCACCCTTGCTGGCTGTGAGGAAGAAAAGGTCGACGCCGCCGCCTTTCCCGACCTGCAAAGCTGTCTTGCCGACGCCGCCCGTGGCGGCATGTACAGCGAACAGGAATGCGAAACCGCCTTTGACGCGGCGCAAACGCTCCATGTGGAATCCGCCCCGCGCTACGACAGTCTTGAGGTCTGCGAAGAGCAGCATGGCGCAGGCGCTTGTGGCTCGGAAGAGGCGGCGACTCAAGGCGGATCGGGTGGCATTTTCATGCCCTTGCTGGCGGGCTATCTGATCGGCAATATGATGAGCAACCGCGCCGGCATGGCGGCGGCACAGCCGCTTTACAAAACCTCCGATGGGCGCTTCACCAATGCCGCGCGCTCCAGCACCTATTCGACAAATCGCGGCGCGGCCAAACTCAGCACTTCGCAATTTACCCGGCCCAGCACCACCATCGGCAAGACCTCGATGACCCGCGCCACCGCCGCATCGCGCGGCGGCTTTGGCCGCTCTGGCGGATCGCGCGGCTTTGGTGGCTGATCGGCGCTGACGCCTTACTTGCGGCGCAGCACCGCTGCGGCAAAGATCACGATTGCCAGCGACAGCACCGCCACCGCCCAGAAGGGATCGTTGCCATGGGGATGCACATGCGCGCCCTCATGCGCTGCCAACGGTGCGGCAAAGGTGGCGAGGGCGAATGTCAGTTTCTTCATCTCGATCTCCTTGATCTATCAGGGTGGACCGGGCGGCCTCAGGCCAGCCCCAGAATCTCACGCGCCTGCTGCGCGGTGGCGACAGGGCGACAGGCCTCTGCGCAGATCTCCGCCGCGCGGGTCACGAGGGCGGCATTGGAGGGGGCGAGGGTCTGTTTGTCCAGCCGGATGTTGTCCTCCAGCCCCGTCCGCAGATGGCCCCCCGCGGCGGCGCACCATGCGTTCAACTCGGCCTGATGCCGCCCGATCCCGGCGGCGCACCACGGGATATCGCCGAAGAGCCGTTTGACGGTTTTGATATAGAAATCAAAAACCTCCCGATCCGCTGGCATGGCGTTTTTCACGCCCATGACGAATTGGATATAGGGCCGGGCCGGGATCTTGCCCGCCTTCGCCATCGCCTTGGCCTGTAGGATGTGGCTGAGGTCAAAGACTTCGATCTCGGGCAGCACGCTATAGGTCATCATCTCTTCCGCCAGCCAGTCGACAAGCTCGGGCGGGTTCTCATAGACGCGGTTGGGAAAGTTGTTCGACCCCACCGAAAGCGAGGCCATATCGGGCCTCAGCGGCAGCATCCCGCCGCGGTTCTTGCCCGCGCCCGAACGCCCACCGGTCGAGAATTGCACGATCATGCCGGGGCAATGTTCCCGCAGCCCCTCTTGCAACCGCGCAAAACGGTCGGGGTCCGCCGTGGGGGTGCCATCGGCGGTGCGCACATGGGCATGGCAGATCGTCGCCCCGGCCTCGAACGCGGCATGGGTGCTTTCGATCTGTTCGCTAATGTCGATCGGCACCGCCGGGTTGTCGGCCTTGGTTGGCAGCGATCCGGTGATGGCCACGCAGATGATGGCAGGAGTATCGGTCATGAGTGTCCTCGGCTTTCTGGAAAATCAATCGGCGCTGTCGCGGGCAAGGGCGATGACACGGCGGAGGGCTTCCTCCGCCGGGTCTGAGCTCTCCCGCTCCGGCCAGTCGTAGAACCCCTTACCGCTGCGCTTGCCAAGATGCCCCCGCTCGACCAATGCGGTGAGACTGGGCGAAGGGTCATGCCGGTCGCAAAGGTCTGGGTAGAGGTATTCGGCGATGCTCAGATGGGTGCCCAGCCCGTTCAGATCGCGCTGGCGGAACGGGCCGGAAAGCGCCATGCGCACGCCGACGGACCATTGCACGATCTCGTCGATCTCCGCCGGGCTGGCGACCCCTTGGTCCACCAAATGCAGGCATTCGCGCATGATGGCATGCTGAATGCGATTGGCCACGAAACCGGGCGGCGCGTGATCCAGCCGCACGGGCCGCCGCTCCAACTCGCGCAGCAGGGTGATGACATCGGCGCAAAGCCCTTCGGGCGCGTCTTCAGCTGCGACGACTTCGACGGCGGGGATCACATCGCCGGGGTTGAAGAAATGCGTGATCACGGCGCGTTCGGGCCGAGCCATATCCGTCGTCATCTCTTCCAACCTCAGGCCAGAGGTGTTGGACAAGATCGGCGCGCCCTCCGGCACGGCCACCTCCAAGGCTGCGAGCACACGGCGTTTCAGCGCGAGGTCTTCCGGCACGCATTCCAATGCAACATCGGCCTGCCCTGCCTCCTCCAAGGCAGCGCAGGCGGACGACCCCGGCACCGTGGCCAAAAATGCCTTCCGCGCGGCCTCGGTCGGGTCGACCGCTTGGACCCTCCAGCCGTGCTGGCCAAAGAGCCTGCCGATGGATTGGCCCATCGTGCCTGTCCCCACGATTATGATGCCTTTGGCCATATGATCCCCCTCCCGGATATCAGTTATTTACTTATCACCAGTGCGTAGTGATAAGTAAACAGCGAATAGGAAAAAGGATGCCGCCCCGTGACCCAAGACCCCTCTCCGCGCCATGCGCTCGTCACCGGCGGGGCGCGCAACATCGGCCTCGGCATCGCGCGCAGGCTGCGTGAGGACGGCTGGCGTGTCTTTATCCTCGATATCGAAGAGCCCGAAGACCCCGCGCATCGGGCGGATGCGCAGCGGGTGGATCTGACGGACATCGCGGCGACCACGGCTGCCCTCCAACACATCCTCGCGCAGGGGCCGGTCACCTGTCTGGTCAATAACGTCGGCATCGTGAAACCCGCATCTTTCGACGCTGTCGCCCTCGACGATTTCGATCCCATCATGCATCTGAACCTGCGCCCCAGCATTCTGGCCGCGAAACTGGTCGTGCCGGGGATGCGCGCGGCGGGGGCTGGGCGGATCGTGATGAACACCAGCCGCGTGACCAAGGGCAAGATCGACCGCACGCTCTATTCCGCGAGCAAGGGCGCGATCCAGTCGATGGCACGGACTTGGGCGCTGGAACTGGCGCGCGACGGGATCACTGTGAACTGTGTCGCCCCCGGCCCCATCGCCACCACGGCTTTTTGGGAGAACAACCCCGAAGACGCGCCGGAAACCCGCGCCATTGTCGATGCGGTGCCGATGGGCCGGATGGGAACACCTGCGGATGTGGCGCAGGCGGTGTCCTTCTTTGCCGATCCGCGCAGCGGCTTTGTCACCGGGCAGACGGTCTTTGTCTGTGGCGGCACGGCGGTCGGGTAATCAGCCCTCGGGCTCTAGGGCCGCAAGCAACCTGCGCAGGACCGGATTGCGCGCATCGCGCAGATAGGCCAGCCCGATCCGGCTTTGCACCTTGGCGTCGCGGATCGGCAGGAAGGACACGCCCGCATCCTTCATCCGCGCGGCAGAGGCGGGGACGAAAGCCACCCCGAGACCCGCAGAGACGAAATTCACGATGGCGGTGAACTGCGGCGCGCGATGGGCCACGCGGGGGGCGAAACCGGCATCGGCGCAGAGTTGATAGGCACAGGCGGCAAAGCCCATGTCGGGGCCAAGGTGGCTGAAGATGAAACTCTCCTCGCGCAGCGCCGCCATGGCAACGGAAGGCACCTCGGCAAGGCGGTGATCGGGCGGCACGGCCAGCAAGATATCCTCGGTATGAACCGCGCGGGTGGCCAAATCCTCTGGCACGCCGGAAAGCGGCAGCCGCACGAAACCCGCGTCGAGCCTGCCCGCCACGATCTCGGCGATTTGCAGGTCCATGTCCAACTCGCGCAGGATCAGCTCCACCTCCGCCGCGCCCGCGCGCAATTCGCGCAGGAGCCGCCCGAGGATCCCCGCGTAGGAGGCCGAGCCGACATAGGCCAATTCGATGCGCCCGCGCTGACCGTTGCGCGCCGATTCGGCCAATGCCTCGACCCGCCGGGCCTGTTGCAGCAGCGCGCGGGCCTCGGGCAGGAGCGACTTGCCGAAGTCGGTCAGCATCACCCTGCGGCGGTTGCGGTCAAAGAGAAGCTCACCGCCAAAGGCGGTTTCGAGATGTTTGAGCTGCTGTGTCAGCGCCGGCTGCGCCACGCCGAGCGCCGCCGCCGCTTGACCGAAATGCAGCGTTTCCGCGATGGCGACGAAGACCTCATACTGGCGCAACGTGGCGGTGAGTGGCGTTTCCATGCGGCCCCCTGAACTGACGTCAGAGGGTTTTCACACGCGGGCCGGTGATAAGCAAGTTAGATCACTGGCCCCTACCCCTCCGCCGCGCGGGCGCGGCTGCGGCGGGCGTGCAGGGTCTCGGCCTCGGCCAGATCGTCGCTTTCGACCTTAACCGTCTCATGCCCACCGGGGCGCCGTGCGCGCTTGCGCCGAAGCGGGCCGCTGTCATCGCTTTCCCGTGGCAGGATCAGCCGGTCGACCAAAGTGCGGCGGAGGCCGAGGGTCGAGGTCAGATCGAAGACCCGCGCGGCGACCGCGTCAGCCTCTTGCGGTTGCACCAACAACTCAAGCCGCGCGACGGGGCGGGATTTCTTGCCCTGCCCGCTGAACATCATGAGATCGACCACGCCCTCCATCTCGCGCAACCGATCCACCGCCGCGCCCAATTCTTCGCCCGTCATGTCGTCGATATCGCAGGCGAATTGCACGAGACTGTCCTGCGCGATGCCCGCCGTGGCGGTGTCGAAGACGCTCACGCGCAGGATGTTCGGCAGGCCTTTCATCACCCGCATCCCCGCGCCTGAGCCAGTACAGCGCAGCCGCCCCGGTGGACGGCTGGCGATGGGGCTGCCGCCGGTGAGATGGGCAAGGATCGCGGCCCCCGTGGGCGTCACCCGCTCGCCCGGCACGCCGTCGTCATGCCAATCGTAACCCTGCAAGATCAGCGCCGTGGCGGGCGCGGGCACCGGCAGTTTGCCATGCGCCGTCTCGACCAGCCCGCCGCCGAGGGGCAGCGGCGCGAGCGAGACAGTCGCCCCCGCCAGCGCGGCGCAGATGCTGCCTGCGGCGGTCACATCCATCAGCGCGTCCCAATCCGCGATCTCGTGGAAATGCACCCGATCGATGGGGATGTCATGCACCTGCGCTTCAGCCTCCGCAATCCGGTGAAGGATGGCGCAGGCGGCCTCCGCCGTGCCCTCCGACAGCGCTGCGTTCTCTAGCAAGTTGCGCATGGCGCGATAGGTCGTCTCGGCGCCGTGCCGCCTGCCGGCGTCGGGCGCTGTCAGCACCAGCTCAAACCGTCGCGACGTGATGCCCGAGGCGACATGTTCGCTCAGTTCTGCATATCCCACCTCAGCGGGGAGCACGGCGGCGACATCGGCCAAGGCGCGCTCGGCCAGATCGGAGAAGGCATGCAACATTGCGGCGATGAACATATCCCCCGCCGCCCCGCCAACGGGGTCGAGGTGTAAGTGAAGCCCCTGCCCCTGCATCAATGTCCCTCCGGCCAAGGGTTGCGCAGCAGGCCGCCGTCGAACTGCATCTCATGCAGGTCACCGATCACCTCCAGCCCCGGACGGTCGCGCAGGTCCGGCAGCATCGCCTCGGAGGCATAGAGATACTCGAGCTTCAGCGTGTTGGGAATGCGCAGCAGCCGGACCTTGGTGATATCCTCGGCCCCACAGGTCTTGACCGCTGTCTGGATCGCGGTGCGGTCGCAGGGCATGACCATCGGGATTTTCGACTGTTTCAACACCTGCGAGGTGATGGCATTGGCATAGACCGCCTCGCGGTCGAAGTCCTGCTCCAACCGCTGCGTGATCACATCCGCCCGCGCCGCGCCATTGCCGTTGCCATTGCTGCGCGGCGACAGGCCAAGCGCCACCAACCGCGAGATATGCAGATGGACCTGCATCTTCTCGCTCGAAAACCGATGGGTGATATTGGGGTCCATCCCGGTGCCTGAGAACTCTTTGCCGATCTCATCCACCACCAGCACGTCCAGATCGCCCGTGGCCGAAGGCGCGTCCAGCGGCCCCAGCGGCAGGCGGGGCATGTTGCGCATCGCCTCTTGCAGATAGGGCGCTTCGGCCTCCAGCATCCCGTCGCTGTCAAGCGCCACGACCTGCGCCAGCCCGTCATAGGCATTCTCAATCGTGCCGATGCCAAACAGCACCTTGCAGCGCGCCAGCTTCATCCGCGCCATTTTGGCCACGAAGATGCCGACGTTATCGATGCCACGGGAATGGCAGGTTTCGGCCCCCGATTGCTTGCCCAACCCGATCGAGAGCATTTTGGCCAGCCCGCTTTCGTTTGGCGCGCGGAAAGAGGTATGCGGCTTGATCCGGTTGAACAGGATGATCCCATCGGCGGCATTGGCGTGGCGGTCCATCCGCACCGACATGCCGTTGTCGAGCACGCCGATCTCATCGGTTTCCATCGAAGAGCGGATTTCGCAACCGAGGCTCTCTTCGGTCACGCCCAGTTTCGCCAGCAGCGCGGTCTGCCCCTCTGCGGTGGCGCCGCCGTGGCTGCCCATGGCGGGCACGACAAAGGGGTGCGCCCCGCGTGCGCGGACCTCGGCCACGATGGCGGCCAGCAGTTCCGGCAGGTTCGCCAGCCCGCGGCTGCCCGCGGTGATGGCGATGGACATGCCCGGTTTGATCTTGCCCGCGCAATCGGCCTGCATCGCCTCTGCCACGGCGGCGCGCGGGTCGTCGATTTGGGCCGCGGCAAAGGTCTGACGGCAAAGCGCCATGCGCGGCAGCGGCGTATCCTCGACCAGTTTCACATAGTTCGGTTTCATCTGCGCTCTCCCGTCTGACATCTTTACCCCGTGACCCCGATCGGCCAAGGCGCGAATTCCTCTTCGCCCACGCCGAGCGCTTCGGATTTGCTCTGCTCCCCCGACGCTATGGCGACGATGCGTTCAAAGATCGCTTGGCCCAATTCCTCTAGGCTCAATTCGCCGTCAATCACGCTGCCGCAGTTGATGTCCATGTCGTCCTGCATCTTGGTGAACATCGGCGTGTTGGAGGCCAGTTTGATCGTTGGCGAGGGATAGGAGCCAAAGCAAGACCCGCGCCCGGTGGTGAAACAAATCAGGTTCGCCCCCCCCGCGATCTGCCCGGTGGCAGAGACGGGATCGAAGCCCGGCGTATCCATGAAGACCAGCCCCTTTTGCGTCACGGGTTCGGCATAGCGGTAGACCTCCATCAGCCCCGTGCTGCCGCTTTTCTTGGCCCCGCCGAGCGATTTTTCCAGCACATTTGCCAGCCCGCCGGCCTGATTGCCGGGGCTGACCACGCCGTTGATCTGCGTGTCGCGGCCCTTGGTATAGTCCAGCCACCAATCCATGCGTTCGACCAGCTTGCGCCCCACCGCTTCACTGCAGGCGCGCCGGGTCAGCAGGTGTTCGACGCCAAAGATCTCGGGCGTTTCCGAAAGGATCGCCGTGCCGCCGTTGCGCACGAGGATATCCGCCGCCGCCCCCAGACCGGGGTTGGCCGAAAGCCCCGAAAGCCCGTCCGACCCGCCGCATTGCATCCCGATGGTGATATGTTCCGCCGAACAGGGCACACGCCGGACGGCATTGGCCTGATCCAGCATTTCGCGCACCGCTTCTTTGCCTTCGGCAATCGCGCGGGCCGTGCCGCCGACATGTTGCATGGTGACGCAGCGCAGCATCTTGCCCTCGGCCAACCCCTCCTCTTCAAAGAACTGGGCGAGGTTGTTGCGCTCACAACCCAGCGACAGGACCACGGCACCGGCCAGATTGGGGTGGCGGATATAGCCCGAGAGCGTGCGGCGCAGCAGGTCCATCGGCTCGCCCGTAAGCTCCATTCCGCAGCCGGATTCGTGGATGAAGGGGATCACCCCGTCGACATTCTCCCATGCCTCCATCCGCTCTTCGTCGAAGTAATTGGCGATCTTGCGCGCCACGGTGGCCGAGCAATTCACGGTGACGAAAAGCCCGATGTAGTTGCGCGTGCCCACCCGGCCATTGGCGCGGCGGATGCCCATGAACTGCGCGCGCTCTTGCGGTGGCAGCAGCTTGGTCGGGGTATAATCGCGGGCAAAGGCATAGTCTTTGTCAACCGCGTCGAACTTGATGTTATGGCTGTGCAGCCAATCGCCTGCGGCGATCTCTTCTGCGGCATAGCCGATCACCGTGTCGAATTTCAGGATCGGTGCGCCGCGTTGGATCGGGCGGATCGCGATCTTGTGACCTTGGGGCGTATCATGGTTGGCACGCAGCCCGTCTTGCGGCAATACCGCGCCACGGGGAACCGCCGCGGTTGCCACGACCACGTTATCCGTCGGTGACAGCAGCATCACCTTTGCGCGTCTGTCCTCTTGCATGGTCTGGCTGTCCATCGGATGCTCCCCTCCCTCGGGTGTCGAAAAAACCGCTTCGGTAAGATGTCATTAACTGATATATTAGATTTAACAGCTATGGAAGAGCCCGCATGACCGCATCGAAGAAACCCGCCGCGCAGAGCGCACAGACCCTTGCCAAAAGCATCCTTGGCGGTGGGGCCGACTTGGGTCTGTTTGAGGGCGGGCCGACGGGGCGCGGGGTTTACGCCACGCTGCGCGATCAGATCGTAAGGCTCGACCTGCCGCCCGGCACACCGCTGTTGCGTGCCGAACTGGCCGAGACCCATGGCGTCAGCCTGACGCCGCTGCGCGATGCGCTGCAACAGCTGGCCAAAGAAGGGCTGGTCAAGATCTACCCGCAATCGCGCACGCTTGTCACACCGATCGACATGTCGGCAATCCGCGAGGCGCAGTTCATGCGCATCGCGCTTGAGACCGAAGTCGTGCGCCGTTTGGCCGATGAGATCGCGCCCGAAGCCCTCACCCGACTGCGCAGCATCGTCGCCTTGCAAAGCAGCATCTCGGACCAACCCGGCGATGTGCCGACTTTTCAGGAGTTGGACGAGGTGTTTCACCAGACCCTCTTCGTGGCGGCGGGTCATGTGCAGAGCCAGCGCATCATGCGCAGCCATGCGGGCCATTTGGAACGCCTGCGCCGCCTGCATCTGGACGACATTGACGAGGCGGGACGCATTCTGAACAACAAGGACGTGATCGGCGGCCACAGCCGCATCCTCGACGGGATCGAAGCGGGCGATGCGCCCGCGGCGATGGAGGCGCTGCGCCAGCACCTACAACGCACTGTCGACCGGATGACCGAGAAACGGGCGGCTTTCCCGGAGTATTTCACCCCGGAAAAGCCCTAACTCAGCGGTTGTTGGCCTTGCGCCACGCGGCGAACTTATCAAGGTTCTCTTGCTTGGTGCCGGGGTAGAGCCCGATGATCCCGGCGCCATCCTTGACCTGCTCCACCACGAAATCCTCATAGGCGGTCATCTCGACGGCCTCTTCGGCCACCTCTTCGGCGATATCCGCGGGGATGATGATCACGCAGTCGTCGTCGCCCACCACGATATCACCGGGAAAGACCGGGGCATCGCCGCAGCCCACGGGGCAGTTGATTTCAATCGCCTCATGCAGCGTCAGGTTCGTGGGGCTGGAGGGGCGCGCGTGATAGGCGGGGATCTCAAGCGCGCCGATGGTCGCCGCATCGCGCAGGCCCCCGTCGGTCACCACACCCGCCGCGCCGCGCATCATCAGCCGTGTGATCAGGATGTCACCGGCACTGGCGGCCCGAGCATCCTTGCGGCTGTCCATCACCAGCACATGGCCCTCGGGGCAGGTCTCGATCGCGACGCGCTGCGGATGCTCGGGATTGCGGAATTCGACCAGTTGGTTGCGGTCTTCGCGGGCGGGCATATAGCGCAGGGTAAAGGCGGGGCCGACCATGTTGCGCCCCTTGGCGGTAACCGGGCCGACGCCCTGTACCACCTGATTGCGCAGCCCGCGCTTGTACAGCGCCGTCGCCAAAGTCGCGACCGAGACCGCTTGGAGTTTCTCGCGTAGTTCGGGGCTCATGCCGCCTCTCCCTTCAGTTGATTGTCTTTCACGAATTGATCCAGCACCGCCTGCTGCTGTTCCGTCAGCGGCCATGCGGAAGGCGGGCGCGTGGGGCCGCAATCCTGTCCGATGGCCATGAGAGCCGCTTTGACGCCGGTGACATTGGTGCCGTTATGCTCTTCCGCGCGGATGTCCTCAAAGGCGCGCATCCCGGCGATGAGGCGGTTCGCTTCGCCGTAGTCGCCTGCGTCGAGTGCCGCGTGGATGGCGACCGAGCGCTCGGGCCAGACGTTGATTAGGCCCGAGGTGAAGCCCCGCGCCCCCACGGCATAGAGCGGCGGCGCCCAGACCTCGGCCAGACCGCCGACCCAGACGATGTCTTTCGGCGCCGCTTCGATCGCGCGGGCAAGGTTCAAGGGGTTCGGCGTGGCCCATTTGACGCCCTTCACCCCGTCGACCTCGCACAGCCGCGCGATGCCCTCGGGCCCCATCGCGTCATTGCGCAGGTACAGCATCACCGGCAGCCCGCCCGAGGCATCCCGCACCGCGCGCACATAATCGACCGTACCGCGGGGGGAGACGAAGGGATCGGGCGGTTGGTGGATCATCAGCGCATCCGCCCCCGCCTCGGCGCTTGCCTTGGCCAGCGCACAGGCATCGCGAATGCCGCGCCCGACCCCCGCAAGCAGCGGCGCGCGGCCATCGACCATCTGCGCCACCTCGCGCACCATGGTGCAGGCCTCATCATTGGTCAGCGCGTAATATTCGCCGGTATTGCCGTTCACCACCGGGATATGCACCCCGGCGGCAAGCGCGCGGTCAATGATCGGCGCCAGCTTGCGCGGCGCGATCTCTCCGCCCGCGTCATAGGGCGTCACGAGAATGCCCGAGATGCCGGTAAGCGCTTTCGATAGATCATGTGTCATTGCCAGCCCCTCTCAGAAGATATCCGGCTCGCCCGCCGCTTGGCCGAAGGCCGCGGTGAGGTAGTCGAAGTCGCAGCCCTGATCGGCCTGCCCCACATGGCGCTGGAACATATAGCCCCAACCCCGCTCGAACCGCGGCTCGGGCGCTTTCCACGCAGCGCGGCGGGCGGCGAGTTCGTCCTCATCCACCAGCATGTCGAGGGTGCGCGCCTCAAGATCCATGCGCACCATGTCCCCCGTCTTCAGCAGCGCCAGCGGCCCGCCCACGAAAGACTCCGGCGCGACATGCAGGATGCAAGCGCCGTAAGAGGTGCCCGACATCCGCGCATCCGAGATCCGCAGCATGTCGCGGTGCCCCTGTTTCAGAAGCGCCTTGGGCATCGGCAGCATCCCCCATTCCGGCATCCCCGGCCCGCCCTGCGGTCCTGCGTTGCGCAGCACCAGCACATGGTCGGGCGTGACGTCGAGGTTCTCGTCGTCGATGGCGGCCTTCATCTCGGGGTAGCTGTCAAAGACCAGCGCCGGGCCTTCGTGATGGTGGAACTTCGGATCGCAGGCCGCCGGTTTGATCACCGCGCCATTGGGGCAAAGGTTGCCTTTGAGCACGGCAAGCGAGCCTTCTTTATAGACCGGGTTCGACAGGGGCCGGATCACGTCGTCATTATAGACAGGCGCATTCGCGATCCCCGCCCCCAGCGGTTTGCCGGTGCAGGTGATGGCCGACCGGTCAAGCTTGTCGCCCAACTGGTCCATCAGCGCCCGCAGCCCGCCCGCGAAATAGAAATCCTCCATCAGATATTCGCTGCTACCCAAGGGGCGGATATTGGCGATCAGCGGCGTGATGCGGCCCAGAGCGTCGAGATCGCTCAACTCCAGCGCCACCCCGGCCCGGCGCGCCATGGCCAAGAGATGCACCACCGCATTGGTCGAACAGCCCGTCGCCATCGCCACCGTCGCCGCGTTTTGCACGGCGGCGGGGGTGATGATCTTGTCCGGCGTCAGGTCTTCCCAAACCATATCGACAATGCGCCGCCCGCAAGAGGCGCTCATCCGTTTGTGCCCCGCATCCGCAGCGGGGATCGAGGTCGCCCCCGGCAGGGTCAGCCCCATCGCCTCGGCAATCGCCGTCATGGTGGAGGCGGTGCCCATCGTCATGCAATGCCCGTAGGACCGCGCAATGCCGCCTTCGACGCCGACCCATTCCTCAGCCGAGATCGTGCCCGCGCGGCGTTCGTCCCAGAACTTCCAGGCGTCCGAGCCAGAGCCAAGCGCCCGGCCCGCGTAATTGCCCCGCAGCATCGGCCCCGCGGGCAAGAAGATGAACGGCACGCCTGCGCTGATCGCCCCCATGGTCAGACCGGGCGTGGATTTGTCACAGCCGCCCATGAGCACCACACCGTCAAGCGGGTGCGAGCGGATCGTCTCTTCGGTCTCCATCGCGATCATATTGCGGTAGAGCATCGAAGTCGGCTTGGTGAAGCTCTCGTCGATCGAGATCGTCGGAATCTCCAGCCCCAGCCCGCCGGCCTGCGCGATTCCCTTCTTCACGTCCTCCGCGCGGTCGCGGAAATGAAGGTGGCAGGGGTTCATCTCGGACCAAGTGTTCAGGATGCCGATCACCGGGCGGCCCTCCCAATCCTCGGGGCCCAGACCCATCTGCATCATGCGCGACCGATGGCCAAAGCTGCGCAGATCGTCGGGGGCGAACCAGCGCGCGCTGCGCAGCTGATCGGCGGTTTTCTTGGTCTCGGTCATGGATTCCTCGCCTGCTAAAACATCATCACAAAAAGGTTGGAAAACACATCTTGCTCGAACTGATATATTACCGTATCACCCCAATTGTCGATACCATTTGAGGGAGGAGCCGCGAAAATGTCGGGAAAACCACTGAAACAAACGCTCCGCCCCGGCAGCCGCCTGTCGGGCTTTTGGCTCTCGCTCTGCTCTCCTACGGTGACCGAGATCGCGGCGGGCAGCGGCATCGACTGGCTGTTGTTGGATATGGAACATGCGCCGAACGACCTGAGCCAAATTACCGACCATCTGCGCGCGGCAGGCGGTGCCAATCCCGATGCGCAGATGATCGTGCGGATGCCCTCTTCCGATCAGACGATGACCAAACGGCTGCTGGATATCGGCGTGCGCAACCTGATGTTCCCGATGATCCAAACCGCCGAGGCCGCCCGCCAAGCCGTATCATGGACTCGCTACCCGCCCGAAGGGCTGCGCGGCATCTCGGCCACGATCCGCGCCAATGATTACGCGCGGCAAACCGATTACCTCAGCACCTATGCAGAGGCGCAATGCGTGATCGTGCAGGTCGAAACCCCCGAAGCGGTGGCCGAAATCCCCGCCATTGCCGGCGTGCCGGGGGTCGATGCGATCTTTATCGGGCCGGGGGATCTCTCCTCCGCGATGGGCCATACCGGCAACCCGATGCACCCCGATGTTCAAGAGAAGATCCGCGAGGCGGTCGAGGCCATCCATGCCGCCGGGCTGCCTGCGGGCATCCTCGGCTATGGTGCCGATCTTGCGCAACGGTACTTTGATGAGGGTATCGAATTCGTCGCCATCGCGGGCGACGCTTGGCTGCTCACGCGGCAGATGGATGCGCTGGTGCAGACCATGGCGCAGCCCTCCCCCACATTGACACAGCAAACCCATAAGGATTGATCATGACCGCGGACAGCAAGAGATTTCACCCCCACGGCAAGCATCTGATCGCCGGCGAATGGGTCGGCGGCGGAGAGACCTTCGCCAATTCCCCCGCCACCGGCGAAAGCGACCAATTCCAAAGCGGCACCCCGGCCCATGTCGACCGTGCCTGCCAAGCGGCGGAGGAGGCCTTTTGGTCCTACGCCTATGCCAACCGCGAGACCCGCGCCGCCTTCCTCGACACCATCGCGGATGAGATGGAGGCCCGCGCCGAGATCATTACCGAAATCGGCACCCGCGAATCCGGCCTGCCCGAAGCCCGCCTTCAGGGCGAGCGTGGGCGGACAACCGGGCAGCTTCGCCTCTTTGCAGATCACATCCGCAAAGGCGCGCATCTGGACCGGCGCGTCGACGGCGCCCTGCCCGAACGCCAGCCGATGCCGCGTCCGGATATCCGCATGATCCAGCGCCCCATCGGGCCGGTCGCGGTCTTCGGCGCGTCGAACTTCCCGCTGGCCTTCTCCACCGCGGGCGGCGACACCGCCGCGGCGCTCGCGGCGGGCTGCCCGGTCGTGGTCAAGGGCCACTCTGCCCACCCCGGCACCGGTGAGATCGTCGCCGAAGCGATCCATGCCGCGATCCAGAAATGCGGCGTCCACCCCGGTGTCTTTTCCCTAATCCATGCCAACAGCCGCGAAGTGGGCCAAACACTGGTACAGCACCCGCTGATCAAGGCCGTCGGATTCACAGGCTCCCTCGGTGGGGGCCGCGCGCTGTTCGATCTCTGCGCTCAACGCCCCGAACCAATCCCTTTCTTTGGCGAATTGGGGTCGGTGAACCCTATGTTCGTTCTGGCCGAGGCCACCCGAAACCGCGGCGCAGAAATCGGCGCAGGCTGGGCCGGCTCGCTGACCATGGGCGCGGGGCAGTTCTGCACCAACCCCGGCATCGCGGTCGTGGCCAAAGGGGCCGAAGGCGACGCATTCGTCGCCGCCGCGAAAGAGGCGCTTGAGCTGGTCGGCCCGCAGGTCATGCTGACCGATGGCATCGCCCAAGCCTACCGCGACGGCAAGGAACGCTTCACCGGGCGTAATGCCGTCCGCGCGCTGGTCAGCAACGACAGCGAAGGCCGCGCCGCCCAGCCGAACCTGTTTGAAACCGACGCCGATACCTACCTGCAAGACCACGCCCTTGGGGAAGAGGTTTTCGGCCCCTTGGGTCTGGTGCTGCGGGTGTCCTCGGGCGATGAGATGCAAGAGCTTGCCAAAGGGTTCGAGGGGCAATTGACCGCGACGGTCCAGATGGACGAAGGCGACACCGACGCCGCCAAGGCGCTGATGCCCATCCTTGAGCGCAAGGCGGGCCGGGTGCTGGTGAACGGTTTCCCCACCGGGGTCGAGGTTTGTGACGCCATGGTGCATGGCGGCCCCTACCCGGCCTCCACCAACTTCGGCGCGACTTCCGTCGGCACCATGGCGATCCGCCGCTTCCTGCGACCCGTGTCCTACCAAAACCTGCCCGAGGCGCTATTGCCCGAAGACCTGCGCGGGGCTTCGGCATGAGCGGCGGGTTGATCGGCCCCGTCGCCGTGCTCGACGCGATGCCGCAGGACATGCAAGACAAGGTGCGCGGCTATGCCGAAGGGCTCGACCTGCGCTTTGCGGCCTCCTTCTCGGAAGCGGACTTTGCCGAAGCGGTAAAGGGGGCGGCCTATATCGTCCCACGCGGGCGGGGGCTTCCGGCCGAGGTCTTGCGGGGGGCAGATAGCGTGCGCCTCGTGCATCAATGGGGCACCGGGTATGACAAAATCCCCTTGGATGTCGCGCGCGAGATGGGTGTGCCGGTCGCGCGCAGCCCCGGGGTCAACGCGCCCACCATCGCCGATCTGACCATCGGCATGATGATCGCCGCGCTGCGCCGCATCCCGCTGCATTACAACAACACCCGCGCGGGCAAATGGATCGTGCCCGAGATCGTCCCCGGGGCGCGGGATCTCAGCAGTCAGAAGGTCGGGCTGATCGGCTTTGGCGCCATCGGGCAGCTTGTCGCGAAACGGCTGACGGGCTTTGACTGCGAGGTGCTCTACTACCGCCGCTCGGGGGAAGCTGAAGGCACCAGCGCACGCTATGCCGAACGCGATGAGATCCTTGAGACCTGCGATATCGTCAGCCTGCATATGCCGCTGACCGATGCGTCACACCACACCATCGGGGCGGATGAACTGGCGCGGATGAAATCGGATGCGCTTTTGGTGAACACCGGGCGCGGCGGGCTGATCGACGAGGCGGCCCTGATCGACACGTTGACCCACAAGCGCATCGCCGGGGCGGCATTGGATGTCTTTACCCAAGAACCGGTGGAGCCGGACAACCCGCTGCTGCGTCTCGATAATGTTCTGCCGCTGCCGCATATCGGCGGCCATAGTGAGGACAACCTCAAGCGCATGGTCGGCCATTGGGCGGGCAACATCCGCGCCTTCCACGAAGGGCGCGGCATCGACGAGGCCTGCCTCGTGACCTGAAGGCTGCCCCGGCCTGACCTCTCAGGCCGGGGCGCGGCTTAACCCTCTAGCGGCACGGGCATCAGGATCTTATTGGTCTGGCTCACCAAATACCCCGCCTCGGCGCTTTTCTTGAGATAGGCCTGCCACTCAGGATCCGCCGCCATCTGCGCCCGACGGGCGGCACGGTCGGCGACGTCCTTATAGGCCCAGATATGCACGAAGGAATTCACGTCCCCCGTCTCGACCTGCGCATAGATCACCGGCTCGCCCAGGATGCGGCGCTGCGCCGGAAAGCCGAATTCGGCATAAAGCGCGAGGTGTTTCTTGATCGTGCCGGGGCGGCAGCAATAGGTGCGGTGGTCGTAGATCATGGGGTGGTCTTTCTGCTTGCTTGGGTCATGCGATACCGGCGTGGTCGGTGATCCGGGCCCGCGCCTGCAAAAGGTGATAGGCCATCGACACGCCCGCGACTTCGCTGTCGCCCGCGCGGATCGCTTCGAGAATTTCCCGATGTTCGCTGATCACCACGTCGATCCGCGCCTGAGATCCTTGGCGGGTCAGCTTTTGCGCCACGTCGATCCCCTGTTCGATCGAACCGCGGGCGCAGTCGAGCATCTGCACGAAGACCTCATTGCCCGAAGCCGCCGCGATGGCGCGGTGGAATTGGTAGTCGGCATCAAAGGACGGATCGCGCGCCTGCATCGATGCCTCCAGCGTCTGCAAGGCTGCCTCGATCCTGGCGATGTCTTTGGGGCTGGCACGCTGCGCGGCCATGCGGGCGGTGGCCTTTTCGATCGTGATCCGCGCCTCCATCGCGCGCATCAGCCCGGCGACGGATCCCGCCGTGGCATATTCGATCAACTTTTCCGAAGGCCGCCGCCGCACGAAAGTGCCCACGCCGCGCCGCGCTTCGACCAGACCGTCCTCTTGCAGCTTGCGCAACGCCTCACGCACCACGGGGCGCGACACGCCAAAGGCGGTGGCGATCTGGTTCTCCGACGGCAGCTTTTCCCCCTGCACCAGCTTGTTCGACACGATCTGCTCAAGGACCTGCCCGTAGAGCTGGTCGGCCAAAGTCTGGCGCTTCTTGATCTTCAATTTCGGTGCTGTCACCGGCTACCCTCCCGCCGCGGCGCGGCGCATCATATTGGCCAACCGCAACGCCGATGTTGCAGCCCCATAGCCGTTGTCGATGTTCACCACCGTCACCCCCGGCGCGCAGCTGGCGAGTATCGAATCGAGCGCGACCCTCCCGCCGCGGGCGACACCATAGCCCACCGAGGTCGGCACACCAATGACCACCCCCGGCACCAGCCCGGCCACGACCGAGGGCAGCGCCGCGTCCATCCCGGCAAAGACGATCACCACATCCATATCGCGCAGCAACTCTTCCCGCGCGAGCAGACGCCACAGCCCGGCGACGCCCACGTCCGAAACCTCGGTCGCCGCCATCCCGCCATAGGCCAGCGTGCGCCGCGCCTCGGCCATGGGGGCATAATCAGAGGTGCCCGCACTGACGAGAGCGATGCGCGGGGTGCTGGCCAAGGGCCCGATCTCTCCCAAAATGGCGGTGCGCGAGGCCGTGCAGTAATCGACCCGTTGCGCCGCGTCGGCGGGCAGGGCGGCAAACTGCTCTGCCGTCAGCCGGGTCAGCAACAGCCGCCGCTCCTCTGCCGCTGCATCGCCGATGATGGCGGCGATCTGCGCCACGGATTTATGCTCACAAAGCACGGCCTCTTCGATGCCGATACGCCCCCCGCGGCCCCGGTCAAAGGTCACGTCTGGATGCCCGTCGGGGCCGGTCTTAGTGATGGACAAATGCACTTCCTCTTGAATAGGCCCGCAGATCGACCGCGCGCCCGTCATCCGTGGCCTGCCGAACCTGCGTCAATATCGCTGCACGTTTCTGGGCGGAGAGGTCTTCATAGACAAGCGCATCAAGCTCGACCACCCAGCCCTCGCGCAGGCGTCGACAGCGCAGGGTGATATTGCCCATGACCTCACGCAGCAGGGTCTCTACCCGGTCGATCACCGCCAGATCCGCAGGCTCCACCCGCAGACCGGTCTCGATCCGGCTGGCCAAACAGGGGGCGGCTGGCAGTTCCGCCAGTTCCCCCAGCCCGAGCGCGCGGGCCAAGGTCCGCACATCCGACTTGGACATCTGCGCCTCGACGAAAGGGTGCAACACGCCGTGCTCCGCCGCCGCTTGCAGGCCGGGACGGTAGTCCGACAGATCATCGGTATTGGTGCCCGCCGCCACCAGCGGCCCCATGCGCGCCAAAGTGCCATAGAGGTTCGACTTGCAGAAATAACAGCGATTGACCGGGTTGGCGCGATAGGCGGGATCGGCGAACTCCCCCGCGTCGACCAGCTTCAGCGGCAGGCCCCAAGTGGTGGCGAAATCCTTCACCCGCGCGGTCGCCGCCGCCGGAACGGCGGGTGAGACCGCATGGCAAAGCGTCACGCCCGCCGCGCCGCGCACCTTGGCCGCGGCAGCCGAGAGCGTCAGGCTGTCGATCCCCCCGCTGAGCGCGATGGTCAGGGAGCTGGGCCGCGCAAGGGCGGCATGGAGGGCGGCAGGAACGGTCACTCTGCCAGCTCGTCCTCGGTCTTGAGCTGTGCCAAAAGCCGCCCGCTCGACATCTGGAGGTGGTCGCGCATCCGCTGGCGGGCGCGTTCCGCGTCACCCTCGGCGATAGAGGCGGCGATGTCGTAGTGCTCCTGTATCGCATCTCGACTTTCGCCCCCGCGCTTCAACGCCTGCAACCGTCCGGCCAGCATCGTCTCGCGCAGGCTGGCAACAAGATAGTTAAACAGACTGAGATAATAGCTGTTGCCCGTCGCCTCGCAGACCGCGCGGTGAAAGCCGAGGTCGGCACTGACCCCCGCCGCGACCGCAGGACCGCCGATCTGGTTGCTTTCATCATAGGTCGCAGCGGCACGCTCGATCTCGGCGCGGGCCTCGGGGGTGGCGCGGGCGGCGGCGATGGCAGCGGCTTCGATTTCAAGCCCCATGCGCAGCTCTAGGATCTGCTCAAGCTTGCGCTGGCTTTCCATATCGCGCTCAGGGATGGCAAAGCCCTGACGGGGCCTGTCGCTGGCGACGAAAGCCCCCCGGCCCTGACGGCTCGACAACATGCCTTCGGCCTTGAGACGCGACACTGCTTCGCGGATCACCGTGCGGCTCACGTCGAAATCGCTCGCTAGTGTGGTTTCGGAGGGCAGCACATCGCCCACGTTCCACACGCCATTCACCACGTTGTGGCGCAGTACCTCGGTCACTTGATCGCTCAGCGTGGCACCATCGACGAGGGGCGCGGTCGCCTGAAGATTTGCAGCCATAATAACAACTTCCTTTCGCCGATTGGACCACCTGTATGACAAGCTGTCAATAATCAGAAGGTAGGGCCTACCGTTACGTTACAAGCAGAATACAACATTACAAGTAAGAGGAAATCCCCATAAATTTGTATTTTTAATTGACAGGCTAGAGATTCCCCCGCAGTCTGCGGATCACGGCAAGAGGATGTCAGGGGGGAGCCCGGAACCCATCCAGTAGCTGCCGGCACACAGTCAAAACTCGGGAGGAGTTTCTATGTCACCGTTCTTCAAATCGATCCGCCGCACCACAGCGGCCACCATCCTTTTCGCCGTCGCAGGCGCCGCCGCCCATGCGCAGAGCTTTGTCATGGCGACCGGCCAGCAGGGCGGGTCGTGGTATCCCGTGGGCGGCGCGATCAAGGCGATTGTGGAGCGTGAGAACCCCGATATGGACATCACCGTCACGCCGGGCGCGGGCGTGTCGAATGTGGTCGGCGTGGATGCGGGCCGCTTCGGCATCGCCTTCGCCAACTCGATCTCGACCGTGGACAGCCTGTCGGGCAAAGAGCCGTTCCGCAAGGCCACAACCAATGTCTGTAACCTTGGCATTCTTTATCCGCAGTATTTCCAGATCGTCGCGCTTGAAGATTCCGGCATCAAGACCATTGCCGACATGAAGGGCAAACGCCTGACCACACAGCAGCTTGGCAACACCGGCGAATTCCTGACGCGCGAGCTTTTGTCGACTGCGGACATGACCTTTGACGACCTCGACAGCGTCGCCAACACGTCCTATTCCGACTCTGCTTCGCAGATGAAAGACGGTCAGGCCGATTTCTTCACACTGGGGTCGTCCCTGCCAACCGGCTCGGTCATGGATCTGGCCTCCTCGCGCAAAATCCGCCTGATCGACGTGGATGAAGAGACCTTTGCCCACTTCAAAGACAAAAACGCCGCCTTCCAGCGCCGCGAAGTCAAGGCGGGCGCCTACCCCGGTTTCGATGAAACCGTGCACGCGATCAGCTATGACACCCATATGGTCGCGCCCTGCGACTATGACGGTGAGATCGTCAAATCCGTGCTCGCCGCGATTGCCGACAACAACGACAGCTTCGCCGCAATCAGCAAATCTATGGCGAACCTGACGGTAGAGGAAATGGCCACCGACATCGGCGTGCCCTTCCACCCCGCCGCGAAAGAGTTCTACGCAGAGCGTGGCGTCTCGGGGATGTAATCCACCCCTGACGCGAAACGGGTCGGCCGGAGCCCTGCGCTCCGCCCGGCCCACATCCCCATAGGCCCCGCCGCCCGCGCATCACCCGCGCCGCCGCGCGAGGGCTGCCTTCCACTCTAGACGCGAGAACCCCCATGCAACTGTCGATCCTTCTGGATAAGATGCCCCTGATTACCCGCATAGCAAGGCTGATCCTGGTCGGCATGGCTGTGTGGCATCTCTACGTCGCCTTCGTCGGCCCGCCCAACCCCTATATCATGCGCGGCGTGCACGTCGCTTTGGCGCTTTTGCTGATCTTCCTGACCGTCAACCGCAAGGGGCTGCGCAATGATGTGCCGCGCTGGTATGACGTGGTGCTCGGGCTGATCGCCTCGGGCGCGGCGCTCTATCCCTCATTCAACCTTAATTACATCACGCAGCGCTTTCTCTACGTCGATCCGCTGATGCCGATGGATATCGTGGTGGGGATCACGCTGGTCGTCCTGCTGCTGGAGGCCACGCGCCGGATGCTGGGGCCGATGCTGCCGATCACGGCGCTGCTGTTTCTCGGCTACGGCCTCGCCTTCACCTCGACCCTGCCCTCGGTGATCCTTGAACAGTTGTTCATGACGCCCGAAGGCATCTTCGGCATCCCGATCGCGGTTTCCGCGACCTATATGGTGCTTTTCATCCTCTTCGGTTCCTTGGTCGAGCGGATGGGCGTGGGCCAGCTCTTCATGGATTTCGCGGTGGCGCTTACCGGGCGTCAGGTCGGCGGTCCGGCCAAGGTGGCCTGTGTGACCTCGGGCCTCTTCGGGTCGGTGTCCGGCTCTGCCGTGGCCAATGTGATGACGACCGGCACCTTCTCTATCCCGCTGATGAAACGCATGGGCTTCAAACCCGCTTTCTCCGGCGCAGTCGAGGCCGTGGCCTCGACCGGGGGGCAGATCATGCCGCCCGTCATGGGGGCTGCGGCCTTCGTCATGGCGGAATACCTCGGCGTGGGCTACCTGACGGTCGCGAAATACGCGCTGGCGCCCGCGATCCTGTTCTATGTCGCCCTCTTCGCCGCGGTCCACTTCGAGGCCAAGCGCAAGGGCATCGGGTCGGTCCCGAAAGAGGATCAAGTGCCGCTGAAAACCGTCCTTGTCGAGCGGGGCCACCTGTTCCTGCCGCTGGCGATCATCGTGGGCGTGCTGATGCTGGGCTATTCGGCCCCCTATGCGGCGCTTTGCGGTATCGTGTCAGTCGTGCCCGTGGCGGCGCTGCGCAAGACGACACGGCATTACGTCACCGTCGACAACATCCTTGAAGCGCTCGAAGGCGGCGCGCGTAACGTGCTGGCGATTGCCGCGGCCTGTGCCTGTGCGGGCATCGTCGTCGGCGTGATCGACATCACCGGCCTTGGCCTGACCTTCTCGAACTTCGTGATCGAAGCGGCCCAAGACACGCTGGTCATCGCGCTCTTCCTGTCGATGATCGCGGGCATCATCCTTGGCATGGGGATGCCGACCACTCCGGCCTATATCGTGCAGGTCGCCCTGCTGGTGCCGGCACTGGTGAAACTGGGCGTGCAGGTCGAAGCGGCGCATCTCTTCGTGTTCTACTTCGCCATCCTGTCGGCCATCACACCCCCCGTGGCCATGGCGGTCTATGCGGCCAACACCCTGTCGCACGCCAAGATCGTCGAGGCGAGCTGGGCCGCGGTGAAACTCGGGGCGACCGGCTTTATCGTGCCCTTCATGTTCGTCTATGAACCGGCGATCCTGATGCAGGGCTCGGCCACCCAGATCACCTTGGTCCTGTTGCAGGCTACCATTGGCGTCATCCTGCTGGCCGCCGCCCTGCAACGCTACTACTTTGGCCAACTGTCGAATGTGCTGTCGGTGGTGCTTTTCGCGGCGTCGCTCTTGCTGATCTATCCCGATCTGCGGCTCACCGCCTCGGGGCTGATCATCGCGGGCGTTATCCTGGCCTTCCAAAAGGCCAGGAACCCCAACCCGAAAAGCCAAGCGGCCACACATACTTAAATCTTAGAACGAACGAAACGGAGCCTTCTCCATGCTGCAAAAAACTTCCCTCAAGGCGCGGACCGGCGGACAGGTCCTTGTGGATCAGCTTTTGATCCACGGCGCCGACACCGCCTATTGCGTGCCCGGCGAAAGCTACCTTGAGGTGCTGGACGCGCTGCATGACGTGCAGGACCGTTTCAACCTGATCAACGCGCGGCACGAAGCCGGAGCCGCAAATATGGCCGAGACCTATGGCAAGCTCACCGGCAAGCCCGGCATCTGTATGGTCACCCGCGGCCCCGGCGCCTGCCACGCGGCCATCGGGGTGCATATCGCGCAGCAAGACAGCACGCCGATGATCCTGCTCGTGGGCCAGATCGCGCGCGACACCACCGACCGCGAAGCCTTTCAGGAAGTCGACTACCGCGCCATGTTCGGCCCCATCGCCAAATGGGCCACCCAGATCGACGACCCGGCGCGGGTGCCGGAATATATGGCCCGCGCCTTCCGCGTGGCGACCTCGGGCCGCCCCGGCCCGGTGGTGATCTCCCTGCCCGAAGACATGCTGACCGAGGTGGTTTCCGTGGCCGATGCGCGGCCCTATACGGCCACCCATGCGGGGCTGTCGCCCGATAGCCTCGATATGCTCAAGACCGAGATCGCGCAGGCCGAACGGCCCCTGCTGCTGCTCGGCGGTTCCGGCTGGTCGGATGAGAGTGCGGCGGCCATCACCCGCTTTGCCGAGGCCAACAAGATCCCCGTCACCACCTCTTTCCGGCGGCAGGACATCGTGAACAACCTCTCGCTCGTCTACGCAGGCGATTTCGGCACCTCCACCGCGCCCAGCCTCTACGCGCATCAACGCGAGGCGGATTTGCTCATCGTGATCGGCGCGCGTTTGGGCGAGATGACGACCAAGACTTATACAACCATGCAATCGCCCAACCCCGAGACCCGTCTGGTGCATCTCTATCCGGAGGCGGATGAGATTGGCCGCGTCTATTCGCCGGATTTAGGCATCGCGGCGGCGCCCGTCGCTGTGGCCGCTGCCTTGGACGGCGTCGATCTGGGCCGGGCAGAGGCATGGGGCGATTGGTGCGACAAGCTGCATGCCGATTACCTCACCGATACCGAAGCACCCAATGGCGGGGAATGGGACCTCGACATGGGGGTGGCCCTTGCGCAACTGCGCGATGAGCTGCCCGACGACGTGGTGGTCACGCTCGACGCGGGCAACCACACTGGCTGGGCGCAGCGTTTCCTACGCTTTGGCCGTCCGGGGCGGATTGTCGGCTCGACCTGTGGTGCGATGGGCTATTCCGTGCCCGCCGCCGTCGCGGCCTCGATCGCGGAGCCGGAGCGTCTGACGCTCTCCTTCGTCGGCGACGGTGGCTTTATGATGAGCGGCAATGAACTCGCCACCGCCGCGCAATATGGCGGGCGGCCCATCGTGCTGCTGTTCAACAACGGCATCTACGGCACCATCCGCATGCATCAGGAACGCGACCACCCCGAACGGATCTCGGGCACCACCTTGCAGAACCAAGACTTCGTGAAGATGGCCGAAGGTCTGGGCGCCCATGCCGAACGGGTGACCAAGACCGAGGATTTCGCCGCCGCCTTCACCCGCGCCCGCGAGAGTGGCCGTCCGGCGCTGATCGAACTGGTGACCGACCCCGAGCAGATCTCGACCCGCACCACGATCAGCAAGCTGCGCGCGGCGGCCCAGAAAAAAGTCGACGCCGACCAGCGCTGAAGGATGACCGAGATGACGACCCTGACCGCGCCGCGCCGCGCAGATGATACGGACGCGCAAGACCACGCCGCCTTGCTTGATGCGCTGCGCGATGCCATCGGCCCTGCCCATGTGGTGACCGACGCCAAGGATTTCGACGCGCGGCTGATCGAAGACCGTGGGCTGCGGCGCGGCACAGCGCTGGCGCTGATCCGCCCCGGCTCAACCGAAGAGGTCGCGGCCTGCATGCGTCTGTGCCATGCCGCTGAGGTGCCGGTCACACCGCAGGGCGGCAACACCGGCCTTGCGGGGGGCGGTGTGCCCGATGGCGGCATTATCCTCACGACCGACCGGCTGAACCGTATCCGCACGGTCGATCCGACCAATGCCACGATGACGGTCGAGGCGGGTTGCATCCTTGCCAATATCCAAGCGGCAGCGGATGAGGTCGACGCGCTCTTCCCGCTCTCGCTTGCCTCCGAAGGTTCCTGCCAGATCGGCGGTAATCTTTCGACCAACGCAGGCGGGACGGCGGTGCTGCGCTATGGCAATACCCGTGACCTCGTGCTGGGGATCGAAGCGGTGCTGCCAGATGGCCGGATGCTGAATGACCTGAACGGCCTGCGGAAAAACAACACCGGCTTTGACCTCAAACACCTGTTCATCGGGGCCGAAGGCACGCTTGGCATCATCACGGCGGCGGTGATCAAACTCTTTCCCAAACCCACCGCCCGGGCCACCGCGCTGGTGGCCTGCCCCGGCCCCGATCCGGCGCTCGCCCTCTATGCGCGGATGCGCGGCCAGACCGCCGACACGCTTTCGACATTCGAGTATATCGACCGGCTGGGCCTGCAAATGGTGATCGACCACGCGCCCGGCTGTAGCGATCCGATGGCCGAGGCGCATCCCGCCTATTGCCTGATCGAACTTACCGGCAATGGCGCGCAGACAGACCTCGACGCCCGGCTGGAAACCGCATTGGAAGCGGCTTTCGAGGCGGAGGAGATCATCGACGCCGTGATCGGCGCATCGGAGGCGCAGAAAGACGGGCTTTGGGCGCTGCGAGAGAACCTGTCAGAGGCGCAGAAACCCGAAGGCGCGTCGATTAAACATGACGTTTCGGTCCCGGTGTCGCGCGTGGCGGATTTCATCCGTGAGGCGACCCAAGCCTGTATGGATCACATGCCCGGCCTGCGCCCCTGCCCCTTTGGCCATTTCGGCGACGGCAACCTGCATTTCAATCTCTCGCGCCCGGTGGATATGGCGGATGCGGCGTTCCTTGCCGAATACGGGGCCTTCAACCGGATCGTGCATGATATCGTGCACCAGATGGGCGGTTCTTTCTCGGCGGAACATGGCATCGGCACCTTCAAGCGCGCCGAGCTGCGCCGGTACAAGGATCCGGTCGCGCTGGAGTTGATGGCGCAGATCAAGGCCACCCTCGACCCGGGCCATTTGATGAACCCGGGCAAGGTGCTTTGACCACTTAACCGCGCCCCGCGAAGGGCATTTTAGTAGCCATCACGGTGACGAACATGGCGTTGGAGTCGAGCGACAGCTTCGCCATGTAAGACAGCGTTTCGGCCACGTCGTTCACATCCATGCGCGGCTCGGACATGCGGCTGCCATTTGGTTGCAGAATGCCATCCGCCATCCGCTCGGTCATCTCGCTCGCCGCATTGCCGATGTCGATCTGTCCGCAGGCGATGTCATGCGCCCGCCCGTCGAGCGACAGCGCGCGGGTCAACCCGGTGATCGCGTGTTTCGTCGCCGTATAGGGCACCGACAGGGGGCGCGGCACATGGGCGCTGATCGAGCCGTTGTTGATGATCCGCCCGCCCTTGGGGCTCTGCCGTTTCATCAGGGCAAAAGCCGCGCGGGCGCAGAGGAATGACCCGGTCAGATTGGTCGCGACGATGTCGTTCCACTCCGCCACGCTTAAGCCGTCCACCTCAACCGCCGGACCATTGCGCCCGGCATTGTTGAACAGTAGATCCAGCCGCCCAAAGGTCGTCTCCACCCGCTCGAAAAGCGCGCCGACCTCCGCCTCGACCCCCACATCGGCAGCCACGGCGATATGCCCCTGCCCATCGAGCTCCGCGCAGGCCGCGTCGATCTTATCCTGCCGCCGCCCCGTCAGGACGAGAGTGAAACCGTCCTTCGCCAAACGCTGCGCACAGGCAAGGCCCACCCCGCTTCCGGCCCCCGTGATCAGAGCAATCTTTTGATCCATCTTTCCATTCCATCCCTTTTGACACCCTGCGGGCCGTTGTGTGGAATCTAATATATATGATCGCGCAAGAATAGGTTTTTTCGCTATTTTCTGGTTTGGCGCCTCGTTCAACTTGGCTATATCACATTCGCGCGAGCGCACTAGACGACCGGTCTATTATTCCTTAGGTGCCCCGGTATGACAGAGGCAAAGAAATCAGATCAGACGCGGCAACGCATTTTGGACATAGGGCGCAGCCTCGTGCTGCGGCACGGGTTCTCTGGCGTTGGCCTGTCGCGCATTCTGAGCGAAAGCGGCGTGCCCAAGGGCTCTTTCTACTATTACTTCGCGTCGAAAGAGGCTTTTGGCACCGCGATGTTGGCCGATTACGTCGAGGCCTATCTCGACCGTGTCGATGCGCTGATCGCGGCCCCGGGAACGGCGGGCGACAAGCTCGACAGTTTCTGGGATGCATGGCTCAACCAATCCAGCGCCCCGGGGATCGCCAGCGCCTGTTTGGTGGTGAAACTCGGATCCGAAGTCGCCGACCTGTCGGAAACGATGCGCGAAACGCTCGATCAGGGTGTCGATGCTCTGGTCGCCCGAATTGCCCAATTGCTGCGCCAAGGCGCAGAGGATGGGACCGTCCGGGTGCTCGAAGACCCTGAGACCACAGCCCGCATGCTCTATGCCAAATGGCTCGGCGCTGCGGTGCTGGCCAAACTGGCACGCAGCGATGCGCCCCTGCGCATGGCGCGCGCTGAAACCTCTGCCCAACTCTCCCCCACCGGGGGCCAATTCCCAACCTGAAAGGAAACAGCATGTTCGCTGCCATCCACGACACATTCGGCGAGCCCGCCGAGGTTCTGACCACCCGCGAAACCGACAAGCCCGCGCCCGCCGCAGGCGAAGCGCTGCTGCGCATGGTGCTCTCGCCCATCCACAACCACGACCTTTGGACCGTGCGCGGCAACTATGGCTACAAGCCCGAACTGCCCGGCGCCATCGGCGGCTCCGAAGCGCTTGGCATCGTCGAGGCCGTGGGCGAAGGCGTTGATGAGGCTCTGATCGGCAAACGCGTCACAGCTGCCGGGTTCCACGGCGCTTGGGCTGAGTATTTCACCGCCCCCGCCGCGGGCCTGCTGCCCCTGCCCGAGGCAATCTCGGACGAAGCCGGCGCGCAGTTGATTGCCATGCCCTTCAGCGCCCTGTCCCTCTTGGAGACCCTCAAGGTCGGCGAAGGCGATTGGCTGATCCAAACCGCCGCCAATGGCGCGGTCGGCAAGATCATGGTCGGTCTGGCCAAGGCGCGCGGCGTCAACCTGCTGAACCTCGTCCGCCGCGAAGGCGCCGCCGAAGAGATGCGCGACACCGGCGCGGAACATGTCCTCTCCACCGAAGATGCGGATTGGCAGAGCAAAGCGCGTGAGTTGATCGGCAAAGAGGGCGCGGTCTCGGCCATCGATTCCGTCGGTGGCGAGTTGGGCGGCCAACTGGTCGAACTGCTGGGGAAGGACGGAGAGTTGATCGTCTTCGGCACGGCGACGGGCCAGCCGCTCTCCATGTCTTCGGGCGAATTGATCATGAAGCACATCACCGTCAAAGGCTTCTGGGGCTCGCGCGTCAGCGGCGAGATGGCGGCTGAGACGCGGGGCCGCCTGATTGGCGAATTGGTGCAACTGGCCGCGAAGGGCCAACTGCCCCTCGACACCGGCGGCATCTACCCGCTGGCCGAGGTGACCGAGGCGATGAAAGCTGCGCTGACCACGGGCCGTGGCGGCAAGGTCATGCTGCGCCCGTGATCGGAATTTGACGACAGCGGCGGCCCTCCCTCCCCGGGGCCGCCGCCCCATGCTCGGAATGCCCAAGTTTCGGACAGCACCGCGATTTTCCGCCCATTTTTCAGGCAAACCCGCCGTGCAGGCGGCTCCGAACCGCCTCGGCGATGACTTTACCCCGTCTCTATGGTGATTGAAAAATCATCAGACTTTACCGGGCGGAGCGTTCCTCATTCTCATCGACAGCAGCATAAACAGCCCCCAAGCGACCCCGGTGCAGCCACGCGCTATTGGTGCTGCGATGGTCTCGGCCAAGGCTGCGCGGGGCGGGTCGACAATCGGCGAATTGCGCCAGTCGGGCGCGATGAAGCTGCTCTTCCCCCGCCCCGACCCCGCGCTGTTGCAAGCGATCGTCATCAATTCCGCAGGCGGCATCACCGGCGGCGATAGTTTTGCTCTGACGGCCCGTGCCGAAGCGCAAGCGGCGCTCAGCCTCACCACGCAGGCCGCCGAACGCGCCTATCGCGCGCAACCGGGGCAAGTGGCAGCCCTGCGCAACACCCTTACCGTCGACTCCGGCGCGACGCTGCATTGGCTGCCGCAAGAGACCATTCTCTACGACGGATGCGCTCTGCGGCGGCATCTGACGGTCGAACTGGCGCAAGACGCCTCTCTCCTGCTGGTGGAGCCGCTGGTCTTTGGCCGCGCCGCTATGGGCGAAACCCTGCGTCATGCCCATTTCCGCGACCGGATCGAGGTCAACCGCGCGGGCCAGCCGCTTTTTCACGACGCGATGACGCTCAGCGGCGATGTCACCGCGCATCTGGGGGCGCCGCACATCGCGGCCGGGGCCGGTGCCCTTGCCACGCTGATCTATGTGGCCCCCGATGCCGAAGCGCGGCTGCCCCGGCTTCGCGCCCAATTGCCCGACAGCGCCGGGGCCAGTCTCATCGGTCCTGACCTGCTGGTCGCCCGGATCCTCGCCGCAGATAGTTTCGACCTTCGCCAATCGCTCGTCCCGATTTTGGGCACGTTGAGCGGTGACACCCTTCCCCGATCATGGATGACCTGACGTGCAACTGACCCCGCGAGAGAAAGACAAACTGCTGATTTCAATGGCTGCCGAGGTCGCCCGCAAGCGCCTTGCGCGGGGGGTCAAGCTGAACCACCCCGAGGCCATCGCGCTCATCACCGACACCGTTGTCGAAGGCGCGCGGGATGGCCGCAGCGTGGCCGATATGATGCAGGCCGGTGCCCATGTCATCACCCGCGACGACTGTATGGAGGGGGTGGCCGAAATGATCCCCGAGGTGCAGGTCGAAGCCACTTTTCCCGACGGGACCAAATTGGTCACCGTGCACAACCCCATCAGATAGGATATCCCATGCCGCGTTTTGCCCCCCTTCTTGCCCTGCCGCTTATGTCGCTCGCCATGGCGGCCTTCGCCCATAGCGCGCCGCTCCCCCACAGCCACGGCGGAGAGGGTGACGGTTCGTTCGCCGTCTACCTGATCGCCGCCGCGGCCTTTCCGCTGTCGGGGGTGATCCTCGTCCTGCGGCGTCTGAAGACAGGCCAAGCATGATCCCGGGAGAGATCATTCCGGCGGAGGGCCTGTTGACCCTCAATGCCGACAGCACGGCGATCACGCTGATGGTCGCCAATACCGGCGACCGCCCGGTGCAGGTCGGCAGCCACTACCATTTCGCCGAGAGCAACCCCGCGCTTGAGTTCGACCGCGCCGCCGCGCGGGGCCTGCGCCTCGACATCGCGGCGGGGACTGCGGTGCGTTTCGAGCCCGGTCAACGGCGCGAGGTCGCGCTCATCCCGATCGGCGGGGCGCGGCGGGTCTTTGGCTTTAACAGCGCGGTGATGGGAGACCTCTGATGCCTGCACAGATCAAACGCGGTGACTATGCCGCCATGTTCGGCCCCACGGTGGGCGACCGGGTGCGGCTGGCCGATACGGACCTTATTATCGAAGTCGAGCGTGACCTGACCACCGGCGAGGGCCGGGCCTACGGCGAAGAGGTCAAATTCGGCGGCGGCAAGGTGATCCGCGACGGCATGGGCCAGTCGCAGGTGACCCGCGCGGGCGGGGCCGTGGACACGGTCATCACCAATGCGCTGATCGTTGACCATACCGGCATCTACAAGGCCGATGTCGGGCTGAAAGACGGGCGCATCGCCAAGATCGGCAAGGCAGGCAACCCCGACACCCAGCCGGGGGTCGATATCATCATCGGACCGGGGACCGAGGTGATCGCGGGCGAGGGGCGCATCCTCACTGCCGGGGGGTTTGATAGCCATATCCATTTCATCTGCCCGCAACAGATCGAAGACGCGCTGCATTCGGGGCTGACCACCATGCTCGGCGGCGGCACTGGCCCTGCGCATGGCACATTGGCCACCACCTGCACGCCGGGCGGCTGGCATATCGGGCGCATGATGCAGGCCGCCGATGCCTTTCCGATGAACCTCGCCTTTGCAGGGAAAGGCAATGCCTCGCAACCCGCCGCGTTGGAAGAGCAGATCAACGCAGGCGCCTGCGCGCTGAAACTGCATGAGGATTGGGGCACCACCCCGGCGGCCATCGACTGCTGCCTTGGCGTGGCCGATGCGATGGACGTCCAGGTGATGATCCACACCGACACGCTGAACGAAAGCGGCTTTGTCGAACATACCGTGAAAGCCATGAAGGGCCGCACGATCCACGCCTTCCACACCGAAGGCGCGGGCGGGGGCCATGCGCCGGATATCATCAAGATCTGCGGCGAAGAGCATGTGCTGCCCTCCTCCACCAACCCCACACGGCCCTTCACGGTCAACACGTTGGAAGAGCATCTGGATATGCTCATGGTGTGTCACCACCTCGACAAATCGATCCCCGAGGATGTGGCCTTTGCCGAAAGCCGCATCCGGCGAGAGACCATCGCCGCCGAAGACATCCTGCATGACATGGGGGCTTTTTCGATCATCGCCTCCGACAGTCAGGCCATGGGCCGGGTCGGAGAGGTCTTGATCCGCACATGGCAGACCGCTGACAAGATGAAAAAGCAGCGCGGGCGGCTGCCCGAAGAGACGGGCGACAACGACAATTTCCGTGTGCGCCGCTACATCGCGAAATACACCATTAACCCCGCCATCGCTCATGGCATCTCGACCCATATCGGCAGCATCGAAGAGGGCAAGCGTGCCGATCTGGTGCTCTGGAACCCCGCCTTTTTCGGGGTGAAGCCCGAGATGGTCTTGCTCGGCGGCAGCATTGTCTGCGCGCAGATGGGCGACCCCAACGCATCCATCCCCACCCCGCAACCGGTCTATTCGCGGCCCATGTTCGGCGCCTATGGCCGGGCGGTGGAAAACTCCGCCGTGGTCTTTGTCAGCGAAGCGGCAGAGGCCGCGGGAGTGGGCGGCAGCCTCGGCCTTGCCAAACAGACGCTTGCGGTGCGCAACACCCGCGAGATTGGCAAGCGCGATTTGAAGTTGAACGACGCGCTGCCCGAGGTTGAGGTCAACCCCGAGACCTATGAGGTGCGCGCGGATGGTGAATTGTTGACCTGTGAACCCGCCTCCGTGCTGCCGATGGCGCAGCGCTATTTCCTGTTTTGAAGAGACCGAGATGACCCCAGTCCTTTGCCAAGAGATGCGCCGCGCCGGAGCGTGGTCCGATGCTAGTGACCGGGTCGAGCTGACCTATGACGGGCGCTTTCTGCGCCGCAAGGTGCTGACCACGGCGGACGGGCTAGCGTTTCTGGTCGATCTGGCGCAGACCACCTCGCTCGACCACGGCGACGCCTTCGTGCTAGCCGACGGGCGTCTCATCGAAGTAATGGCTGCCGACGAAGCTCTGCTGGAGGTGACCGGCCCAGACCTGCCGCGCATCGCGTGGCACATCGGCAACCGCCATACCCCCTGCCAGATCGACGCCGACCGGCTGGTCATTCAGCGCGACCATGTGATCGCCAAGATGCTCGGCCAGATCGGTGCCTCCACGCGAGAGATCACCGGCCCCTTCCGCCCCGAGGGCGGTGCCTATGGCCATGGGCGCACCCATGGGCATGATCACGGCCATGTTCACCACGCTGTTCACAATCACGACCACCCGCATGACCATGCGCATGGCTGACACCCTACAGGCCGACGCGCTTCTGACCTTGGTGCAGTTGCTGTCGCCCTCCTACCCGGTGGGGGCCTTCGCCTATAGCCATGGGTTGGAATGGGCGGTGCAGAACGGGGATGTAACGGGGCAAGACAGCTTGGCCGATTGGCTGGGCGGCGTGTTGCGGCATGGGGCGGGTCAAGCGGATGCGCTGTTTCTTGCGGCGGCTTATCGCGCGGATGACCCATCGGAGATCGACGCGCAGGCCCGCGCCTTTGCCGCCTCTGCCGAGCGGTTGAAAGAGACCGTGCTACAGGGCGAAGCCTTTGCCCGCGCCAGCGCCGCGATCTGGCAACAGGACATGCCGCCGCTTTGCTATCCCGTGGCCGTCGGACGCGCCGCACGGCTGCAAGGGCTGCCGCTGCGCCAAACGCTTGAGATGTTCTTGCACGCCTTTACCGCGAACCTCGCCACCGCTGGCATGCGCCTGATCCCTTTGGGGCAGACCGAGGGGCAGATCGTCATCCGCAACCTTGCGCCGATTTGCCTTGAGGTTGCCGCGGCGGCAGAGGACGGCACGCTCGACGATCTCTCCTCCACCGCCTTTCTCAGCGACATCGCCGCGATGAAACACGAAACCCAATATTCAAGGATTTTCCGCACATGAAACGCAACAACGGCCCTTTGCGCGTCGGCATCGGCGGCCCGGTGGGCGCGGGCAAGACCACTCTGACCGCCGCGCTCAGCCGCGCGCTGCGGGATCGGCTGTCCATCGGCGTAATCACCAATGACATCTACACCCAAGAGGATGCCGAGGCGCTGATGCGCATGCAGGTGCTGCCGCAAGACCGTATCATCGGGGTCGAGACCGGCGGCTGCCCGCATACGGCAATTCGCGAGGATGCCTCGATCAACCTTGCCGCCGTGGCGGAGATGGTTTCGCGGCACCCGGATGTGGAAGTGGTCTTGATCGAAAGCGGAGGCGACAACCTGTCGGCCACCTTCAGCCCTGAACTCGCGGATGTGACGCTCTATGTGATCGACGTGGCGGCGGGGGAGGAGATCCCCCGCAAGGGCGGCCCGGCGATCACCAAGTCCGACATTCTGGTCATCAACAAGACCGACCTTGCCCCCCATGTCGGTGCCTCGCTCGAGGTCATGGAGCGCGACAGCGCGCGGATGCGGCCGGACCTGCCGACGGTCTTCTGTGCGTTAAGGTCCGGCGAGGGGATCGACGCGCTGCTGGCGCATCTGGCGCAGGTCGGGGGGCTCGACCTCGCCCCCATGGACCCGGTGAGCGCGGCTTAATCGCGGTAGACCTCGGCCATCCGGTCGCGGAAGGCGTGCAGAAGGCTGCCATCATAGCCCCGGTGCGGCACCCCATGCCAAAGCGCGTTGAGGATCGCGTCCTCAACCGCTTCGACCGCGGCGATAAAGAAGGCATCCATCCGGTCTTCGTTCAACCGCTCGACGCTCTGCGTATCGGCCCCGCCGCGCGTGATGCGGTTGGCGGTCGAAAAGGCCAGCGCGATGTCGCCGCTTTGATGGCCGATGTGGCTGCCCAACCGGCCAAGGGCCGCGGCGCTGCGCCGGGCCATGCGGGTCAACTGCCGCGAGCCCATCGGCGCGTCAGTCGCCAGAATGATGATGATCGAGCCCTTGTCGGGCTCATTCCCCGGCCCCGGCGGCGGCAGCTGTTGGCCAAAGACGCGCAGCGCGCTTTGCTGGCCGAAGTTCGACAAGACCAGCGCGCCAAGGTCGAACCCGGCGCCGCCTGGCAGAGCGACCCGCCGCGAAGCAGAGCCGAGACCACCAGCATAGCCGAAGGTCTTCATCCCGCTACCGGCCCCGACCGTGCCCTGCGCAAACGCTGGCCCGCAAGCCGCAATCGCCGCCTGCGCGTGACCCTCGGTCACCGCCAGCGCCTGAATGTCGTTCACCGTGCCGTCGTTGCATTCCAAAACCAGCGGGTTGACCGTGCAAAGGCCCCGCCCGATCTCCGGATTTTCTGCAATCGCCCGCCGGATCAGCGCCGTGCTACAGGGGCCGACGCCAAAGGTGTTGGTGAGCAGGATCGGCGTCTCGATCTGACCCAGTTCGGCCAGTTGCATCAGGCCCGCGCTTTTGCCGAAACCGTTCAACACGGCGACGCCCGCAGGCACCGGATTGCGAAAGAGATCACCTTCATGCGGCAGAACTGCCGTCACCCCGGTGCAAAGCCCCTCCCCGCGTAGGTCTTGGCTGCCCACGCGCACCCCCGCGACATCGCAGATGGTGTTTCGTGGCCCCGTGGGCAGGGTCCACCAGTTCTTGCTGTCGATCGTATTGCGCATTTTGCCTTCGAGAGTTTGGATTACGTTGGCGCGTCAATCCGCGCCAAAAAGATCGCGGGTGAAGACCTTGTCGGGGACATCCGCCAGATCGGGGTGACTGCGGTTGGCCACGATCACATCCGCGCGCGTCTTGAACGCTTCCAAATCGCGGGTGACTTCGGAGCCGAAGAAGCGTTCCTCTTGCAACACCGGCTCATAAACGATCACCTCGATGCCCTTGGCCTTGAGCCGCTTCATGATCCCTTGGACCGAGCTTTGCCGGAAGTTGTCCGACCCGGCCTTCATCACCAACCGGTAGATGCCCACCCGCTGAGGACTAAGCGCCAGTATCTGCTCTGAGACGAAATCCTTGCGGGTGCGGTTCGCCTCGACCACGGCGTTTATCAGGTTTTGCGGCACGTCAGAGTAATTGGCCAGCAACTGTTTGGAATCCTTGGGCAAACAGTAACCGCCATACCCAAACGACGGGTTGTTGTAATGCCCACCGATGCGCGGGTCGAGGCAGACACCGTCGATGATCTGCCGCGTGTCCAACCCGTTGGTCAGCGCGTAGCTGTCCAATTCGTTGAAATAGGCCACCCGCATGGCAAGGAAGGTATTGGCAAAGAGCTTGATCGCCTCCGCCTCGGACGGGCCTGTAAAGAGCATGGGAATGTCGTCGTCGATTGCCCCCTCGGCCAGCAATTCCGCGAAGCGCCGGGCACGCGGGCTGTCTTCGCCGACGACGATGCGCGAGGGGTGGAGGTTGTCGTAGAGCGCGCGGCCCTCACGCAGGAATTCCGGGCTAAAGATCACTTGGTCGCTGTTCAACTCGGCGGAGAGGCCCGCGGTATAGCCCACCGGGACGGTGGATTTGATGACGATGGTGGCCGTTCTCGTGACCGCCAAAACATCCCGCACCACCGCCTCAACACTGGAGGTGTCGAAGACATTGGTGCGTGGGTCATAGTTGGTCGGCGTGGCGATGAGCACATACTCAGCGTCGCGATATGCCGCCTCGGCATCGGTCGTGGCCCGGAGGGTGAGGGGCTTTTCCGCGAGATATTGCTCGATCTCCGGATCGACGATTGGCGCGCGGCGGGCATTCACCTGCGCCACCCGGTCTGCGTTCAAATCGACCGCTGTTACCTCGTTGTGCTGCGCCAGCAGCACCGCATTCGAAAGCCCGACGTAGCCGATACCTACAACGGCGATCTTGGTCTTGGACATAAGCGTGGGCCTTTCTTGCGCGGCGTGGCGTGATATTAAACTGCGGCTTTCGTTTTGAAAAGGCACCGCCTAACAGGGAGTTAGGGCGGTTTGGCGAAAGTGAAAGCCGCGTTGTGAACCTTCCGCCCGCGCCGTGCGATGGGGCAGAACCGCCGCTTGTTGCGCGTGGCCCGAACGGTGGGTTGTCAGGCTGGCAAGACTTCCTTCTCACAGTCTCAGGCGACCCATAACGCGGAGAGCCCCGATGCCCGACACCTCTGAGCGCCTATCCCTGCCCTATTTGATGCCCGCACAGGCGCAAAAACATGTGACCCATAACGAAGCGCTGCAACGGCTCGATCTTCTGGTGCAGCTTGCGGTCGAAGGCTTTGAGGCCAACACGCCGCCCGCCCTAGCGCAGGCGGGGGAGATTTACGCCCTCGGTGATGCGCCGACAGAGGTTTGGGCAAGTCATCCCGGTGAACTGGCCGCCTGGGTCGGAGAGAGCTGGCAGTTCACCGCCCCGCAGGACGGCTGGGTCGCCTTGGATAAATCGACCGGGATTCTGCACCGTTGGGGCGCAGGGGCGTGGACCGAGGTCTCGCCCCCCGATCTGGCGAACCTCTCCGGGCTGGGGGTCAATACGGATCATGACAGTGGCAATCGCTTGTCGGTCTCCTCTCCGGCGAGCCTGTTTACCCACGAAGGGGCGGGGCATCAGTTGAAGCTCAACAAGGCCAGCGCCGCCGATACCGCGAGCCTGCTGTTCCAAACCGATTGGTCTGGCCGTGCCGAGATGGGCACGGCGGGGCAGGATGATTTCGCCATCAAGGTCAGCGCCGATGGCAGCAGTTGGACCACCGCACTGGCCTTTGACGCAGCGAGCGGCATCGCCTCAGGCGCGGCGCTGACGCAGGGCGTGGATGATGCGACGGTGGGTCGTTTGCTGCGGGTCGGGGATTTCGGCATCGGCGCTGACGCGGGGCCGCTGGTGACGGATCTCGACGCGCATGATCTTTCGGGCAGTTTTTCAAGCTATGGCGGCGCCCATGCGCAGGCGCCTTCCGGGGCCAACCCTTTCCCGGCGCTGAATGGGGTCTTCGGCCTGCTCTGCGGCAATAGCACCTTGGGCGGGCAGAGCGCCTATCTGTGGCAGATCGCACTGGGCATCGACACGCCGGGTCTGGCCTTTCGTGTGCGGGCGACGGGGGCATGGGGCGCGTGGCAGCCCCTGTGGTCCGGGGCGAATACGACCGTGGATGCCGATGGCTTCATCAAAGAAGCAAGCCCGATCGTGCGCCTTTTCCGCGATGGCAGCGAAGAGCCTGCGGTGCCGTTGAACGCGGGGTTCGAGCGGATGGGGCTTGGCCATTATAGATTGACAGAGGTGCCGCCGCTCGCCAGCCGCGGCTGGCAAATCGAAGCGCCGCAGGATGCGAATGGCAACCGGCTGGTTCATGTCGCGTGCATCTATGATGCGGGGACGCTCGATATCCGTACCCGCGAGGTGATCTGGCAGGACGGCTGGCTTGGCGGTGCGCCGCGGGACATTCCCGAGGGCCGTTGGGTCGACCTGCGGTTCGACATGCCCTAAGGGGAAATGGCCGGGCAGCCGTCAGATGATCCCGCGCAACTGCTCGACTTCATAATTGCCGCCGCATAGCAAAACGACAGAGGTCTGGCCCGCGTAGTTCTGCGGCTCTGCCAGATAGGCCGCCAGCGCCAAAGCGGCGGCCCCTTCGACCAGCATGTTCTCTTCCCAAGCCAACACTTTTAACGCTTCGGCGATCTGATCCTCGTCGCAATGGACGATCTCGTCAATCACCGCGCTTGCGAGCGGCAGGGTCATCGAGTCCGCATCGACCCCACCCGCCACGCCATCGGCCAGCGTGTCGAGATGTTCCGTTTCGACGATCTTGCCCGCTTTGATCGACGCGGCCAGCGCGCAGCTATTCGCAGCGCTCACACCGATAACGCGGGTCTGCGGCGAGAATTCCTTGATCACCGATCCCATGCCCGAGATCAGCCCACCGCCGCCCATCGAGATAAAAACATTGTCGACCCCTTCGATCTGGTCGAGCAGCTCCAGCGCGGCGGTGCCCTGCCCCGCGATCACCTCGGCATCGTTGTAGGGTGAGATATAGGTATAGCCCTCTCCCTCAGCCAAACTCTGCGCGTGCAGCTCTGAAAGCGAGGCATCGGCCCCATGGATCACGACCCTCGTGCCGTAGCTTTCGATGATCTTGCGTTTCTTGGCGACGACGGTTTCGGGCAGCACCACGATCAACTCATGCCCCGTGGTCTGGGCCGCAAGCGAACAGGCGATGCCGTGGTTGCCGGAGGATGCGGTGATGACAGGCCGGTCGAGCGGCACCGTCGTCAGCTTTGCACTGGCGCCGCGCAGTTTGAATGACCCGGTATGCTGGAAGTTCTCGGCTTTGTAGAAGAGCCGCGAGCCCTCTGCCATTGGCAAGCGGGAGGCGATCACCGGCGTGCGGTAAACCGCGCCCGCGATTTTGCGGTGGACCACGCAGGAACGGGCGGCGCTTTGGGCGATCAGGTCTGAGGCTGACGGCATGACGGGCTCCATCTAGCTTGACTGTGCCGCGCCGTGACGCGCGAGGAAAGCGGAGACACGCGCCAATCCGTCGCGCAAGTCCGCCGTCGAATTGGCGAAACCGATGCGCAGCCAGCCCTCCATATCCATGGCGCTGCCGGGGGTGAAAAGAACGCCCTCTTCCTCCAGCAATTGCGTGCAGAAATCACGGCTCGGCAGCGGCAGGTCGTATTCCAGCAGCGCCGTGGTGCCCGCTTGCGGCTTCACCCATGAGATCAGCGGCTCAGCCTCGACCCAATCCGACAGGATTGCAAGGTTCTCACGCGTGATCCGATGCGCGCGGTCGAGAATTTGGGCGCGGTTTTCGAGGGCGAGGGCCGCGAAATACTCGTCAATCCGCCCAACGGAGATCGTGTTGTAATCGCGGTGGATCATGATGTCTTCGAGCAGGGTCTGCGGCCCCGCGACCCAGCCCACGCGCAGCCCGGCCAGCGAATAGGCCTTGGACATCCCCGCAGTACTGATGCCACGCTCGTAAAGATCACAGATCGAGGCGGTATAGCCGCTCCCGGCCTGATCGGTGCCGCGATAGACCTCGTCGCAAAGCACCCATGCGCCGCTGCCCTGCGCGATCTCGGCGATCTCTGAGAGCATCGCGCGGTCGATCAGCGCGCCGGTGGGGTTGTTGGGATTGTTGGTGGCAATCATCCGCGTGTCGGGCCGCATCATCGCGCGCAGCTCGTCAAGGTCGGGCAGGAAGCCGTTCTCCGGGCGCAGATGCAGCAGTTCGACCTCGGCACCGATGCTTTCGGGGATCGAGTAATGCTGCTGGTAGGTCGGCACGATGGCGATGACATGATCGCCGCGGCTGACCAGCGTCTGATGAACCAGCGCATTGGCCCCGATGGTGCCATGGGTGGTCAGCACGTTCTCGCGGGACTGGTTCTCGTAAAGCCCTGCCACCGCGTCGCGCAGCCGGTCCGAGCCCTCGATCGCACCATAGCCCATGCGCATGCCGCGCAACTCGCCCAGCACGGAATTGTCGACGCCCGCCATGTCGATCAGCTCGCCTAGGGTGATCGAGTCGACACAGGTCTCGGCAAGGTTGTAGCGGCAGTGGTTCTCGAATTCGTTCATCCACATTTCGACGCCAAAGGTCTTGATATGCATGGTGTTTCCTTTCGTGTCAGCTCTCAGTCAGCGCGGCGAAGAGCCGGCGGAGGAATTGCGGCGTGGCGGTCGGCGCGAGCCAGCGCATCACGGCGACGATCTCGTGCTCGGGCGCGATCCAGATCGTATGGCCGCCCGCGCCCTGCGCGCTGAAGGCGCTCTCGGGCAGTTTCGGATCGGCTTCCGCCCCGCGGTTCAGCCACCACAGGAAGCCGTATTTGTCGAGCGTCGGTGTCGGCATCAGGGACCGCTGCATCCAGTCCTCGGGCAGAATTTGTGCGCCGTTCCAATTTCCGTTCTGACAGATGAACTGGCCAAATTTCGCGTGATCCTCGGCAGAGATGAAGAGGCCCCCACCCCAATGCCCGCCGCCGGTGACCGACTGCATCCGTTTGCCATCCACCTCGACCCATGAGGTCGAATAGCCCTCCCACCGCCAGTCAGCGGAGGCCCCGATCGGGTCCATGATCCGCGCGCGCAGCACCTCCGGCAAGGGCCGGCGGAAGCGCATCATCAGCGCATAGGCCAGCGCGTTCACCCGCACGTCGTTGTACTCATAGTGGCTGCCCGGTTCGCCGACCGCGCGCAGCTGCCCCTTGCGGCTGTTGTCCGCCCCCGGGCCAATCTGGCGATAGTGGTCGACCTGATCGTCCTTCCCGAAAATCTCGCCGCGCCATTCGCTGTTCATCTGCAACAGATGCCGCCAGGTGATGCGCCCGTCGTGATCGCCCGAAAAATACGGCCCCGGCACGCTGTCGCCCACCGGCGCGTCGAGGTCATCGATCAGCCCGTCCTTCACCGCCAGCCCCGCCAGCACCGACAGGTAGCTCTTGGCGATGGAGAAGGTCATGTCGGCGCGTGTCGTATCGCCCCACTCAGCCACGCGCTGGCCGCGATGCAAGATCACCCCGGCAGGGCCGCCGCGCGGCTTCACCGGCCCCACGATCTCGGTCCAAGGGCCGCTCTCGTTCCACTCGCGGTTGCCGACATAGGCGCCATCGGCATGGTACATCGAGCGGGGCCAGTCGGTCTCATGCGCTTGCGCGTGGTCGACGACGGCTTGCAGGGCGGGGGTGGCGGCGAATGTCATGGGGGCTCCTCGGGGCTTCGGGCGAACATTTCCCAAGGGGGGCAGAATTGTAAACCGGTTAAATGTCTCCCTACGCCTCAATCGCCGATGTCGGGATAGACTTGGGAGCGTTTGACCACGCCGTAGACAAAACTGGTGTCGATTGACCCGATGCCGCCGATGGGATGCAGCCGTGCGCGCACGAAACGCTCATAGTCCTCGAGATCGCCCACCACGACGCGCAGCAGGTAGTCCGACAGCCCGCTCATCACGAAACATTCCAGCACCTCGGGGATCGCGCGGATCTGGCTTTCAAAACGCTGCACCGTCCCCTCATCATGGCCATCGAGCGTCACCCGGACCATGACTGTGACCGGGAGCCCATAAGCCTTGGCGTCGACCTCGACCGAATAGCCCCGGATCGCGCCGTTTTTCTCCAATGCGCGCAGGCGACGCAGACAGGGCGAAGGCGAGAGGCCAACCTCCTCGGCCAGATCAAGGTTGGTCATCCGGCCATTGCGCTGCAGGGCGCGGATGATGCGGCGGTCGGTGGCGTCCAATCGGGGCGTTTGGGGCATGATATGCCAAGTCTCCTGCAATTCGCGCATATATTAGCAACCAAATGCCTTTCACGCCATCGGATCATGCCCTCAAATTCAGACAGGGGCCAGCCATGACCGAGAACCAGAAATCCTTTGCCACCCGCGCCATCCACCACGGCTATGACGCGCAGGACGAACAGGGCGCGCTGAACCCGCCGATCTACATGAGCTCGACCTTCACCTTCGAGACTGCCGAAGCCGGCGGCGACATGTTCGCGGGCGAGCGCGAAGGGCATTTCTACACCCGCATCAGCAACCCCACGCTGGACCATCTTGAAAAACGTATCGCCAACCTCGAAGGGGCCGAGGCTGGCCTCGCCACCGCTTCGGGCATGGGGGCGATCACCTCGACGCTCTGGTCCTTCCTGCAGGCGGGCGACGAGATCATCATCGACAAAACGCTTTATGGCTGCACCTTCGCCTTCATGACCCACGGACTGCCGCGCTTTGGCGTCAAGGTGACGCTGGTCGACATGACCGAGCCTGCAAACCTCGCCGAGGTGATCAGCGACCAGACCAAGGTGGTCTATTTCGAAACCCCCGCGAACCCCAACAACCGGCTGGTGGACATCGCCGCCATCTCCGAGATCGCGCATCGCGTGGGCGCCAAGGTGGTGGTCGACAACACCTATGCCACGCCGGTCATCACCCGGCCCATCGAACATGGCGCCGACATCGTGCTGCATTCGGCGACGAAGTTCCTTTCGGGTCACGGCGACGTGGTCGCGGGCCTCGTGGTGGGCAATGCCGAGGACATGATGCAAGTGCGCCTCGTGGGTCTGAAAGACATGACCGGCGCGGTGATGTCGCCGCTCACCGCCATGCTGCTTTTGCGCGGGATCAAGACGCTGGAACTGCGCATGGAGCGTCACTGCGCCACCGCTGCCAAGGTCGCCGAAGCGCTGGAGCAGCACCCGGCGGTGCTGCATGTCGCCTACCCGGGGCTGGCAAGCTTCCCGCAGGCCGAGCTTGCGCGCCGGCAGATGGGCAACTTCGGCGGCATGATCCCCTTCGAGGTCAAGGGCGGCAAGGCGGGCGGCATCGCCTTCATGAACCGGCTGAAGCTCATTCAGCGCGCGGTGAGCCTTGGCGACGCGGAAAGCCTGATCCAGCACCCCGCCAGCATGACCCATTCCACCTATTCCCCCGAGGAACGCGCCGAACACGGCATCGCCGAGGGGTTGGTGCGGCTTTCGGTCGGGCTGGAATCGGCGGAAGACATCATTGATGACCTTTACGCCGCGCTCGGGGCGCATAACATGCAAGCGGCCTGATCCGGCACGAACCGGACCAGTCGCGGGCGGTGTCGAGGAGGGCACCGCCCGAGGCATCCTCAAGATGAAAGACCTGCCATGACCGCTCTCGCCCCTGAACAGCTCAAGACCGTCGAACAGCGTCTGCTGTGGCTGTCGCACTGGATGATCCACAACGCCAACCACATCCGGCCCAAGGTGGACGGGATCAAAGTGGGCGGGCATCAGGCGTCTTCGGCCTCGATAGTGTCGATCATGACGGCGCTTTATTTCAGCGCGCTGCGGCCTGAGGACCGGGTGGCAGTCAAACCCCATGCCTCGCCGATCTTCCACGCGATGCAATACCTCATGGGCAACCAGACCCGCGAGAAGATGGAGAATTTCCGCGGGTTTCAGGGTGTGCAGAGCTACCCGAGCCGGACCAAGGATGTGGACGATGTCGATTTCTCCACCGGGTCCGTGGGCCTTGGCGTGGCGGTCACTTCCTTCGCCTCTCTCGTGCAGGACTACATCACCGCAAAGTCTTGGGGGCAGGACGTGGATCTGGGCCGCATGGTGGCGCTGGTCGGCGACGCCGAACTCGACGAAGGCAACATCTACGAGGCGCTGCAGGAGGGCTGGAAGAACGATCTGCGCAATACGTGGTGGATCATCGACTACAACCGCCAATCGCTCGACGGGGTGGTGCGCGAGGGGCTGTTCAAGCGCATCGAGCAAATTTTCGACGCCTTCGGCTGGGACGTGGTGAAGGTGAAATACAGCGCCCTGCAACGGGCCGCGTTCGAGGAGCCCGGCGGCGACAAGCTGCGCGACTGGATCGACAATTGCCCCAACCAGCTCTACTCGGCGCTGACCTATCAGGGCGGCGCGGTCTGGCGCGAGCGGCTGATGGAGGCGCTTGCCGATCAGGGCGATGTCACGGCGCTGATCGACGCGCGCAGCGACGATGAACTGGCCGCGCTGATGGAGAACCTCGGCGGCAATTGCGTTGAGACCATGGCCGAAACCTTCGCCGCCATCGACCACGACCGCCCGGTCTGTTTCCTCGCCTACACCATCAAGGGCTGGGGCACGCCGATTGCGGGGCACAAGGACAACCACGGCGGTCTGATGACCAAAAGCCAGATGGCCGACTGGCAGAAACACATGGGCGTGGCCGAGGGGGAGGAATGGGAGCCTTTCGCCACCGTAGAAGACCCGCAAGCGCTGCAAGCGGCGCTAGATCGCGTGCCCTTCTTCGCCAAGGGCCGTCGCCGCTACAATGATGCCACACTGCCGGTGCCGCAGATCGAACTGTCGAGCGACCGGGAGATCTCCACGCAGATGGCCTTTGGCAAAATTCTCGACGATCTGTCCAAGGGCGACAGCGATCTCGCCTCCCGGATCGTGACCATGTCGCCGGACGTGACCGGCACCACGAACCTTGGGCCATGGGTGAACCGGCGCAAGCTCTTTGCCCGCAGCGAACAGGCCGACACTTTCATCAACGAGAAGATCCCCTCCACCGCGAAATGGGAATTCACGCCCGAGGGCCAGCATATCGAGTTGGGCATCGCCGA
>NZ_JBIFFO010000007.1:0-162575 GCF_043557115.1 Sulfitobacter sp. 1A13679
TTTGTGTGGCTTTCAACACCACGACCTTGGCACATTGCGATGCCGTCTGGGGAGGGCGGCAACCACTCCATCTGTTGGAGGGCGAAGACCGTGCCGCGGCCCGCGCCCGGCTGATGCAAGACCGTGAATTTGCCCGTCGCGTGGCCGATTGGCAGGAGCGTTTCGTGGCGATGACCGACGATATCGCCCCCGTCGCCCCGCCCGCTAAGCTGCGCCGCGCGCTGATGGCGCGGCTCTTCCCCGCGCGGCATGTGCCACTGTTGCAGCGGCTCTGGCTGTGGCAGGGGGTGTCGGTGGCAGCACTGGCCACCGTGGCCTTCCTTGCCCTGCCGATGCTGCGCGAGCCGCCGATGCAGCCCCCGGCCGAGGTCTATGCCACCCGCATGGCCGCCGAGGACAGCGCGCTGGAATTGCTGGCCGTCATGGATATGTCGCGCGGAAATATCGCGCTGCGCCGTGTCTCGGGCGACGCGCCCGCGGGCCGCGTGCTGGAGCTTTGGGCAATCCTGCCAGACCGCGCGCCGATCTCTCTGGGCGTGCTGCCTGAGGGGGAGGTCAACCGCGTGGCCTTGCCCGCCGATCTGGCGCCTGAGGCGGCGCAGATCACGCTGGCCATCACCGATGAGCCGCCCGGCGGCGCACCCGGCGGTGTCCCCACCGGGGAGGTCATGGCCGCTGGTGCTGTTGCGGAACTTTAAACCCCCGAAACGCCCTGCTTTGACCGAGCAGGGCGTTTCATTTTTCACCCCCCTTACAACGCGTTATGCTTTTGTTGCGAATTTTTTGAACCATTCTGAAACTCCTCTCACGTCTGCCCCGTGGGTCCAGTATCGCCGCCCACAACGGGGGGCATTCAAGGGAGGAAACCCAATGAAGACGCTCAAGACATTCGCCGCCGCCACCGCCACTGCCGCGCTTTTGGCCACCGGTGCCATCGCCGCCAATCCCGAAGTGGGCGGCGCGCCCATGTTCGAGAATAAGAACATTGTCGAAAACGCCGTGAACTCCGCCGATCACACCACGCTGGTCGCCGCCGTGAAGGCCGCCGGTCTGGTCGACACGCTGGCCTCCGAAGGGCCGTTCACCGTTTTCGCCCCGGTCAACTCCGCCTTTGACGCGCTGCCTGCGGGCACTGTCGAGACCCTGCTCAAGCCCGAGAACAAGGACATGCTGACCAAAGTGCTGACCGCCCATGTGGTGGCCGGTAAATGGTCCGCCGCCGACATCGCCGCCAAGGCACGCGCCTCCAGCGATGGGTTCTACCACTTCAACGCCGTGTCCGGCGATGCGCTTTCGGCGCAGGTGAAGGGCCGCAACGTCTATATCATCGACGAAAGCGGCAATGCCTCGCGCGTGACTATCGCAGATGTGAACCAGTCCAACGGGGTGATCCATGTTGTAAACAGCGTGCTGGTGCCCAAATAAGAGGCAACCCATAGGCCTGTTGCCGGGCCAGTACCCCCCATGCTGGCCCGGCGCTATCCCACCCGAACGCGAGGAGTAACACCATGAACAGACGTCATTTTCTGACATCGACCTTTCTGGGCGCCACCGCCATCGGGTTGGGCGCGAGCGGCACCTTGGCGGCCTATGTCGAGGGCGACTTTGAGGTTACCCGCAGCGAGGCCGAGTGGCGCGCGATGCTGAGCGATCTGGAATATGCGGTCATGCGCGAAGGCGATACGGAGCGGGCCTTTACCAGCCCGCTGAACGACGAGAAACGCCCCGGCACCTTCATCTGCAAGGGCTGTGATCAGCCGCTTTACGATGCGGCGACCAAGTTCAAAAGCGGCACCGGCTGGCCGAGCTTCTATCAGCCGCTCGACAATGCGGTTGAGACCATGGCCGACAACAGTTTCTTCATGCGCCGGACCGAGGTGCATTGTGACCGTTGCGGCAGCCATCTGGGCCATATCTTTGATGACGGGCCAGAGCCTACGGGCAAGCGGCATTGCATCAACGGCGTCTCGCTGAAGTTCGTCGCGGCTTAACGGATAGGTCTCACCCCAACGGATCGCGCGCCGCTTTCGGCGCGCGTTGTCTTGTCAGGTGCCGCGCGGTTTGGCGCGCAGGGTCGGGTCCGCCACCGTGGGGTCTTCGGGCCACGGATGACGCGGATACCGCCCGCGCATGTCCTTTCGCACATCGGCATAGGAGCTTGCCCAAAAGCCGGGGATGTCCATCGTGACCTGCACCGGGCGCTGCGCAGGCGACAGCAGGGTAACTTGCAACGGCTGGCCGCCCACCGTCGGGTGCCGCGTCACGCCGAACATCTCTTGCAAACGCAGCGCGATGCCGGGGGTCTCACCGCTGTAGTCGATGGCCACGCGCCGCCCGAGCGGGGTTTCAAAATGGGCAGGGGCCGAGCGGTCCAACTCTTGTTGCTGTTCCCAACTCAGCCGGGCTTTGAGCGCCGGGCTGATGTCGAACCCTTTCCAATCGGCGCTGCTGCGCACGCCCGTCAGATGCGGCAGCAGCCAGTCTTCCAGCGTCTCCATCAGATGCGCTTCGCTGAAATCGGGGAAGGGCGCGGGCATCAGCCGGGCGCGGGCCAGAAACAGCGCCGCCGACTTGCCGGGGTTCAGCCCCAATTGCCGCACCCCGTCCAGCATCGCGACCGCCACTGCATCGGCGGGCGCATCGGGCCATGTGCGGTCCTCTAGAACCAGCGCGCCAAAGACCTCTTGCTTGCGGGCCAGCACACGCCCCTCACGGCGCGACCATAGGCAGACATCCTGCCAGCGGATTTGATCGGCGAAGGTAGCGCGCAGCTCGGCGTCCGAGATCAGCGCCGCCTGCCGGATGCGCGCCTCGCGCGGGTCGCCGTCGAGGTCCGTGGCCACCAAGAGCCGCGCGCCCGCCATCGGGTCGGCCTCTGGCAGCACCGCGCCCTTGCCGCCCGAGAGCACATAACGCGGTGCCTCGCCCTTGCGGCGCAGCCCGACGCGGTCGGGGTAGGCGAGGGCCGCCAGCACGCCCAAGGAGTCCGGCCCGTCGCCCTTCGCGCCGCGTGCAAGGCGTTTCGCCTCGGCCTTGATGCGCGCTAGCGTGGGCGCATGGGGCGGCGTGGCGGTGCGTTTTCCGGCCAGCGCGTCCATCCGCTGCGCAAGGTCGACGGGTGCGCCGCGCATCGGGTCGCGCTCGGCAAGAAGGGCTGCGAGCATCGGTGCGCGAGGGCCGCCGCGCGCCACCATATGCGCCAATCGTGGGTGCAGGGGGAGTTTTGCCAAGGCGCGGCCATGCTCGGTGATGCGGCCCGCAGCGTCGAGCGCGCCCAACATCTGCAGCACCGATTGCGCCTCGGCGAGACGGCCCGCGTGGGGCGGGGTGACGAAGCTAAGATCACTCGCCTGCGCGCCCCAGAGCGCCAGTTCCAGCGCGAAACCGGTGAGGTCGCCGGCCTCGATCTCGGCCGGGGGGAAGGCCGCCAGCGCGCCTTCCTCGCCCCGGGTCCAGAGCTTGTAGGCCACCCCGGTATCCAGCCGCCCGGCACGGCCCGCGCGCTGCGTGGCCTCGGCGCGGGTCACCCGCTCGGTCACCAGTCGCGACATGCCGGAGGCGAGATCGAAAAGCGCGCGCCGCGAACGACCCGCGTCGACGACGATGCGGATGCCTTCGATGGTGAGGGAGGTTTCGGCGATGGAGGTCGCCAGCACCACCTTGCGGCCCGAGGGCGCGGGCGCGATGGCGGCCTGCTGCGCCTTGAAGTCGAGCGCGCCGAACAGGGGCGCCAGGGTGCAGTCTTGGGGCAGGGCGGGGCGCAGAAGCGCCTCGACGCGGCGGATTTCGCCCTCGCCAGGGAGGAAGACCAGCGCCGAGCCCGGCGCCTCCGACAGCGCCTTCAGCGTAAGATCGGCCACGGCATTCTCAAACCGCTGCTTGCCCATGGGCTTGTCGAGCCAGCGCGGTTCAACCTCGAAACTGCGCCCCTCGGAGGTCACGATCGGCGCCTCCATCAGCGCGGCCACCGGGGCGGCGTCGAGCGTGGCGGACATGGCCACCAGCATCAGGTCGTCGCGCAGCGCGCCCGCGACTTCGAGCGCCAGCGCGAGGCCAAGATCGGCGTTCAGCGAGCGTTCGTGGAATTCGTCGAAGATCACCGCGCCGACGCCCGGCAGGTCGGGGTTGTCCTGCAACATGCGGGTCAGGATGCCCTCGGTGACGACTTCGATGCGCGTGCCCTTCGACACCGCGGAGGCGCCGCGCACGCGAAATCCGACGGTCTGGCCGGTTTCCTCCCCGAGGCTTTCCGCCATCCGCGCGGCGGCGGCGCGGGCGGCGAGGCGGCGCGGTTCCAGCATCAGGATGCGGCCTTGGGTCAGCCCGGCCTCCAGCATCGCCAGCGGCACCCGCGTCGTCTTGCCCGCGCCGGGGGGCGCTTGCAGCACGACGCGGCCCGTGTTGCGCAGGGCGGCGATCACATCCGGCAGAACGGCGTCGATGGGCAGGGCGAAATCAGCGTTGGACATGGCGCGGTTATCGGGCAAAGCCGTCGCCGCGCCAAGGGTGGGGATGGACAATTCCACGCCGCCCCCGCAAAAGTTGCCCCATGGATATCGAGACATTGGCCGAAGGCATCATAGCAGGAGAGCGCCGCGCATTGGCGCGGGCGATCACCTTGGTGGAATCGGGCCGCGCCGATCACCGCGTGGCGGCGGCGGAGCTGTTGGCGAAGCTGCCCACCGACCGGCAGGCGCTGCGCATCGGGCTGTCGGGCACGCCCGGTGTGGGCAAATCCACCTTCATCGAAAGCTTCGGCATGATGCTGACGGGGCAGGGCAAACGCGTGGCGGTGCTGGCGGTGGACCCCAGTTCGGCGCGCTCGGGCGGGTCGATCTTGGGCGACAAGACGCGGATGGACCGGCTTAGCCGGGAGCCGCGCGCCTTCATCCGGCCCTCGCCCAGCCAGACCCATTTGGGCGGCGTCGCGCGGCGCTCGCGCGAGGCGGTGCGGCTTTGCGAGGCGGCGGGCTTTGACGTGGTGCTGATCGAGACCGTTGGCGTCGGCCAGTCGGAAACCGTGGTGGCCGAGATGTCGGATGCCTTCGTGCTGCTTCTGGCCCCCGCTGGCGGGGATGAGTTGCAGGGCGTCAAACGCGGCATCATGGAGATTGCCGACCTCATCGTCATCAACAAGGCCGACGGCGATCTGAAATCCACCGCCGCGCGCACCCGGGCCGACTATGCCGGTGCCCTGCGCCTGCTCCGCAAGCGCCCGCAAGACCCCGAGGGCTTTCCGCGCGCCACCGCCGTCTCCGCGTTGGAGGAAAACGGGCTGGAGGAGACTTGGGCCGCCTTGCAGGAACTGACTGACTGGCGCCGGAAGAACGGGTTCTGGGACCGCACCCGCGCCGCACAGGCGCGCTATTGGTTCGAGCAGGACGTGAAGCAGCGGCTTTTGGCGCAGCTTGAGACCCCGCAGGCCAAGGACGATATGACGCGGCTCAGCGATGCCGTGGCCGATGGGGCGCGTGATCCGGCGGAAGCGGCGGCGGAATTCGTTCGCCGCCTTAGGGCAGATTAAGACGCGTTTGCGGGTTCCGAGACGGGGAAGAGCACGTCGTAGATCCAGTTAAAGACGAAGGCGTAGATCAGGTAGAAGAGCGCGAAGCTCACGTCGATGAGGAAGGCCTCCATCAGCGAAATGCTCAGGTACCACGCGATGAAGGGCATCAGCACGAAGAGCAGGCCAATCTCGAAGGTCACGGCGTGAAGTACCCGGATCGGCACCGTCTTGCGGACCGTGCCGCGCAGACGGCGCAGGGCGTGATCGAAGCCAAGGTTGTAGAGGTAGTTCCACCCCGTCGCGATGCTGGCGCTGACAATGGTGACGACGCCGATGATGTGGATTGGCTTGTTGAACAGCCATGCGCTCATGGGGGTGACGATCAGCAGGGCGATGATCTCAAAACTAAGGGCGTGGCGGATGCGGTCTGCGGTGCTGCGCATGGGGTGGTCCCGGTATTGGTCGGGTCGTCCCGAGTGGCTGCCCAAATGGGGGAGGTCGTCCTCGCTTGGGGCCAATATGGCGATTGACGCGCGGGGTGCAAGGGGTTCAGCGGCCCGCCTTGGGGTGGGCGTTGTTATAGACCTCCATCAGCCGCGCAGTATCGACGGCGGTATAGGCCTGCGTGGTTGAGAGCGAGGCATGGCCCAGAAGCTCCTGAATGGCGCGCAGATCGCCGCCCGCGTCGAGCAGATGGGTGGCAAAGCTGTGGCGCATGGCGTGGGGCGTGGCGCTGGCGGGCAGGCCCAGTTGCATCCGCGCATCGGCCATCACCTGCGCCACGGCGCGCGCGCCCAAACCACCGCCGCGGATGGCGCGAAACAGCGGGGCCTGCGCCTCACGCGGGTGCGGGCAGAGGGCGAGGTAGTCTTCGACCGCGGCGCGGGCGGCGGGCAAGACAGGCACGACACGTTCCTTCCCGCCTTTGCCAAGGATGCGCAGGCTGGCGGGCAGGGGCGCATCGCCGCCTTTCAGCGCCAGCGCTTCGGAAATCCGCAGTCCGCAGCCCCAGAGCAGGGTCAGCACCGCCACGTCACGCGCCGCGACCCATGGGGCGCGGGCTTGGGTCTCGACACAGTCGATCAGCGCGCGGGCGGCGTCTTCGGCCAGCGGGCGGGGCAGTTTCTTGGTGAACTTGGGCGACCGGGCGAGGAGGACCGCAGTAGGCTCGAACCCCTCCCGCTCGGCCAGCCAGCGGTAAAAGGCTTTCACCGCCGAGAGCTTGCGCGCGACTGACCGTGACCCCGCCCCGCCGCTGCGGGTGCGGGCCATCCATGCGCGCATATCGCTGATGGTGATTTTCGCCAGCGCTCCCAGACCTTGGGTGTCGCCCTTATGCAGCGTCATGAAGGTAAGGAATTCGGTCACATCACCCCGGTAGGCGATGATCGTATTCTCCGCCGCATCCTTCAGCGCGCTTTGGTGTTCCAACCACGTCTGAAGCGCGTCCCGCGCGGCGGGGCTGATCAGCAGCGGATTTGCCTTCTCGCTCAAGACAGCCAGCGGCGCATGGAGCGCTCCAGCACGCCGGTAAAGAAGGTGAGCAGATCGGTGCTCTGTTGCGGGCCGAACATATGCGGGTCTTCGGCGCCCATGACCAACAGGCCGGGCAGCCGTCCGGGGCCGAAATCAAGCTTGAGACAAGCCTCGGACCGGATCCACCCCGCCTTGCTGCCATAGAGCGCTTCGGACCCATCTTGCAGCGCGCGCAGGGTCACCTGCCGCACCATGCCGCCGCGCCCTTGGCTCAGGTAGTCGTCGATAAACCCTGGCTCGGCCACGCTGAGCACATCGCCCAAACGCTGCACCGCCGGGTCATTGTCGTTCTGGGTGGATTCCAACACCAGCCGCACCGCATCGACGCGCAGGATATCGGCCACTTCGCCGCCGAGATCGCGCAGGAAAGTCTCGAACTCCACTGGGTCGAGCATGCGCAGGATGGCGCGGTGGATCTGGTTGGTCCCGGCAAGGTTCTCATAGGCCGCTGCGATGACGCTGCGATGGGTGTCTTCCAGCCGGTCGAGCCGGGTTTCAAGCCGCTCCATCGCGATGCCGCGCAGGTCGACGATATTGCCGCCCATGGCCTTTTCATTGGCCGCAATCAGCGCCTGCATCACGTCGCTGTCGTCAAGAATGACGTCAGGCGCTGAGATGATCGCCTCCCGCAGGGCGTCGTCGATTTTGGGGCTGCTGCTCATGGGCGTCTCTTTTTGATTTGCGGTGTCATAGCATGCTGGGGCGTCAAGATCTGCCCCCAATTGGTCACGGGTCCTGCCGCCTGCGGTCTTTGTTGCCGCATTGCGTCAAGCCGGGATGTAGAACGAAGCCCGGCGGAACAAAAGCTGCGCAGACGTGTTGGCCTCGGTCGACGCGCGGATTTCAGCCGTAGGGCCGCGCGTACCTGATCGAAGCCTGCCGCATATCCCCGGATGCGGTGGGAGAGGTCTTTGCCGGGAGAGGAAATCTTACATGGAACATGTCTCTGTCGATCTTTGGGCCGCCAACCTTCAGGTCGCGCCGGACTCGCTGCAAAGCTGGCTCGCCAGTGTCGAGACGCGCCTGCAACAGGCCGCCGCGCGTGAGGCGCAGCTTTTGGTAATGCCCGAGTTTTGCTGCGCCCAGTGGCTGAGTTTCGCCCCCGCCGACCTGCCTGCGGAAGAGCAGCTTGGCTGGCTCGCGCAGACCGCCACGCTGGCGCTCGACCCGATGCGGCGCATGGTTGAGCAAACCGGCGTGGCCCTGCTGCCCGGCACCTTTCCCGTGGCCTTCCCTTCGGTCGATGCGCCCGAAGGTTACCTTAATCAAGCGTGGTTTCTGACCCCCGATGGCGGGCTGCAAGTGCAGAACAAGCTGAGCCTGACCCCGCTTGAGGCGAATGGCGCCAGCGGCGTGACCATCGCAGGCACGGGGATCAACCTGTTCGAGTGGAACGGTTTGCGCTGTGTCATCGCGATCTGTCTCGATGCGGAATATACCGCGCTTTGGTCGAAGCTGGGGGAATTGAACCTCGATCTGGTGATCATTCCGGCCAAGACCGACATGATCACCGGCTATAACCGTGTGTTCAGCTGTGCGCGGGCGCGGGCGATCGAATTGCAAACCGCCGTCTGCTGTGTCGGCGCCGTCGGCGCGCCGCTGACCCCATGGCAAGAGGATACCGGCGTGGGCGGGGCGAGCGTTTACCTGCCGTGCGACGTTTCGGTGGCTTTGGACGGAATGCATGCGGCCCTGCCGCCCCAGACGGCGGCGCAGGGCATGGATTTGGTTTTGCAAGCACCCGCAATTCCCGTGGGACAGTGCCGCCGCATCCGCGCAGGCGCGGCCGAGGCCGAGGTGCGTCCGGGCCTGTGGTCGGGCGATCACCTGACGGTCGAAGGGAGTGCGGCCTAAGGCAAAGAAAAACCCCCTCCGCCACGGGCGGAAGGGGTTTGATGTTCGCGCGTTAAGGCCGGATCAGAGGATGTTCTGACCGGTCTTTTTCCAATCGGCCATGAACTGCTCCAGCCCCTTGTCGGTCAGCGGATGCGCGGCCAGTTTCTTGATCACCTCGGGCGGCGCGGTCATCACATCGGCACCGATGCGCGCGGCGTCCAGAATGTGGTTCACGCTGCGGATGGAGGCGGCGAGGATCTGCGTCTCGAAACCGTAGTTGTCATAGATGGTGCGGATGTCTTGGATCAGGTCCATGCCATCGAGGTTGATGTCATCCAAACGGCCAATGAAGGGCGAGATGAAGGTCGCGCCCGCCTTGGCCGCGATCAGCGCTTGGTTCGCCGAGAAGCAGAGTGTCACGTTGATCATGTGACCTTCGCCCGACAGAACCTTACAGGCTTTCAGCCCGTCCCATGTCAGCGGCAGTTTGATGGTGATGTTGTCGGCGATCTCGGCCAGTTTGCGGCCTTCGGCGATCATCGCGTCGGCTTCCAGCGCCACGACTTCGGCGGAAACGGGGCCATCGACGAGGTCACAAATCTCTTTGGTGACTTCAAGGATGTTGCGGCCCGATTTCAGGATCAGGGAGGGGTTGGTGGTCACGCCGTCGACCATGCCAAGGTCGTTGAGTTCGGCGATGGCGTCGATCTCGGCTGTATCTACGAAGAATTTCATGGGCTTTCCTTTCGGGTTGGAATGTGATCGCTATCGGGTCAATTCGTTGCCTTGGCTTTACCGCATGATCTGCGATGCTTAAAGCCTCAATTCCCCCAAGTGACACGGAGCATGCAGCAGGTATGGCTGAATTCTACCACCATGGTGAGTTGTTGTCGGTGATGACCACCCAGCCTTTGGGCCGCGCGCTGGATTATCGCGCGCCCGAGGGCGGTTGCCGTGCAGGGGCCTTTGTCGAGGTGCCGCTGGGGCCGCGCAAGGTGATGGGTGTGGTCTGGGGGCCGGGTGCCGGGGATTACGACATCAACAAGGTGCGCCACGTGATCCGGGTGCTCGACGCGCCGCCGATGCGCGAGGAGATGCGCGAGTTTCTGCTACGGTCCGCAGCCTATACGCTGACCCCGCTGCCCGCCATGCTGCGGTTGGCAACCCGTGCGCCGGGGCTGGGCGATCCGCCCTCGATGCGCAAAATCTACCGGGCCGGTGAGGGCGTGCCGTCGCGCATGACCGATGCGCGCCAGCGGGTCATGGCGGTGCTGGAGGAATATGGCGATCTGGCTTTCACGCTGAAGGAGCTTTCTGAGATGGCCGGGGTGACGTCCTCGGTCGTGAAAGGGCTGGTCGACCAAGGCGCCGTGCGCGAGGAGGAAAGCCCCCGCGACCTGCCGTTCCGCCCGCTCGATCCCTCGCTGCCGGGCAAGGCGCTGACCGAGGATCAGGCCAAGGCAGCGGCGGTGCTGCGCGAGGGGATCAAGTCCGAGACCTACGGCACGACGCTTTTGCGCGGGGTCACCGGCTCGGGCAAGACGGAGGTCTATCTCGAAGCCGTGGCGGCGGCGGTGCAGGCGGGGCGGCAGGCGCTGGTGCTGCTGCCCGAGATCGCGCTGACCGAGCAGTTTTTGGAGCGTGTCGAAGAGCGTTTCGGCGCCAAGCCCGCCGAATGGCACTCGGGCGTGACCATGACCGAGCGGCGCCGCATCTGGCGCATGGTGGGGCAGGGCAACGCGCAGCTGGTGATCGGCGCGCGCTCGGCGCTGTTCCTGCCGTTTCAGAATCTCGGGCTGATCGTCGTGGATGAGGAACATGACACCTCCTACAAGCAGGAGGACGGCGTGCTCTACAATGCGCGGGACATGGCGGTGCTGCGGGCCTCGATCTGCGGCGCGCAGGTGGTGCTCGCAAGCGCCACGCCGAGCCTCGAGACATGGGCCAATGCCGAGGCCGGGAAGTACCGGCGGCTGGAGTTGACCTCGCGTTTCGGCCCGGCGGTAATGCCGCAGATGGGCGCGATCGACATGCGGCAGGCGGGGCTGCCGGGGGATAAATGGATTTCGGGCGAGATGAAGCGCGAGGTCGATGCGCGATTGGCGCGCGGCGAGCAGGCGATGCTCTTCATCAACCGCCGCGGCTATGCGCCGGTCACGCTTTGCCGTGCCTGCGGCGAGCAGATCGGCTGCGATCAATGCGATGCGCGGATGGTCGAACACCGGTTTCTGAAACGCCTAGTCTGTCACCAGTGTGGCGAGAGCAAACCGATGCCCGAGGCCTGCCCCTCCTGCGAGGTCGAGGGCAAGCTTGCGCCCGTGGGCCCCGGGGTGGAGCGTCTGGGCGAGGAGGCCGCAGCGCTCTGGCCGGAGGCGCGGATCGCGACGCTAAGTTCGGATATGTACGGCTCGGCCCGTGCGCTCAAGGCCGAGATCGCGGGCATCGCCGAGGGGGCGGCGGATATCATTATCGGCACGCAGCTGGTGGCCAAGGGGCATAACTTTCCCAAGCTGACGCTGGTGGGGGTGATCGACGCCGATCTCGGGCTCACCGGGTCGGACCTGCGCGCGGCGGAGCGGACGTTCCAATTGATGCGGCAGGTGGCGGGGCGTGCGGGCCGGGCCGAGGCGCCGGGCGCGGCCCTGTTGCAGACCTATCAGCCCGAGCACCCGGTGATCCGGGCGATCTTGGCGGGTGAGGAGGAGGCCTTCTGGGCCGCCGAGGCCGGAGAGCGGCGCCAAGCCGGGGTGCCGCCCTACGGGCGCATGGCGGGGATCATCCTGAGCGGCAGCGATGCGGCGGCGGTCTTTGATCTGGGCAACCATCTGGCGCGGCATGACGGGCCTTTGCGTGCGGTAGGGGCGCAGGTTTTCGGCCCCGCCCCCGCGCCAATCGCCCGGGTGCGCGGGCGGCATCGTGTGCGGTTGTTGGTGAAGGCGGACAAGGGCGTGGCGCTGCAGGAGGCGCTGGGCCGCTGGGTCGGTGGGCTGCGGCTCAAGGGGGATTTGCGGCTGGCGGTGGATATCGATCCGCAGAGTTTTTATTGAGGCTGGCTGGCAAGACGTTTGCACCTCGCGCACCAGCCCGGAATCAAGGGCGTATGCCCGCCGGGCAGCGCCAGACCGTCCCATGGTCTGGCGCTTTTGCAATCGGAGTGGCGGCTTGCGCAAGTTTCATATGACCTGCTGCCATAAAGTGCCCACCTGAAAGTTCGTGTGCGCCAGCCCCCGGTCTGGCACTGCCCGGCTCCTGAGCCGGATCGTCCTTTTCTCTCGCCATCCCCGGGCCTTGGGCGTAATGAAATCCCATGACCCGTTTCATCACCCTCGAAGAGGCCAAGCGCCTGCCGTTCTGGCGCCGTCCCGTGGCCCTGCTGTTTCTCATGGCGCTGGCCATGCCGATTGCGTTCAACACATGGTCGGCGTTGCTGAACAACTTCGTCATCGAGGTCGCCGATTTCGACGGGTCCGACATCGGGCTGCTGCATACGGTGCGCGAGATCCCGGGGTTTTTCGCCATCGGTGTCATCGCCATTCTGCTCTTCATGCGCGAACAGGTGTTGGGGCTGGTCTCGCTCGCGCTTCTGGGCGCGGCCACGGCGGTCACGGCCTATTTCCCCTCCATGGGCGGTATCCTGACGATCACCATGCTCAGCTCCATCGGGTTCCACTACTACGAGACGGTGAACCAGTCGCTGCAACTGCAATGGCTGAAGATTGAGGACGCCCCGCGGATGATCGGCTGGCTCATGGCCGCGGGCTCGCTGGCCACGTTGGTGGCCTATCTCGCGATCATGGCGCTGTGGGAGACGCTGAGCCTCAGCTACAGCATCGTCTATATGATCGGCGGGGGCGTTACCGTCGCCATCGCACTCACCGCCATGCTGGCCTATCCGCAGTTCGAGGCGCCCACGGTGCAGAACAAGAAAATGGTGCTGCGCCGCCGCTACTGGCTCTATTATGCGCTGCAATTCATGTCCGGCGCGCGGCGGCAGATCTTCGTGGTCTTCGCGGGCTTCATGATGGTCGAGCGCTTCGGCTTTGAGGTGCATGAGATCACCATGCTGTACCTCATCAACCTTGTCGCCAATATGCTCTTTGCCCCGCTGATGGGCCGCGCGGTGGGCCATTTCGGCGAACGCCGGACCTTGGCGGTGGAATACATCGGACTGATCTTGGTCTTTCTGGCCTATGGCGGGGTCTATTACCTCGGCTGGGGCGTGGTGATCGCGGCGGCGCTCTATGTCATCGACCACATGTTCTTTGCCCTCGCACTGGCGTTGAAGACCTACTTCCAGAAGATCGCCGATCCGGCGGATATCGCGCCCACGGCGGCGGTGGCCTTCACCATCAACCATATCGCCGCGGTCTTCCTGCCGGTGCTCTTGGGGCTCTTGTGGCTGGCCTCTCCGGCGGCGGTGTTCTTCCTTGCGGCTGGGATGGCGGCTGTGTCGCTGATGCTGTCGCTGCTGATCCCGCGCCACCCTGCACCGGGGCATGAGACGATCTTTCAGCGTGTCCTGCCGCAGGCCGCCGAATAACGGGCAAAACCCGGCATGGCTTGACCCGGCGCGCGCGCGGCCCTAGGCGAAACGCAACCGCACCGCAGCAAAGGACCGCGCCATGCCCACTTTCACCGCCCTGACCACCCTCGAAGGCCGCGACCCCGCCTATGCTCTGGGCGAGGCGATGGAGCGGCTGACCCCTGAGCCCACCGGCGTGGGCGTTTTCGAGGTCGAGGACGGCTCGGGCCTGTGGGAAGTCGGCGGCTATTTCGAAGAAGCGCCCGATACCGCAGCACTTGCCGTGCTGGCCAAGGCCATGGGCGCCAAGGAGTTCACCGTCTCCGAACTGCCGGAAACCGATTGGGTCGCCCATGTGCGCCGCGAATTGGCACCGGTGGAGGCGGGCCGCTTCTTCGTCTACGGCAGCCATGACGCGGACAAGGTGCCCGAAGACTGCGAGCCGCTGCTGATCGAGGCCGCCATGGCCTTCGGCACGGGTCACCACGGCACCACCTTGGGCTGCCTCAAGGCGCTCGACCGGCTGGCGAACGAGGGGTTCCACGGCAAGAACGTGGCCGACATCGGCTGCGGTACCGCGGTGCTGGCGATGGCCGCCGCGCGCATCTGGCCGGAAACCGTGCTGGCAAGCGACATCGACGAAGTCGCGGTCGAGGTGGCGCAGGCCAATGTCGACGCCAACGGGCTAACGGGCCGCGTGACCTGCGTGGAGGCCGCGGGCTTCGACCATCCCGCGTTGGCCGAAGCCGCGCCTTTCGATCTGGTCTTTGCCAATATCCTCAAAGGTCCGCTGGTGGCGCTCGCGCCCGACATGGCGGCGGCGCTGCAGCCCGGCGGCTATGCGATTCTCTCTGGCCTGCTGAACGAACAGGCGGAAGAGGTGATCGAGGTTTATGCACGATCCGGCATCAATCTGACCCACCGCGAGAGCATTGGTGACTGGACGACACTAACGCTTCAAACGAAAGTATAATTCACGCCTCATTTTCGTTGCATTCGACCCTTTTGCCGCTTTGTTGCCACATTTGGACTTTATTCAAATTGGCAGCAAACGGTGGGGGCCGGATTGCTACGGAGGCTGTGATGGCTGAAGGACACGCTCAATTCGCGAAACGGATCGAACTTCTGGGGCGCAAGCATCGGAAGCTGGAACGAGGATATGTCACCCGCGTCGGACGCGATGGGTTGATCTCTGTCTTGCCGAAACGCGCCCGCCGGGGGTTCCCGATGACAGGGCTTTTCCTGATCGTACTGGTGTTTTTTGGCTTCAAAGCCTTCACCCTCGCCGCGATCGGCCCGGTGACCTATAACGAGCGTCTCTCGCGCCTCGCCAATGGGTCGAACCTTGAGCAGATCGGCGCCAAGATGATGGCCATCGACCCGGTGACCCAGACATTGGCCGAGCTGACCGGCCCGATCATGCGGTAACGGGGCATCGCCTCTTGCGTAAAGAAAAAGCCGTAGCGGAGGCTCTCCGCTACGGCTTTTCTAATGGGGCTGATGCTTATCCCGTAGGATCAACGCACGAAGTGGTTTTGCGCCACAAGGTCGATGTCGCCCCGGATCAAGCCGATGTCTTGCAACTCGAGATCGGTCAGGTCCGACAGCGCCTTGCGGGTGGCGCGGCTGTCTTGCCAAGCTTCGACCGCGGCGAAGAAGGTGCCGAAAAAGCCAAGGATGCGTGTGACGGCCGAGGGGGAGCCGTAAGCGGTGCGGGTAGTGTCGAAAGCTGCCATGGGGCCGTCCTTTGTTTGATCTCAGGTTGCGTCGGCAGGGGGGCGGGATGGCGTTCCTTACCGAACGGAATTTTCGGCAAGTATGCCCGAAATTCGCCCCGCGCAATCCCTCAAAAACGACAGTGAGCCTTGCGTTTTTTGCATGGGTCGAGAACAGGGTTAACCCACTATCATTAAGGGAAAAATTCACCGCGCGGCATGTCGGTTTTGAGCCATGGAGAGGCGCAATTCGACGCTGCGGTTCAAAAGCGACAGAGCGCCTGTCGTAAAGCGCCCGCGGCGCATGAGGGCTTTGCGATGTTCGCCTTTCGTGCTAGTGCACCAAAAAAGCAACAATTTTATCGAGGGCAGAGATGATACGGGTGATCGGTATAGATCCGGGGCTGCGCAATCTGGGTTGGGGCGTGATCGATGTCTCGGGCAGCCGAATCGCCCATGTGGCCAATGGCATCTGTCACTCCGAAGGCGACGACCTTGGCGCTCGGCTCTTGTCCTTGCATGGGCAGCTTACGCGCGTGCTGACGGCATGGCGGCCCCAAGCGGCAGCGGTTGAGCAGACCTTCGTGAACAAGGATGGCGCCGGGACGTTGAAACTGGGGCAGGCGCGGGGCATCGCCATGCTGGTGCCCGCGCAGTTTGGTTTGACGGTGGGCGAATATGCCCCCAACAAGGTCAAGAAAACCGTGGTCGGCGTCGGCCATGCGGATAAGGGGCAGGTGGCGCATATGGTTAAGATGCAGATGCCGGGGATCGAGATTGCCGGGCCGGATGCCGCCGACGCGCTGGCCATCGCGATCTGCCACGCGCATCACGGCGGGGCGAGCACCTTGGCCCAAGCGGTGGGGAGGGCAAGCGCATGATCGGCAAGCTTTCGGGCCGCATCGACTACCGCGCCGCCGATCACGTGCTGATCGACGTGCGCGGGGTGGGTTACCTCGTCTATGTCTCCGACCGAACCATGGCAGTACTCCCGGGCGTGGGCGAGGCGGTGGCGCTTTATACCGACCTCGTGGTGCGCGAGGACCTGATGCAGCTCTTTGGCTTCCAGACGCTGGTGGAGAAGGAATGGCACCGGCTACTGACCTCGGTGCAGGGGGTGGGGGCCAAGGCCTCGCTCGCGATCCTCGGCACGCTGGGGCCGGATGGCGTGAGCCGCGCCATCGCGCTTGGTGACTGGAACGCGGTGAAGGCCGCGAAGGGCATCGGCCCGAAAATCGCGCAGCGCGTGGTGCTGGATCTCAAGGACAAGGCGCCCGGCGTCATGGCGATGACCGGCACCGTGGCCGACGCCATGGGTGAGACTGCGGCCGCCGCCGACGAGGCGGTGATCGAAGCCGCCGCCCCGCGCCCCGCGCCGAAACCTGCCGCCGCCAACGCCTCCGCCCAGTCCGAGGCGCTCTCGGCGCTCGGCAACCTCGGTTATGCGCCGGGCGATGCGGCGGGCGCCGTGGCGCAGGCGGCAGGCGAGACGCCCGAGGCCGATACCAAGGCGCTCATTCGCGCGGCGCTGAAGCTGCTGGCGCCGAAGGGGTGAGCACGAATGCGTGCGGCGGCTGGTGCGTGAACCTTCCGCTGGAAGAACCACGCACCCTACGGCATAACGAGGCCCTATGACCGACATCGACCCAACCGTGCGGCCCGACCCGCTGCCCGAAGACACCGACCGCGCGCTGCGGCCGCAGATGCTTGGCGAATTCGTCGGGCAGGCGGAGGCGCGGGCGAATCTGTCGGTCTTTATCCAATCCGCCCGCCAGCGGGGCGAGGCGATGGACCACACGCTGTTTCACGGGCCGCCGGGCTTGGGCAAGACGACACTGGCGCAGATCATGGCGCGCGAGCTTGGCGTCGGCTTTCGCATGACCTCCGGCCCGGTGCTGGCCAAGGCCGGTGACCTCGCCGCGATCCTCACCAATCTCGAGGCGCGCGATGTGCTGTTCATCGACGAGATCCACCGGCTCAATGCCTCGGTTGAAGAGGTGCTCTACCCTGCGATGGAGGATTTCGAGCTCGATCTGGTGATCGGCGAAGGCCCCGCCGCGCGCACCGTGCGGATCGAATTGCAGCCCTTCACGTTGGTCGGCGCCACCACCCGCATGGGGTTGCTGACCACGCCGCTGCGCGACCGGTTCGGCATCCCGACGCGGCTGCAATTCTACACCGAGGACGAGCTTTACATCATCGTCGACCGCAACGCCCGCAAGCTCGGCGCCCCGGCGGACGAAGGCGGCGCGCGCGAGATCGCCAAACGCGCCCGCGGCACGCCGCGCATCGCGGGCCGACTGTTGCGCCGGGTGGTGGATTTCGCCGTGGTCGAAGGCGATGGCCGCGTGACGCGCGAGTTGGCCGATATGGCGCTGACCCGGCTCGGGGTTGATCACCTCGGCCTCGACGGAGCCGACCGGCGCTACCTGCGGCTGATGGCGGAGAACTATCAGGGCGGCCCGGTGGGGATCGAGACGCTTTCCGCCGCGCTTTCGGAAAGCCGCGATGCGCTGGAGGAGGTCATTGAGCCGTTCCTGTTGCAGCAGGGGCTGATCCAGCGTACCCCGCGCGGCAGGATGTTGGCCGCCAAAGCGTGGAGCCATCTCGGGCTTGCCGCGCCCAGAGGGCAGAGCGACCTTTTTGGCTGACGTTTCGGAGCGAAGGTAGACCAGATGACGATGACCGCAGAGCAGATCGAGACCCTTTTCACCCGCCGCGACGGGCAGTTCGCCTTTGCCCGCTGGGGCCGCCCCATCGCTCCTGTGGCCTTTGGGATCGAGGAAGAGGCGCTGCCGGTAGTGAAAGGCGCGCTCGAAGCGGTGGCCAAGCTTGCCGGTCACGACATGGCCGAAACCGACCCGGAGTTGGGCAGCAACCTGATGATGTTCTTCTTCGCCGATTGGGCGGAACTGCTCGACGTGCCGGGTATGGAGGGGCTGGTGCCCGACCTCGCGGCGCAGGTCGAGCGGCTGCAGGCCGCGGGGGCGAACCAGTACCGTTTCTTCCGTTTCGACGAGAACGGCGCGATCAAGGCGGCTTTCGTCTTCCTGCGCATGGACGAGAGCCTGCAAGACATGTCCGCGCAGGTGCTGGCGCTGAGCCAAGCGGTGCAGGTCATCCTCTTGTGGTCCGAGGATGCCTTTCAGGAGCAATCCCCGCTGGCGATGGCCGATGACGCGCTGGTCCTGCGCCCTGAGGTGGCGGATGTGATCCGCGCCGCCTATGACCCGGTGATGCCCCCCGCCGCCAATGATGCCAGCCACGCGCTGCGCCTTGCCGCACGGGTGCAGGTGGCGTCATGAGCCATAGCTTCCCGGTCCGCATCTTCTATGAAGATACCGATATGGCGGGTGTCGTCTATTACGCCAACTACCTGCGCTATATCGAACGGGCGCGGTCGGATATCGTCGAACAGATCGGCCTTGATCAACGTGCCATGCGCGACGAGGGGCTGGTCTTTGTCGTAACGCGGGTGGAGGCGGATTACCTCGGCGCCGCGCGCTTTGGCGACCGGCTGGAGGTGCAGACGACCCATCAGGCCGAAGGGCCGGTGCGTTGGGTGTTCGATCAAGACGTGCTGCGCGATGGCAAGGTCATCTTTCGCGCCAAAGTTACCGCCGTTTGCATGACAACGGGCGGAAAACCCACGCGGCTGCCAGCGAAACTCCGCCTGTCGGAGGGCGATCCGGCGTGGTGATACCATAATTCTGGCAATCTAGGTTGCAGTCCGTTAGCTTTGCTCCAAATTGAGGCCAGAAAATAGGGCCCAGAGATAGAACCCAGAGGCAGAATGCCCCGAAGGGGCGGCAGTAAAAGAGCATAGTTAAATGGAAGCAGAGACGCTGGCATTGGCACAGGGGATCGATTTCTCCCTGTGGGGTCTGTTCGCGAAGGCGACGGTCACGGTCAAACTTGTGATGATCATGCTGATCGGGGCCTCTTTCTGGTCTTGGTCGATCATCATTCAAAAAACCATCCAATACCGCCGCGCCCGCGCTGAGGCGGCGCAGTTCGATCAGGCCTTCTGGTCGGGTGAGCCTTTGGATGGTCTCTTTGACACGATTGGCGCCGACCCCGATGGGCCGTCGGAGAAGATCTTTGCCGCCGGCATGTCGGAATGGCGCCGCTCGCACCGCGAGGATGGCGCGCTGATCCCCGGTGCAACCGCACGCATCGACCGGTCGATGGACGTGGCGATCGCGAAAGAAGCGGAGCGCCTGCAAAAGGGCCTGCCGGTACTGGCGACCGTGGGCTCCACCGCGCCCTTTGTTGGCCTCTTCGGCACTGTCTTCGGCATCATGAACTCTTTCATCGAGATCGCGGCCCAGCAGAACACCAACCTCGCCGTCGTGGCCCCGGGCATCGCCGAGGCGCTTCTGGCGACCGGCATCGGCCTTCTCGCTGCGATCCCGGCGGTGGTCTTCTACAACAAGCTGAGCGCCGACAGTGACCGGATCCTCGGCACCTACGAGGCCTTCTCGGACGAATTTGCGACCATCCTCAGCCGCCAGTTGGACAGCTGAGCCATGGGCGCGGGTGTCATGAAAAAGCAAGGCGGCAAGGGGCGGCGGCGTGGCCGCGCCCAGCCGATGGCCGAGATCAACGTCACGCCCTTCGTGGACGTGATGCTGGTGCTGCTGATCATCTTCATGGTCGCGGCCCCGCTGTTGACCGTCGGGGTGCCAGTGGAACTGCCCAAGACTGCTGCAACGGCTCTGCCGGCCGAGCAAGAAGAGCCGCTAACCGTTACCGTCACTGCCGAAGGCAGCGTGCAGATCCAGACCACCGACACGCCGCGCGACCAGCTGGTGACCAAGCTGCGCGCCATCGCGGCGGAGCGGGCCAGCGACCGGGTTTTCCTGCGCGCCGATGGCGCGGTGCCCTATGCGCAGGTCATGGAAGTCATGGGCGCGCTCAACGCGGGCGGATTTTCCAACATCGGTCTAGTGACCGACATCGGCGGTCCGGCGATGGACGGCAGCGACACGTCGGGTGGCTGAGCGGTGCATACCGGGCATTACATATCAGGTGCCGGGCATCTGGGTCTTATCGGCTGGCTGTTGTTCGGAAACATCTTCACTTCCGAGCCTGAGCCGGTTGAGATGACCGAGGTCTCAGTGATCTCGGCGGCGGAATATGACGCGCTCGTCTCGGCCCAGCAGCCGCCCGCCTCGACCACCGAGGTGGCCCAGCCCGCATTGCCCGCGCCGAGCGAGGAGGCGCCCGAGATCACCGCCGAGCCGGATACAGAGATCGAACAGCCCGAGCCGGTGCAGACCGAAACCCCGCCCGAGGACACGCCGCCAGAGGTGACCGAGCTGGAACTGCCGCCGCAGACCGAAGTGGACGACAGCGCGCCCGAACTGAACGAGCCCATCGGCGACACCGCCGTTCTGGTGCCCGAGATCGCCCCCGAGGCCCGCCCCCGCGAGGCCCCGCGCGTGGCGCCCGAGCCCGTGGCCCCGCCCGAGCCCGAAGCGCGCCCCGACCTTGACGAACAGCCCGCCGTCGCGCCCGAACCTGAGGCCGAGCCGGAAGTTGTCGTCGAAGAAGAGCCGCAAGAGGCGCAGACGCCTGAGGACACCACGACCGAGATCGTGACCGAGGCCGATCAGGCCCCGGCGGCCTCGGCCCGCCCGCCCGGTCGCCGTCCGTCCCCGCCGCCGCCCGTTGAGGTGGCCGAGGCCCAGGAGGAACCCGAGGAGGAAGCCGCCCCCGAACCGACGCCGGAGCCCGCCGAGGAACCTGCGCAGGACACGACCGAAGACGCCATCGCCGATGCGCTGAGCGAAGTCCTCGGCCAGCCGGAGGCCGAGGCCCCGGTGCCGAGCGGCCCGCCGTTGTCCTCGGGCGAGCGCGAGAGCCTGCGCGTCGCGGTCTCGGCCTGCTGGAACATCGGCGCGCTGTCGACCGAAGCGGCGCGGACCACGGTGATCGTGGGGCTGCAGATGAATCAGGACGGCACGCCGGTGATCGGGTCGATCCGGATGCTCAGCGCCTCGGGCGGTGGCGATGCCGCAGCAAGGCAGGCCTTCGAGGCGGCGAAACGTGCAATCATCCGCTGCGGCAGCCGCGGCTACGACCTGCCGCAGGAAAAATACAGCCAGTGGCAAGACATCGAGATGACATTCGACCCAATGAGGAGCCGATAACATGCTGACGAGACTTCTGGGACTTCTGGCACTGGGGGCCGCGACCGTCTTCGCGGCGGCCCCGGACACCGCGCGCGCCGAACCGTTGCGCATCGTGATTGACGACCCGACCATCGAACCCTTGCCCTTCGCCGTCCCCAGCTTTCAGCCCGAAAGCGGCGAGGCCGGGCAACTGGCCGTCGATATCGCCCGCGTCGTCTCGGACGACCTGACCGGCACCGGCCTCTTCCGCGAGATTCCGGCCAGCGCCTATATCTCCACCGTGAGCGACTTCAACGCGCCGGTCGAATACGCCGATTGGAAGGCGATCAACGCGCAGGCGCTGATCACCGGGGCGGTCAATGTCACCGGCAACAGCGTGAACGTGAAGTTCCGCGTCTATGACGTCTTCTCGGGTGAGGAGCTGCTGGATGCCAGCGGGCAGGGCGGTTTGCAATTCAGCGGCACTGTCGATGGCTGGCGGCGCATGGCGCATAAGGTGGCCGATGCGGTTTACAGCCGGATCACCGGCGAGGGTGGCTATTTCGACAGCCGCGTGGTGTTCGTCTCTGAGACCGGGCCGAAGGACAATCGCCAGAAACGTCTGGCCGTGATGGACTATGACGGGGCGAACCTGAAATACCTCACCGAATCCGGCTCTATCGTGCTGGCGCCGCGTTTTTCGCCCAGCGGGGACCGTGTGCTCTACACCAGCTATGAAAGCGGCTTCCCGCGCATTTATGTGCTCGACATCGGCACCGTCCAACGCCGCGCGCTGCAAAGCGCCGAAGGCTCCATGGCTTTCGCGCCGCGGTTCTCGCCCAGCGGTCAGACGGTCGTCTATTCGTTGAGCCAAGGCGGCAACACGGACATCTATTCGATGGACATCAACAGCGGCCAGTCGGTGCGCCTGACGAACACGCCTGCGATTGAGACGGCGCCGAGCTTCTCGCCCGATGGCAGCCAGATCGTCTTTGAGAGTGACCGTTCCGGCAGCCCGCAGCTTTATGTCATGCCCGCCACCGGGGGCGAGGCGACGCGGATTTCCTTTGGCGAGGGGCGCTACGGCACGCCCGTCTGGTCGCCGCGCGGGGATCTGGTGGCCTTCACCAAGCAGAACAAGGGCCGCTTCCACATCGGTGTCATGCGGCTGGATGGCTCGGAAGAGCGTTTGCTGACCGCCTCCTTCCTTGATGAGGGTCCGACTTGGGCCCCCAATGGGCGGGTGATCATGTTCGCGCGCGAAACCCAAGGGGCGGGCGGGTCCTCCTCGCTCTATTCCGTCGATATTTCGGGGCGCAACCTCAAGCCTGTGCGCACGCCCGAGGGCGGTTCTGACCCCTCGTGGTCACCGCTGCAAGATTAAGGTTTCCACATGCCACCCACGGGTGCGGGCAATTCCAATGATCCCGCGCCTGTGTTAATACCAGCAACGATAACGCCACCACATAGAAGGCAGACCCCATGAAACGCATTCTGACCAGCACGCTTTTGATTTCCGCATTGGCCGTGTCGGCCTGTACCAACCCTGACCGCTTTGGTGCCGATGGCATGGGCGGGGCAAATGCAGGGGCCGGGGTCAACGCCGGCGTGGTGCCGGGCAGCGCGAATGACCCGACCTCCACCGCCTATTTCCAGCAGGCCGTGGGCGACCGGGTGCTGTTCCTTGTAGACCAATCCACCCTGACCGACGAAGGTCGCGCCACGCTTGACGGGCAGGTCGCATGGCTTCAGGCCAATTCCGATTACCAAGCCGTGATCGAAGGCCATGCCGATGAGCAGGGCACGCGCGAATACAACATCGCGCTTGGCGGTCGCCGTGCCAACGCGGTGCGCGAATATATGATCTCACGCGGGATCGCGGCCTCGCGGCTCAAGACCATCAGCTACGGCAAGGAACGCCCGATTGAGATCTGCTCGGCAGAGGCTTGCTATGCCAAGAACCGCCGCGCCGTGACCGTGCTGGCTGGCGGCGCGCTGACCAGCTGATCGCGGCAACTTCCCAAGCAATGACCAATCCAAGGAGGCCGATGTGCTGAAGCGATATATCTTCGTGGCCGTGATGGGGCTGATGACCGCCCCCGCTGCGCTTATGGCGCAGGACAACGATCAAACGCTGGCTGACATTCGCCAGCAGCTGACCGTGCTCAACGTCGAGGTGCAAAAGCTGCGCCGCGAATTGTCGACCACCGGCGGCGCCTCGGTCGAGACCGGCGGCAATTCGGTGTTGGAGCGGGTCAGCACCATGGAGAGCGAGTTGCAGCGCCTCACCTCCAAGACAGAGGAGATGGAGAACCGCATCAACCGGATCGTCGCCGATGGCACCAACCGGATTGGCGATCTGGAGTACCGTTTGGTCGAGCTTGAGGGCGGCGATCTGAGCGCTTTGGGTGAGACTTCGACCCTCGGCGGAGGGGAGGCGCCCGCCGTGGCAGCCCCCGCCCCCGAAGCGGGCCGTGAGGTGGTCGAAGTGACCCCCGGTAACGGCGAAGCGGGCGCTTCCGGCGGCATCATCACCCCGATCAACGAAGCAGAGCTGGCGGTCAGCGAGAAGGCCGATTTCGAGCGGGCGCAGGAGGCGCTCGCATCAGGTGACTTTCGCAGCGCCGCCGACCTCTTTGCGGCCTTCAATACGACCTACCCCGGTGGCCCGCTAGCCGCCGAGGCCGAGATGCGCCGGGGCGAAGCCCTCACGGGTCTGGGCGACAACCGCGAAGCGGCGCGCGCCTATCTCGCGGCCTTCAGTACCGATCCCGAAGGGCCAGTGGCCCCGCGGTCGCTCTTCGAGCTGGGCCGCGCCCTTGGCGTGTTGGAGCAGACCCAAGAGGCCTGCGTGACCCTCTCGGAAGTCGCCGTGCGCTTCCCGAACGCCCCGCAGGTCAGCCAAGCCGAGGCGCAGCGCCAGACGCTGGGTTGTTCCTGACCGCAGATGACTGCACCCGCCGCAACGGCTGATGCAGCGCTGACCGAGGGGTTGCTTTCTGGCTTGGGCGGCGCGCTGCCGCCCCGCCTTGGCGTCGCCGTTTCGGGCGGGGGCGATTCCATGGCGCTGCTGTCGCTTCTGCATGGGCTGGCGACAGCGACGGGCAGCCATCTTGAGACCGTGACCGTCGACCATGGACTGCGCCCAGAAGCGGCGGAAGAGGCCGCCATGGTTGCGCGCCATGCCGCCCGACTGGGGCTGGCCCATGAAACCCTGCACTGGCGCGGTTGGGACGGGCAGGGCAATCTTCAAAACGCCGCGCGTGAGGCGCGCTATCGCCTGATGGCCGATTGGGCCGCGCGGCGCGGGCTTCCCGTCGTGGCCCTTGGCCATACGGCGGACGATCAAGCCGAGACGGTGCTGATGCGCTTGGCGCGCCGCTCGGGGGTGGACGGCCTTGCGGCCATGGCGCCGCGCAGCGAAAGGTTCGGTGTCACATGGCTGCGCCCGCTGCTTTTCGCCCGGCGCGCGGCCCTGCGCGATCATCTGCGGCGGGCGGGGCTGCACTGGGTCGAAGACCCCAGCAACGATGACCCGCGCTATGCCCGGATCAGAACCCGCCAAACCCTTGATGCCCTCGCACCGCTTGGCATCGATGTAGAGACTTTGGCCGAGGTCGCGCGCAACATGGCCACCGCCCGGGCGGCATTGGACATCCAAACCGACCGCGCCGCGGGCGATATTCTGCGTATGGAGGCGGGCGCCCAGGTGATGCAGGCCGATGCCTTTTTCGCCGAGCCGGAAGAGATCCGCCGCCGCCTGATGCTCCGGGCACTTGGGCAGATCAACGGCGGCGCTTACCCCCCGCGCCGCGGCCCCGTCGCTACCCTGATCGCGGGGCTAGCGGAAGGGCAGGCGGCCACGCTGGCGGGGTGTCAGGCACTGCTCCGGCGCGGTGAAATCTGGGTCTTTCGCGAGTATTACGCGGTGCGCGATCTGCGCGTGCCTGCGGATCAGCTTTGGGACGGACGCTGGCGTGCGATTCCCCCCGAAGGGCTGCCGCCCGAGGCCGAATTGCGCGCGCTTGGCCCCGAGGGGCTGGCCCAATGCCCCGATTGGCGCAGCCTTGGGCGACCCCGTGCCGCCTTGCTGTCGACCCCGGCCATCTGGCAGGGCCCGCGGCTGCTTGCCGCGCCCCTTGCCGGGCTGGACCAGAAATGGCATGTCCGGCGCGAAAGCGGCGCGGAATGGAACAAAACCGCGCCATTATCGCATTGAACATGAGCGCATCATGTCTATCTTAGTATGGTGGTTGCCCGAACGGGCGCCCCTTGGGTTGCGGGACTTGCCCGCGGCCATGTGAATTTAGGAGAATTCCCTTGGGAAATGTTCGTAACCTCGCCTTCTGGGTTGTCCTGATGTTGCTTGTGCTGGCGCTGTTCAACCTGTTCAGCGGGTCCAGCGGGTCGCTGCAAAACAACGAAGTCAGCTATTCCGAATTCGTCACCTCCGTACAGGATGGGGATGTCCGAAATGTGACATTGGATGGTGAGCAGGTGCGATTCCGCCAAGCGGATGGTGCCGACTACCTGACGATCAAACCCGGCGATGCCGAGCTGACCCAGCTTCTGATCGACAACGACATCCCCGTCAAAGCGCGCCCCCAGCAACAATCCGGTTTCCAGACCTTTCTGATGTCGCTTTTGCCCATCGCGCTGCTGATCGGCGTGTGGATTTACTTCATGAACCGCATGCAGGGCGGCGGTAAGGGCGGGGCCATGGGCTTTGGCAAATCCAAGGCCAAGATGCTGACCGAAAAGCATGGCCGCGTGACCTTTGACGATGTCGCGGGCATCGACGAGGCCAAGGAAGAGCTTGAAGAGATCGTCGAATTCCTGCGCAACCCACAGAAATTCTCGCGCCTCGGCGGCAAGATCCCGAAAGGCGCGCTGCTGGTGGGCCCTCCGGGCACCGGTAAGACGCTGCTGGCCCGTGCGATTGCGGGCGAGGCTGGCGTGCCCTTCTTCACCATTTCGGGCTCCGACTTCGTTGAGATGTTCGTGGGTGTCGGTGCCAGCCGCGTGCGCGACATGTTCGAACAGGCCAAAAAGAACGCCCCCTGTATTGTCTTCATCGACGAGATCGACGCCGTCGGTCGCCACCGTGGCGCAGGCTATGGCGGCGGCAACGATGAGCGTGAGCAGACCCTGAACCAGCTTCTGGTCGAGATGGACGGTTTCGAGAGCAACGAGGGCGTCATCATCCTCGCCGCGACCAACCGTCGCGACGTGCTCGACCCCGCGCTGCTGCGTCCGGGCCGTTTCGACCGTCAGGTCACCGTGCCCAACCCCGACATCAAAGGCCGCGAGAAGATCCTTTCGGTGCATGCCCGCAAGACCCCGCTGGGGCCGGACGTCGACCTGCGCATCATCGCGCGCGGCACGCCGGGCTTCTCGGGTGCTGACCTTGCAAACCTCGTGAACGAGGCCGCGCTGATGGCCGCCCGCGTCGGCCGGCGTTTCGTCACTATGGTCGATTTCGAACAGGCCAAGGACAAGGTGATGATGGGCCCCGAGCGCCGGTCGATGGTGATGACCGCAGAGCAGAAGGAAATGACCGCCTATCACGAGGCCGGTCACGCGCTGGTGGGCATGACGTTGCCCAAATGCGACCCGGTCTACAAGGCCACGATCATCCCGCGCGGCGGCGCGCTCGGCATGGTGATGAGCCTGCCCGAGATCGACCGGCTGAACATGTTCAAGGACGAATGCCATCAGCGTCTGGCCATGGCCATGGCGGGCAAGGCGGCGGAAATCCACAAATACGGGCCGGATTCGGTCTCCAACGGTCCGGCGGGCGACATCCAGCAAGCGTCTGCGCTGGCGCGTGCGATGGTGCTGCAATGGGGCATGTCGGATAAGGTCGGCAATATCGACTATTCCGAAGCCGCGCAGGGCTATCAGGGCAACACTGCGGGCTTCTCCGTCTCAGCCAATACCAAGGAGTTGGTCGAGAAAGAGGTGCAGCAGTTCATCCAAGACGGCTATGACCGCGCGATGAAGATCATCACCGAGAAAGAGGTGGAGTTCGAGCGTCTGGCACAAGGACTGCTGGAATATGAGACCCTGACCGGCGATGAGATCAAACGCGTCATGGACGGCCTGCCGCCGGCAGAGGATTCCGACGACGACAACTCCGACACCGGCAGCGCGCCGAGCGTCACCGCGATCCCCAAGGCGAAGGGCAAGAAGTCCCCGCCGAAGGACGGCGGGATGGAACCTGAACCTTCGGTCTGATCCGACCTACGACATTTGAAAGACCCCGCTTCGGCGGGGTCTTTTCGTTTTCGGCAGTTGCAGTATCATCAATAGGAGATAGCTTATTTTTGGGTTTCGACCCTCTATATTGCGAATTTCAAATTCTCGGAGAGTTTCCAGGATTTATCGAAAGAACCCTTATGCAGAAGAGTTTGCCCAGTTTGATTGTTCAGAGGCTCAAGAGTGAAAAAGAGCTAAGATTGTCGGCCAGACAAATTGCTGAGTGGATTTTTGAAACGCAGCCTCAATGGTGTGAAACGAAAAAACAAAGAAGCGCAGCCATCAACTCAGATGCTGAACTACTTCAGCAAATCGTAGCGGAGATTGGTTCTCAGAGGCCAAGGATTCAGAAACGGTACCCACAACTGAAAACCACAGCCGACCGTCCTAAGAAATACTACTGGAGCGAGAAATCAGAAGAGCAGGAAATAGAGGACATAGATGTTCCGGAAGCTGATCAAGAAGAACCTGCATTCGCCGCTCTCACGGAAAAGGACATGTACCCTCTGCTCGCCAACTACCTATTCTCGGAGTTCGGGGTATACAGTAAACGAATTGACGAGCGACGTTCTTCAAATACGCTTAAATCTGGAAGTAACAAATGGCTCTTTCCGGATTTAGTTTGCATGGAGGATATATACTCTCACTGGCACGGAGACGTGCAACAGTTAGTGGACACCACTTCACAGCCGAAAGCACGACTTTGGTCTGTCGAAGCTAAGCTCAAGATCAATAGAGCAAACTTACGGCAGGTCTATTTCCAAGCCGTTTCAAACTCAACGTGGGCTAATTTCGGATATCTGGTTTCGGCCGAAGTGACAGGTGACGACACCATGAGTGAGCTTCGTATGCTGCATGGCTTGCACGGGATTGGTTTAATATTGCTAGACACCAACAACCCGGACGAAAGCCAGATCGTCATTCCGGCCACCGAGCGGGCGGACGTTGATTGGGCCACTTGCTCTCGCCTCGCTAAAGAAAACTCCGACTTCAGAAAGTACCTGACGCTGATACGCCAATTCTACCTTACTGGAGACCCCCGTAGGGAAGGTTGGAGTACCTGAAGCCAAAAGAGTCAAATGTTCTCCCCCTAGCTTCGATATGCAGGCGGGAATTCCTCTATCGCTTCACAGTCGCCATCGCGTTAGACAGGGACGGAATTCTGGAACAAGCCGGGTCTTATGCGACGCATCCTTTCTGCCCTCGCCCTTCTACTCGCCTTCACCGCCGGACCGGTCTGGGCCGAGCCGCAGACCTATGCGGTCGCTTTAGGCGGGCGGCAGCTGGGGACCTTGCAGTTCAACGGGCAAAGCCGGAACGCGGCCTTCCTCTTGTCGCTCGACAACGCGCCCTTCGGCATCAAGAACGGCAGCTTCAAGGCGGTCACCCAGTCGAGTGGCACCGCGGTCAGCTATCTCGGGTCCAACCGGGGGAGCGAGACGCGCGATATCGCGATTGACCGGGCTGCGGGGCAGGTCACCTCGGTCGCGATCACCCCGGCTTCGGAAATGACGAAAATGTCGGAGGCCGGAGCGGTGCCTGCCGGTGTCCTCTTCCCGCCCGAGCTTTTCGCCGCCCTTGCCACCGGCAAAAGCTGCCCCACGCCGCTGTCGCTCTACGATGGGCGCCGCGTGGTGCAGATCGCGACGCAGGGCAGCCGAGAGGAGGGGGCTTCGGTGTTCTGCGATATGTCCTACCGCGTCGTCATGGGGCCGGGCTATGTCTCTCCCTTTTATCTCAAATCTTTCGGGATGACGCTTGTCTACACGGCGGGCACCCTTGCCGAAGCCTCATTGAGCGGGGGCGGTTTCAAGGTGCATCTGATCCGGCAATAGGCATAGGATGGCGTTGCCAAACCAGCCCAAAGGACGCCCCATGCCCGAACTGCGCAAGACAGACCATACCGCCCGGATCACTTGGCTGGGCATGGTCCCTCAGGACCGCGAGAACATTCGCTCGGTCGGGGTGGAGCAGGCCTTTGCGACCTATGCGGGCATCGAAGGGGATTTCCACGCGGGGCTGACCCGCCCCGCCTGCGTGCGCGTGCGCAACCTGCATGCCAAGGGGACGGAGATACGCAACACGCGCCAACTCTCCATCCTCTCCGCCGAAGAGATGGCCGAGATCGCCGCAGCCATCGACCTTCCCAAGCTCGACCCGACCCTGCTGGGCGCTTCGATCATCCTTGAAGGGATCCTAGATTTCACCCTCGTCCCGCCGGGGTCGCGGCTGCAAAACGCGCATGGCACCACCTTGGTCGTGGATATCGAAAACGGCCCCTGCAACCTGCCTGCCCGCGAGATTGAGGTGGAGGCCCCCGGCCATGGCAAAACCTTTAAAGCCGCCGCCCAAGGCAAACGCGGCGTGACCGCATGGGTCGAGCGGGAGGGGCCGTTGAGCATCGCGGACGAACTACGGCTTTTCGTGCCGAACCAGCCGGTCTGGCCGCATCTGGGCTAAGCACGCGCCGTTTCGCGAACTTTGAGTGTCGGAAACACGGCCCCCCGTCTGGGGCTTGTCGCGCTATGGCTAAAGAATAAAGATCGCCACCAACGGCAACAGGGGATTCTCATGGCTTTTAAAACCGACATTCAAATCGCCCGCGAAGCGGCGAAACGCCCTATCCAAGAAATCGGCGCGAAGCTGAGCATCTCAAGCGACGACCTGCTGCCCTATGGCCATGACAAGGCGAAGGTAAGCCAATCCTTCATCGATTCCGTGCAGGAGCGCGCGAACGGCAAGCTGATCCTCGTCACCGCGATCAACCCAACCCCGGCGGGGGAGGGCAAGACCACCACCACCGTCGGGCTCGGCGACGGGCTGAACCGGATCGGCAAAAAGGCGGCGGTCTGCATCCGCGAAGCCTCGCTCGGGCCGAACTTCGGGATGAAGGGGGGCGCTGCGGGCGGCGGCTATGCCCAAGTTGTGCCGATGGAAGAGATGAACCTGCATTTCACCGGCGATTTCCACGCCATCACCAGCGCCCACAACCTGTTGGCGGCGATGATCGACAATCACATCTATTGGGGCAACGAGTTGGAGATCGACACCCGCCGCGTCACATGGCGCCGGGTGGTCGACATGAACGACCGCGCCCTGCGTCAGATCACCGCCTCCTTGGGCGGTGTGCCCAACGGTTTCCCGCGCGAGACGGGCTTTGACATCACCGTAGCCTCCGAGGTGATGGCGATCCTCTGTCTGGCCAAGAACCTTACCGATCTGCAAGAGCGCCTTGGCGCGATGATCGTCGCCTACCGCCGCGACCGCAGCCCGGTCTACGCCCGCGACATCAAGGCGGATGGGGCGATGACAGTGCTCTTGAAGGACGCGATGCAGCCGAACCTCGTGCAGACGTTGGAAAACAACCCAGCCTTCGTCCACGGCGGGCCCTTCGCCAATATCGCCCACGGCTGCAACTCGGTCATCGCCACGACCACGGCGTTGAAACTGGTGGATTATGTGGTGACAGAGGCAGGCTTTGGCGCCGATCTCGGGGCCGAGAAATTCATGAACATCAAATGCCGCAAGGCGGGGCTGGCGCCTTCGGTGGTGGTCGTCGTCGCCACGGTGCGCGCGATGAAGATGAACGGCGGCGTGGCGAAAGCCGACCTAGGGACCGAGAATGTCGAGGCCGTGCAACAGGGCTGCGCCAACCTTGGCCGCCACATCGAAAACGTGAAATCCTTTGGCGTGCCCGTGGTCGTGGCGATCAACCATTTCGTCACTGATACCGATGCCGAAGTGGCGGCTGTGAAGGACTATGTCGCGGGCCAAGGGGCCGAGGCGATCCTCTCGCGCCACTGGGAACTGGGCTCGGAAGGCTCCGCCGACCTGGCCACCCGCGTGGCAGAGATCGCCGATGGCGATCACGCGAATTTCGCTCCGCTCTATGCTGACGAGATGCCGCTGTTCGAAAAGATCGAGACCATCGCAAAACGTGTCTACCGTGCCGATGAAGTGCTGGCCGACCAAAAGGTGCGCAACCAGTTGAAGGATTGGGAGGTGCAGGGCTATGGCGATCTGCCGGTCTGCATGGCCAAGACCCAATATAGCTTTTCGACCGATCCCGACCTGCGCGGCGCGCCCACCGGTTTCAGCGTCCCCATCCGCGAGGTGCGCCTTTCGGCAGGGGCGGGTTTCGTCGTCGTCATCTGCGGTGAGATCATGACCATGCCGGGCCTGCCGCGGGTGCCTTCTGCCGAGGCAATCAAGCTCAACGCCGATGGCGATGTGGAGGGATTGTTCTAAGGCGGGTTGCAATGACCCGCCGTCGCGGTGATGTAGAGCATGTTCAACCTGCAGCGAGCGAAAGTGAGACGGATATGGCAGCGACAATCATCGATGGCAGAGCCTTTGCAGCAACGGTGCGTGAGAAGGTCGCGGGCCATGTCGACCGGCTGAAGACGGATCACGGCGTCACCCCCGGCCTCGCCGTGGTGCTGGTGGGCGAAGACCCGGCAAGCCATGTCTATGTCCGCTCCAAGGGCAAAATGACTCGCGAGGTCGGCATGAAGTCGGTCGAACACAAGCTGCCCGCGACCGTCGATCAGGACGACCTGCTCAAGCTGATCGACGCGTTGAACAACGACCCCGAGATCCACGGCATCCTCGTGCAACTGCCATTGCCGGATCATCTGGACGAAACCCGTGTGGTCAATGCCGTCTCGCCCGCCAAGGACGTGGACGGTTTTCACATCTCCAACGTCGGTCTGTTGGGCACAGGGCAGAAAAGCATGGTGCCCTGCACCCCGCTGGGCTGCCTGATGATGCTGCGGGACTATCACGGCGATCTGACGGGTATGAACGCGGTGGTCATTGGCCGTTCCAACATTGTCGGCAAACCGATGGCGCAACTGCTCTTGGGCGATAGCTGCACGGTGACCATCGCGCATAGCCGCACCCGCGATCTGCCCGAAGTGGTGCGCCGCGCCGATATCGTGGTCGCCGCCGTTGGCCGCCCCGAAATGGTGCCCGGCGATTGGATCAAAGAGGGCGCGACGGTGATCGACGTGGGCATCAACCGGATCGAAACCGGCGAGAAAACCAAACTGGTTGGCGACGTGGACTTCGACAGCGCCAGCCAGCGCGCCGGGGCCATTACCCCGGTGCCCGGCGGGGTCGGGCCGATGACGATCGCCTGCCTGCTGGCCAATACGGTCACCGCCTGCTGCCGCGCCAATGGGTTGGCAGAGCCCGAAGGCCTGACCGCCTAAGCGCCTGGCACCGGCACGATGGTGCCCTGCAGGATGGCGATGAGCTTGGCCGCGCCATCCGTTTCCGCATGCACCTCTGCCGTGACCACACAAAGCCGCCGGCCCGGTTTGACCACCCGGCCCGTGGCAACCAGCCGGTCTCCCCGGGCGGGGGCCAAAAGGTTGATCTTGATCTCCGAGGTCACGACGTCCACCTCCGGCGGCAACATGCTCAAGGCCGCATAGCCCGCCGCGGAATCGCCGATGGAAAAGGTCAGCCCCGCATGGCCAAAACCCTGCTGCTGCATCGCGCCCGGCAGGACCGGCGCGGCAACCCTGACCAGACCCGACTGCACTTCGATGATCTCGGCCCCCAAGGTCTGCATCATGGTCTGCTTGGCAAAACTCTCCCGCACCCGGCGTTCAATCTGATCGTCCATCATCGCATCTTTCCGGGCATGGGGATCGCCACAGGGTGCGGCCCCGTCAGCACCGCACAGGCCTCTGGTCCCATCAAATCACAAAGCACCCGCGACTGGCTGCGCAGCCCGCCGGTATAGGTGCCATATGCAGGCAGGATCAGCCGCTTGCTGTCAAACAAAAACGCCGGACGCGAGATGCTGCGGCCCCGCGCACGGATCGATGCCTTGGGGTGATAATGCCCTGACACCTCGCCGCAGGCACCCTCCGCGGCAATATGCCGAAAGGTCAGCGGGCCGAGCGCCAACTCAGCCAAATGGGTACCACCCAACCCAACCGGGCCCGGATCATGATTGCCTTCGATCCAATCCCACCGCCGCCCGGCCTGCAGACCAAGAATCCAAAGCCGCTCTTCCTCTGGCAGCGCCTGCGCCGCGCCGAGGTCATCAAAACTATCGCCAAGACAGATCACATGGCGCGCCTGCGTGAAAGACAGGTCGGCCGCTAACCGGTTCAACGTATCGCGCGTCTCATAAGGCGGCAGCGCCGACCCGCCGCGCCGCGCGATCCGTTCCGACTTGCCCAAGTGAAGGTCGCTCACACAAAGCAAATCCCTTTCGCGCCACCAAAGCGCGCCAGAACCAAGCGCAGTGAGCCCGGCCCCGGCGAATGAAAACTTAAGTCCGTTCATCCTTTGTTCATCTGGGATCGGCACAGATTTGGCAAGGGGCCAAACGCGAAGGTTGCGCAGACGGAAAGGTCAGCGCAGAGGTATTTAAGAAAGGATGAATTGCAGAAAGCGCGCCCCGCGATCGGGTGGTCGCCGGACCGGAGACGCGCCTTCATCCTTTGCGGTCATCGGCTCCTCAGCCTGTACCGCGAGAGGAAGATGCGCCACCTTGGTTAAAGAACCCTTAACATCTTCATCCTTTTTCAAATACCTTGCAGACCCTCTCTGCCCGCGAAACGCTCAAGTTCAACGACCATCCCGCCATGGCGGCTGATCCGACGGCGGTGGGGTGAGCTGCGCGAGGCCGGAGGCTTCCATCAAACGTTCCGCCTCTTCTGCCAACAGACGATCCTGCCCGGCGCCTTCGACCGGAACGCGGCCCATTTCGAGAAACAGCGGCGCGGCTAGGGGGCTTACGCGGGAGAGCTTGCGATGGGTGATCCGCCCGGCGATCCGCCCGAGCATTTCTTCGATTCTGCCGAAATCCACCAAACCGCTGAGGGCTTCTTCGCGGGTGATGTCGAGCATCAGGTGGTCCGGTTCATAGCGGTGTAGGGTGTCGTAGAGGATGTCGCTGGAAAAAGTCGTTTGCCGTCCGGATTTGCGCGCCTGCGGGCTGTTGCGCTCGATCAGCCCGGCGATGGTGGCGGCGGCGCGAAAAGTGCGTTTCATCACGGCATTGCCCGCGAGCCAACTGTCGAGCCCTTCGTGCAGCACTGTCGGATCAAGCAGCGGCGCGGGGTCGTCGACAGGGGAGAGCCCCCAGATTAGCGTGGCATAGTCTGTTGCGACGAAGCCCAAGGGGCGCAGGCCGAGGTCCTCCATGCGTTTGGTGAGCAGAAGGCCGAGCGTTTGTTGGCCGTTACGTCCCGCAAAGCCGTAGAAGACCGTCTGTTCGGCAAAGTCATGGGGGAAGCTTTCCACCAGCAGCGTGCCGGGCTGCGGCAGTTGGCTGACCTCACGTTGCAGGCTGAGCCATTCGGCGGTGTGGGGCGGCAGTTCGGGCCAGCTGTCTTGGGTGAACATTTGTTGCACGCGGGCCGAGAGTTGGGTGGAGGTGGCGAATTTCGTACCGCCAAAGGTCGCCACTTTCGGCCTTTTGGCGGCATTTCGGCTGACCTCGACCACGGTTTCGCGCAGCCCTTCGTAGCGCACGATTTGCCCGCCGATCAGGAAGGTATCGCCTTTGGTCAGCGTGGCGGCAAAGCCTTCTTCGATCTCGCCTAGGGGTTTGCCGCTGCGGTTGCGTTTCATGCGGACCTTGAGCTTGTCGGTGTCCTGAATGGTGCCGATGTTCATACGGATGCGTTGCGCGGCGCGGGGGTCACGCAGTTGCCATTGCCCATCGGGGCGTTGCAGCAGCCTTTGCCAGCGGTCATAGGCGCGCAGCGCGTAGCCCCCCGTGGCGCAGAAATCGAGGCAAGCATCGAAGGCGGCGCGCGAGAGGTTGGCATAGGCGCCGGCGGTGCGGATTTGGGCAAAGAGGTCCTCGGCGTCGAAGGGGCCGGCGCAGGCAGCGATGAGGATGTGCTGGCAGAGCACGTCGCGCGGGCCTTGCCCGCGCGGATCGCCGTCGAGTGCACCTTCGAGCACGGCCTCTAGCGCCGCCACGCATTCCACCACTTCAAAGCGGTTGGCGGGGACCAGGAGCGCTTTGGAGGGGGCGTTGTAGCGGTGGTTGGCGCGGCCGATGCGCTGGACCAGACGTTTCACGTTCTTCGGCGCGCCGATCTGGATGATGAGGTCCACGTCGCCCCAGTCGATCCCCAGATCAAGCGTGCCGGTGCAGACGATGGCGCGCAGATCGCCGCGTACCATCGCCGCCTCGACCTTTTCGCGCTGCGCGCGGTCGAGGCTGCCGTGGTGGATGGCGATGGGCAGGGCGTCCTCGTTGGCGAGCCAGAGCTTGTGGAAGAAGATCTCGGCCTGCGCGCGGGTGTTGTGGAAGATGAGCGTCGTCTTGTGTTGGCGCACCTGTTCGAGGACCGCGGGGATCGCATAAGCCGCACCGCCGCCGGCCCAGGGCGGGGCCTCCTCGGTGCGCAGCATCTGGATGTCGGGGGCGGGGCCGGGATCGGCCAAGAGCACTTCGCAGGCGTCGGGGTGGCGGGCCATCAAGTGGGCGATGGCCGAAGGGTCTTCGACAGTGGCCGAGAGGCCCACGCGTTTCAGGTCGGGGCAGAGTGCTTGCAGGCGGGTCAGCGCCAGCATCAGTTGGTCGCCGCGTTTGCTTTCGGCCAGCGCGTGGATCTCGTCGATCACCACGCGTTTGAGGCCCCGAAAGGTGCGCGCGGCGTCCTCGTAGGAGGTCAGCAGGGCGAGGCTCTCGGGTGTGGTCAGCAGGATATGTGGCGGGTCGGCGCGTTGGCGGCGGCGGCGCGACTGCGAGGTGTCGCCGGTGCGGTCCTCAATACGGATCGGTAGGCGCATCTCCTCGACCGGGCGGGTGAGGTTGCGTTTGATGTCCGCCGCCAGCGCCTTGAGCGGCGATATATAGAGCGTGTGCATCCCCTCGTGCTCTTCTTCGGCCAGATCGACGAGGGTTGGCAGGAAACCGGCCAGCGTTTTGCCGCCCCCTGTGGGGGCGATGAGAAGCAGGGCGGGGGCCTCGGCACGGTCCAGCATCTCTTGCTGGTGCGGGTGCAAAGACCAGCCGTTCTGGGCGAACCAATCGGCGAATTTGGGGGGTAGGGCGCGCATGCACCCAATGTAGTATCGGCTGGGCGCGGTGCCAGCGGCTATTTAACGATCACCTCATCGCGAACGAACATATTGGCCCATGCCCGGTCCACCAGATCGGGGTTCATCTGATAGGGGATGCCTTCGAAATCACAGATCGCGATCATCTGGTCGATCAGGAAATTCGGCTGATAGTTCGCGTAGACATTGTCGATGGTGGGGTATTTCACCTTGAGCAGATGAACCAGCGTCGCCTCATCCAGCGGCATGCCGCGTTTGCGGGCGACCATGGCAAAGATCTTGAGGAAGTTCTCTTGGTCCGGCCCGTCGATCTTGATCTTGAAAAAGATACGCCGCAGGGCGGCTTGGTCGAAAATCTCGTTCGGGTGGAAGTTGGTAGAGAAGATCACCAGCGTGTCGAAGGGCACCTCGAATTTCTCGCCCGATTGCAGGGCGAGGATGTCTTTGCTTTCCTCCAGCGGGACAATCCAGCGGTTGATGATGCTTTGCGGCGGCTCTTTTTGGCGGCCAAGGTCGTCGACGATGAAGATGCCGCCTGTAGCCTTGAGTTGCAGCGGCGCCTGATAGGTCCGCGCCGTGGGGTTGTAGACCAGATCGAGCATGTCGAGCGTCAACTCGCCGCCCGTGATGACGGTGGGGCGTTCGCAGCAGACATAGCGGGCGTCATAGCGCGTGATCCGGCGCAGGGAGGTTGGGTCTTGCACCTCGGCCTCGGCGGCGGAATGAACGATCGGGTCATAGACGGTGATGACTTGGCCTGCGTATTCGATGGCGCGGGGGACATAGACCCGATCGCCAAGCGCGTCGCGTATGCCATTGGAAATGCTGGATTTGCCGTTTCCCGGCGGGCCGTACATCAGGATCGACCGCCCGGCAGAGACGGCGGGGCCGAGGTGATCCAGCAGGCTGTCGTGCAGCACCAAATGGCCCATGGCGCCGGTCAACTGGTCACGGGTGATTTGCAGATTGCGCACGGATTGGCGTTTGACCTGCTCGCGATAAACCTCAAGCGGGACGGGCATGGCGCCGAAATATTCCGACTGCGCCAGCGCATCCAATGCGCGCGCCTTGCCCGCATCAGTCAACTGATAGCCCATCTCATTGCCGCTGGTGGCGCTGAGCGTGCCGGTGGCTTCGATCAGGCGCTGGCTGCGGGCTTGGTCGACCATCTCCTGCGTGACCGGGATCGGCAGGCAGAGCGCTTGAGCCAGATCGCTGACCATCTCGACGTTCTTGCGAAAGATCGTTTTCAGAAGGATATCGCGCATCATCACGATGGGCAGCTTCATATCCTCCAACCGCTTGGGGGGCGGCGGGGCAAGCACGGTGCTGGTCGGGGCGTTCATCTATGGCTTCCTTGGAAAGTCATGCGGCGGTGCGGCTTGTCAGTCAGACTGGACGGTAAATCTTGAATATGGCGTGAATGTGGACGCTTTCTCGCGATGAAAAGAGTTTGCAGCGGGGCGGTCAGACCCCGAAGAGCGCCCCCAAGATCAGATAGAGCCCCAGCGTGGTGCCAAGGGCGAGGCCCATGGGGAATTTCTTGGTCTCCTGCCAGCTTTGCCAATCGGGCGCGAGACGGCGCAGGGGGGTGTATTTCACCCCGCGGTGCGTGGCGGCGGCGGCGAGAAGGGTGGCCATGAAAAGCATCATTAAGAGGCGCAGATCGCCCCATGCGATATAGGGCGCGGCGGCGGCGGCGAACTTTGCGTCACCGGCCCCCATGACTCCGGCGGCGTTCAGGACGATGCCGACCACCAGCACCACGACAAGGCTCAGCAGGCGCCAGAGATAGGTGTCAAAGGGCAGTAGAAACAGCCCCAGCAGCACAAAGATCGCGGTCAGCACTAAGACCGCCTGATTGGTGATCCGCATCTGCTTCATGTCGGTGAAGGCGACATAGAGGCAGATCGGCAGGACGAAGGGCAGAAACCACAGGGCCGCCGTGGCAGAGATCGCCATGGATCAGCCGTTTTCCAATGCGCGCAGAGAGCGGACGGCGGCTTCGAAGTGCTGGGGGTGCGTGTCGATCGCTTCGCGCAGCAGGCCCTTGCCGGTCTCCACATCGCCGCGTTTGATCGCCGACAGGGCCATCGTGTGCAAAAGCTGGGCGCGCTCAGATTGCTCCATCGGCATGACGGGCAGGGTATAGTCGCGCTGTGCGGCGCGGGCCATGACGAGGTTGTTCTTGGCGGTGAAAAGCGTGTTGTCTTGGCGGATCGCCTCGCCAAACAGACGCTCGGCTTCGGGGTAATCGCCGCGGGTTAGTTTGGAGTAGCCCCAGTTGTTCATCACGGCGGCGGGGGTCGTGGTCAGGCCGACGGCGATTTCATAAAAACTGTCGGCGCGTTCCCACTGTTCCTTGCTGTCGGCAACCATAGCCTCAAGCCGGTAGCGGGCAAAGGTCTCATGAGTGGGCGGGATGCCGTTGAGCACCGTCTCGGCCCGCGCCCAGTTGCCCGAGCGGATCAGCGCATCGGCCAATTGCACGCTGTCTTCGGGGGTGGCGCCTTCCATCTTGGTGACCTTGTCCCATTCGGAAACGGCCTCAGTCGTGCGTTTGGCGCGGACCAGTGACGCGGCGAGCCCGCGCTGGTGGTCGATCCGGTCGGGGCTTTCCTTGATGGACCTCGCGAAATAGCTCACCGCCTCATTGGGGTCGGCCACGGTCAGCATGACGTCAGAAAGGTTGGTTTCATCCACCACATTGACGTCCTTGAAGGCCCGTTCAACGGTGGCGTTCGCGTCTTTTTCACCGCAGCCTGCAAGGGCGGTGACGCCTGCCATGCAGACGGCCAGAATGATTGGATGGCGCATTTTGCGTCCTCTTACTGCTCTGCCGGGTCATGGTGTCGGACGGATCAGGTAATCCCCGCTGCCGCGCCGCACCAATTTGTAATTATCCTCATTGACTTCTGTTATAACAGATTTTTCCGTTTTTGCGAGCGCCAAGCGCAGATTGTCCCGAATTGCGTCACTTTCGCCATTATCGAGGGCATAGGCTTTGCGGAAAATCTGCTCGGCCTCGGCGGTCTGGCCGCTTTCCATCAGCACGACGCCAAGGTTGTTCCAGACTTCCGGCTCGGCGGCGTCTTTCTCAACGGCGCGGCGCAGCAGGGTTTCCGCCTGTCCCAAACGCCCAAGCCCAAGGTTGGCGCTGCCGAGAGCCGAGAGGATTTCCCCGGTCAGCCCATGCTCCAGTGCGGCGCGGTTGAAGGATTTGATGGCCAATTCATATTGCCCCGCCGCGATGAGCCTATGGCCCACCTCGATCCCATCAACCGCCTCGGCCCGTTGGTTCACGCCGGGGGCATAGAGGTTTTCGGGTGTCTGATCCCCGCGCAACGCGGAAAAGCCGCCTGTCGAACAGGCGGCCAGAGCAAGGCCCAAGATCGGCCCGATGAAAACGGCGCGGAGAAGGCTGCGCCGAATTTCCTTTTTCATTAATTCCCCATCTGACCCAGTTGCGAGATGCCATGCGCCGAGGGGCCGACCAGAATGATCAGCAGCGGCGGCACGGTGAGGCCCATAGTGGCAAGGGTCATCTTGGTTGGCAACTTGTTTGCCGCTTCCTCGGCCCGCATCACACGTTTGTCGCGCATCTCGGCGGCATAGACGCGCAGGGCGTCGGCGATGGAGGTGCCGAAAGCCGCCGATTGGATCAGCACGGTCACGAAAGAGGAGACATCCTGCACGCCGCAACGCTCGCCCATGTCGTTGAGCACCGATACCTTGTCCTTACCCGCTTTCATCTCATAGGCGACCATCTCGAACTCTTCGGAAAGGGCGCGGTAGGAGGCGCGCAGCTCGCGGGCGACGCGGACGATGCATTGGTCCAGCGATTGCCCGGCTTCGACGCAGACAAGCATCATATCCAGCGCGTCGGGGAAGCCGCGGGTGATCTCTTCTTTGCGGGAATCGACCCGGCGGCGGACCCAGTATTTCGGCAGGTAGTAACCAATGGCGCCGGGGCCGATGGCCCACATCATGGTCTGCTGCGTGGTCAGCCCTTCGCCGCCGCCCAAGACATTGGTATAGACCAGACCGCCGACCAGCCCGAGCATCCCGAGTGCAAATTGGGCAAAGTAATAAAGCCGCACCGCATCGCGCGAACGATAGCCCGCTTGGCGCAGCATCAACTGTTTGGCGCTGAGTTCGGCCACGTCCTCGGGCTCAAGAAACTTGGCGAATTTTTGCAACTGCGCGTTTTGATCCGATTGGCGCAGCTTTTCGCGCGAACTGTCGCCCGTCGGGGCAGAGCTAGTGCGCTTAAGCTTGGTCAGCGGGTCTTCGGGCTGGCGCAGCATCAAGACCAGCGTGATCGCCACCAAGGCCACGCCCAAAGTGCCGATGATGATGATCAGCCCCATCGGCCCCAAGGCTTGGTTGATCTGATCGTTAAGCTGATTGAAAAATTCCATCACCGGCCTCTCAGACTTTGATATTGGTAAGGATGCGCATCACGAAAAGGTTTAGCACAAGGAAGATCCCCACAAGGAAACAGGCGGGAATGAAATAGGGGTGATCGCGCACCTCGTCGTAGTAATGCGGATCGCCGAGGTTGATCACCACCAGCGCGGCCAGCGGGAAGCCCGACAGGAACTTGCCCGACCATTTCGCCTCGGCCGTGATGGCTTTGACACGGCGGAACAGGCGGAAGCGGGCGCGGATCACCTTGGCCAGACCGGCGAGGATCTCGGCCAAGTTGCCGCCCGATTGCTGCTGAATGGTCACGGCGACGGCGAGAAAGCGCAAATCCTGCATGTCGAGCCGTTCGGCCATATCCTTCAGCGCCTCGCCCAGATCGCGGCCATAGGCGGCCTCATCGGCGATCACGCCAAATTCCGAGGCAAGCGGGTCTTGGATTTCCTTGGACACGATGGAAATCGCGTTGGAGAAAGGGTGCCCCACCCGCAGGCTGCGCACCATCAGTTCCACCGCATCGGGAAGCTGCTCTTCGATCATCGCCATGCGTTTGCTGGCCTTATGCGACACCCAAAAGAACACTGCGCCCACGCCCATGGCGATGGACATCAGCGCGCGCACCGACACGGAGGTATCGGTGCCGATGGTCAGCCCCAGAAAGGCCAAAGCGGCCAACCCGGCCATGATCATCAGCAACTGCTGCGGCGTGAAGGCAATTGCGGCCTTCTGCGCACGTTCTGACAGCAGGGAGTAGAGCGGGATCGACTTGGCGTTCATATGCTGCTGCATTTCCTTGCGCAGCTTGTCGAGCACCTCTTCGCGGCGGGCGCCTTTCTCTAGCATCTCAAGGCGGCGGTTCACGCGGCTGTTGAGGCTGATGGATTTGCCGAATGCGACAAGGTACAGCCCTTCGACCAGCACCAGAACGCCGATGAAGATCAGACCATAGATGATTGGTTCGGCACTCATTGCATCAATCCTTACTGGGCCGCCACGGGTTCGTAGATGGAGGCGGGCAGGTCATAGCCCCACATGCGGAACCGCTCAGAGAAGTGGCTGCGCACGCCGGTGGCGGTGAAATGGCCGATAATCTTGTTCTCGGGCGTCAGGCCGACGCGCTGGAAGCGGAAGATCTCCTGCATCGAGATGACCTCGCCCTCCATGCCCGTGATCTCGGTGATCGAGGTCATCCGGCGCGAGCCGTCTTGCAAGCGGCTGGCCTGCACGATCAGGTTCACAGCCGAGGAGATCTGGCTTCGCATCGCCTTGAGCGGCATTTCGATCCCGGCCATGGCAATCATGTTTTCCAGACGGCTGATGCCATCGCGGGGCGAGTTGGCGTGAATCGTGGTCATGGAGCCGTCGTGGCCAGTGTTCATCGCCTGCAACATGTCGATGACCTCTTCGCCGCGCGTCTCGCCGACGATGATGCGGTCGGGGCGCATCCGAAGGGCGTTTTTCAGACAGTCGCGGGGCGAGACTTCGCCCTTGCCTTCGACATTGGGCGGGCGGCTTTCCATCCGGCCCACATGGGTCTGTTGCAGTTGCAATTCGGCGGTGTCTTCGATGGTCAGAATGCGTTCAGCATTGTCGATGAAAGACGACAGCGCGTTGAGCGTGGTGGTCTTACCCGAGCCCGTACCGCCCGACACGATGATGTTGAGACGCGTGGCCACGGCGGCCTGCAAATAGGCGGCCATCTCTTCCGAGAAGGCGCCGAAGTTCACCAGATCGTCGATGCCCAGCTTGTCTTTCTTGAACTTACGAATAGACACGAGCGAGCCATCGACGGCCACCGGGGGCACCATGGCGTTGAAACGCGAGCCATCCTTGAGACGCGCGTCAACGTAAGGGTTGCTTTCATCCACCCGACGCCCCACCGCCGAGACGATCTTGTCGATGATCCGCAGCAGGTGTTTTTCGTCTTTGAATGTGATGTCGGTCAATTGCAGCTTGCCGTCGCGTTCGACGAAAATCTGCTGCGGGCCGTTCACCAGAATATCGTTGACGCTGTCGTCTTTCAGCAGCGTCTCAAGCGGGCCAAGACCGGTGACCTCGTCATAAAGCTCGGAGTTCAGCGTCATGCGGTCTTCGCGGTTGAGCACGATGCTCTTTTCGGAAAGGATCTCGACGGCGATATCGTTGATTTCCTGCCGCAAATCAGCTTCCGAGGCATGTTCCAGCGCGGCGAGGTTGAGGTTGTCCAAGAGCGCGCGGTGCAATTCGAGTTTGATCTCACTCATCCGCTGCTTGCGCTTGACCTCACGGTCCTCGGGGGAGGCGGCGGCGGGTTTGACCGCGCGGCGCATTGAAACCGGTTTGGCCGCCGGCGCGGGCGCAGGTGCCGCGGGGGCGGGCTGGGCGGCTTTGGCTGGCTTGGCCTCACGCGCCGGCGCGGGGGCGGCGGCTTTCGGGGTGGCAGAGGCTGGTTTCTTGTATTTCGAGAACATCGGTACGCTCTTTCGCTAGGGGGCTCAGGCGGCTTTGGCCTGCTCGCCCTTGAGATCTTGGATGGAGCTTGCCAGTTTGGCGATTTCGCGGCGCAGCGGGCTTTTCGGGGCGGAATTGGCCAGCGGCAGCCCGTGGTCATTGGCCTGCGTCACCGCCTTGCCGCCATCGGGCATCTGCACGTCGATCGAAATGCTCAGCGATTCGGCCATGCGCTTGACCCGGCTCTTGGCGCTGAGATCGGTGAATTTCGGCGCGCGGTTCATCACATAGCGCAGCTTTTCAAAGGGCAGTTCCTCAGACTGCAGCGCCCGTTTGAAGCGCAGCGCGTTCTGGGCCGAGCGCATGTCGAGTTCCAGCATGGCAAAGTAGACATGCGCGCTGGTCAGCACCGTCTCGGACCATTGAACCAGCGTCGAGGGCATGTCGACGATGACATAGTCGAACTGGTTGCGCGCCATGTTGAGGATGCGGTCGATATCTTCGTTGGTCACGATATCAAGCGGCAGCATCTCTGCCGGGGCGGTCAGCACATGCAGCTTGTCCTCAAAGGTTTGCAGCGCTTGGCCAAAGATCTCTTCGTCCATGGATTCCGTGTCGGACATCATCTCATAGACCGCCTCGCGGCGTTGCAGATCAAGGAAGGTCGCGACCGAGCCATATTGCAGGTCGAAATCCAGCAGGCAGACCGAGGGCGGGTTTTTCTTGTCGGCATTTGCCAGTTCCCAAGCGAGGTTCACGGCAAGGGTCGTGGCCCCGGTGCCCCCAGCCAAACCATGCACGACGATCAGTGCGCCATCCTTTTGCGCACCGGCCTTCAGCTGCGGCGCACTGCTGTCGGCTGCGGGGGCAGGGGGGGCGTTCTCTCCGGCCCGGACGCGGGCAATGGCCTGGGCCAATTCGCCTTCGGGCAGCGGATAGGGGACGAATTCATCCGCCCCCTGCCGCAGCAGCGAATGCAACGCGGCGGGGGTCATGTCTTCGGCGATCAGGATCACCCGGATGTCGCGCGCCTTGGCCTGCGTGATGATTTCGCTCATCAAAACGAGGTTGTCCTCATCGGTCTCATCCATGGCGAGGGCGACGAATTCCATCGCCTCGGCTTCGGGTTGGCTGAAGAATGCCAGCGCCTCGGCGAATCCCAGATCACCCCAGCTTTCGCCCAAAGTGGCTTCCATATCTTCGATCAAGAGGTCGAAGTTCTGTACATCACGGCTGATTGTGCAGGCAACGATCGGCGCTGCTTCGGGTTGTGGCATAGTGCTGCTCATGACCTTTTGTCCTTTACATCAACGGTTTGGCCGGAGGGCGGCGATATTCTGTCGCTGCGAACGCTCTGACCTCTGCCTTATGCGCGGCTCTTGAGCCGGGCACATTTATCCTTCTGCGTCGAATATCACCCCCAACTGGGGCGAGATTGGGGCCAAAAAGCCTCTATTGTTGGGTATCTTGAAACGATACGTCCATTCGCGCCCGATTGGACATGGCTTTTCAGAGACGAAAACCCCCGCGGCCCAAAGGCGCGGGGGGATATTATCCATGCGAAAGAAGGGCTTACCCTTACTCCCCGCCGCCGCCACCTGCTTCGGTGGCACCGGAGCTTAGCTGAGAGGGGGGCACGGCGCTGGCTACATATTCGCGGTAGATGATCTGCGCATATTTGCCGTCCAGCAGCATCGGGTGGCCGTGGACGAAGCCGCTGACCTCGGTCACCGTGCGCCGGTTGCGACGCTCGCGGCCCTGGGTCACGATCAGAGGCTGAGTTTCGCCAAAGGAAACAACGGCTTCCAAACGGCTGGGGCTGATTCCCAAGGTCGAGAGATAGCGCACCACGGCCTGCGCCCGGCGCAGCCCCAAGGCGCGGTTATAGGCCTGCGAGCCGACCAGATCAGTGTGGCCATAGACGCGGAAGCGAATCTCGGGGAATTGGCGAATCCAGCTGGCCTGCTGGCGCAGGACGGCTTTCGCATTCGCGTCCAGTCGGGCCGAGTTGAAGGCGAAGGTCACGGTCGAGCGGACTTCGTTAGAGAAACGGTTCGCCAAATCAAAGGTCACACGCTTTTCGCCGGTCATGACTTGGCGGTTGTGCAGCGTGGCATTGCCGAATTGGCCCGTGTCCACGATCGACCCCGACTCGCGGTAGAACTGCGTATAGACCGGATCGTTGCTGGGCGCGCAGGCGGCGAGCCCGGCCAGGGCCGCGGTGCCCGCGATCAACGTAATATGTCTGCGTGTCATCGGATCAATCCAGTACATAACCGTAGGAGCCGCGGAAGTCCTGCTTGGCCACTTCGCCCGCAGCGCCCCGACTGGGGGTGCGGGTGCCATCCGCCGTGCGCCCGTGCAGGAACAGGTCTTTCTCAGAGGGCGGTTTGATGCGATCCGTGGGCAGGGCCAGCGCTTCGCCACGGGTCGGGGTGACCAGATGGGCGGTGACGATGATGACCAATTCGGTCTGGCTGCGCTGGTAATCCGCCGAACGGAACAGCGCGCCCAACACCGGGACATCGCCGATCCACGGCAGTTGCCGCGTGCTGTCGGTGAAGTCGTCGGTCAAGAGGCCCGCGATGGCAAAGCTTTCCCCGTCACGCATCTCGACCGTGGTCGAGGTTTCGCGCCGGGTGAAGGCGGAAATCTCGATGCCGTTGCCCAATGAAATGCTGTTGCTTGCGTCGATGGCCGAAACGGCGGCGTTCATCTCAAGGTTGATGATATCCTTGTCCACGACGCGCGGAATAAAGGCGAGTTCTACGCCGAAGGGTTTGAACTCCACCGATACCGTATCACTGGTTTGGGCGACTGGGATCGGGTACTCGCCCCCGGCGAGGAACTTGGCCTCTTGGCCCGAAAGCGCCACGAGGTTCGGCTCTGCCAAGAACCGGACGACGCCTTTTTCTTCCAATGCTTCCAACAGGATGCCCACTTGGGTAGAGCCTGCGTTGAAGCCGAATAGCACTGCGCCTGCGTTCTGGTTCGCCGATGGGATCGACCCGCCCAGCGAGGTGGCGACCCCGCCTGACGTATTGGTGCTGCCGGTGCCCGCGCTGAAATCGGAGCCGCCGTTGATTGCCAGCGAAGAGCCGAGCGATTTCGACACGTTGCGCTGCATCTCGGCAAAACGGACCTTCATCATGACCTGCTGGATGCCGCCCACGCTCATCAGGTTGCTGACCCGTTCGGGAGCGTAGCGTTCGGCCAGATCGAGCGCGCGTTGCAGCCGTTGTGTGGAAGAGACGATGCCCGACAGCACGATACCGTCATTAGCCGTGCGCACTTCGATCTTCTCACCCGGCAGGATTTGACGCAGCCGTTCTTTGAATTCAGAGACATCCGCCGCGACGCGGACATCGACATTGGTGATCAGCTGCCCCGCCGCGTCGAGCAGCGTGAGCGTGGTCAACCCCGGCGATTTGCCCAACACATAGATCGTGCGGTCAGACAGAGAGGAAATATCCGCGATGCCGGGGTTGGCGATGCTGAGTTCCGCGAAGGGAATGTCGCTTTCCACCACCACGGCGCGGTTCATCGGGACGTCGAGGCTGGAATTAGTGCCGCGTTTGACAACGCGCAGCGTGTCGGCGCCAGCTGAACTGGGCAGGGTCAATGCCATCGGCATTGCGCCCAGTGTCAGCCCCAGCAGGGCCGCTTTCAGAAATCTATCGATTTTCATGTGACCTGCCTTTTTGATCACGCCTCGGGATGGGTCTTTTTGCCCTCGTTTGGCAACACTCTGCGGCAATTCCAAATTTATTGCAAGAATCAAGCTCTTCGCGGGCGCTGTGCATGTGGGCTATGCGCAACATACCTGCAAAAATGAAAGACGCCGCAGGGGGGTGCGGCGCCTTCGTTAACTTAGCAAGAGGTTGTTTTTAGGTCAGTTTGTGCAGGGGATCGGCAGTTCGACCACCTCAGCCCCGCGGCGGGTGCGGATCGTGCAAACCTTCTCTTTGGTTACTTCGGCGATGGTCTCTTGCGCCTCGATTCCCAGAAGCGAGCGTTGGTCGACTTCGATGGCCTCGGCCACGGTGTCGTCATTCGTGCCGACGAGGGAAAGGTAGAGTTTGCCGGTCGATTGTGCCTGTGCAAGCGCGGCAACCTGCTGCGGGTTCACGGCAACCGTCACCGTTTTGGCAATCGAGGCTTCCCCCACGACCAACGCATCGGCGCTTTGGTCGATGGCGATTAGCTGAATGGCCGATTCGATCAGCTTGGTGACATCGCCATTGCTGGACTGGTTGCCAACGTTTACGCGGCCCGTCCAATAGATATCCACCCGGTCACCGGGGCGCAGGAAGCCCGAAACGCCGCTGGAAACATCAACTTTAAGTGCAAAGGCCCGCATTCCGCGCGCAAGGCGGGAGGTCAGGCCAGAGTCCTCGCCCGGCTCGGTCACCTTCACGGCCATGATCGCTTCATCTTTCTCGATGTTGCGCAGCACGATGCGTTGTTCTTTTGTGTTTTCAGGGAACAATACGGTTTCCTCGAAGAAGGAACCCTCAGGAATGGCGTTCTCGGGCCACTTCACGGGGCGGACGTCTTCGCGGGTCAGGGGTTGCCCGTATTTCAACGGTTTGTCAGCCACCCAAACGGTCTTGGTTGGCACGACCTGCGCAAGCGCGGCCTGGGCGCGGGCGTTGGCAGCCTGATACTGTGAAATCCGGTCTTTCGCCAGATAAACGGCGCCGCCGGCAAGTGCGACACCTACCAAAAGAACCAATCCGAATACGGCTCGCATGATGTTACCTCTTTGCTATGGAAGCGAGTCTCGGCCCGCTTTGATCTCCTAGGCAGGTTAGCTGCCGAATATGGCGAGAATTGGTCTGCCCGGAGGCGATCCGAAGGAGCTTGCCGTGCCGCGTTTGGGGGGCGCTGTCGTCTTAAGCGGTCAGCTGGACCCGGATGTATTCAACTAGCACATCAAGGCTGTCCGAGAATACGCCTAGCATGAGGATCGCGAGGCCAACCAGTCCGACCGTCAAGACAATCCAATCAACGCTGATGGCGCCATTCTGGTCGCGTGCGAAGTTCGCAAAGAATCTGCTCATTTTTGTTTCCGTTGATTTGGTAGGCGACATTCGGGTCAACAAACAAAAAGGGCTGCCTTCCGGACGAAGCCAGCCCTTTAATGGAAGTGATCTATTGCCCAAACATATTAGGTGTCGTTGTCGGTGCTATCCTCAGTAACCGAAACATCACCAATCGCATCTGCTATTTCACCTGTGAGCGTTTCCGTATTCGTGCCGATTGTGTTGAAAGCAACCACGGCCAAGCCAACGATCGCAGCGGTCAGAACGACCCAGTCAACTGTCACGGCACCGTCTTCGTCTTTGCGGAAGTTTTTGATAAAGTTCATCATGTCATGTCCCTCCAAGGATCACTGAGTAAAAGGTCTTAACCTCGCCGTCCGGTGTGCCTCGTTCTCTCATTTGAGGCTGTCCGACTTGGTATGACCCTATATAGCCGTCGGATTGGGGCGCGAATTTGGCAGCAAACGTGCCTTTTCCAGACTGTCCGCGATTTTCTTGCGGAAACATGTTAACCCTTTGTTTATTGGCGTTTTAATTCTCGTATCGGGTCTTCCGCCTGCGCTTTCCCACCGTCTAACACCGCAATTGCGGCGAAATTGCCATGATCCCCGCCTCAAACGCTGGCCCGATTCCACGATTCGTGAGATATTGCCGCGCAAAGGCGCGTCAGACGCAAGGTAGAGCAGGCATGTATCGCATATTGGCATTCTCGCTGGTCACGGCTCTCATGGCCCCTGCCGCCATGGCAGAAGGGCCGAAACCGTTCCCTGAGTTCTCGGCCAAACGGGTCGGCCCGCCCAAGAAGGGGGCCAAACGCATCACCGTGCAAATCGATCCGGCGGCCCGCGCCGCGGCAGCGGCGGAGGTGGACACAGGCCCCGCGGTCGCCGCGACCCCGAGCGGCGCGATCGCGCCTTTGAACGCCGGGCAGTTCGATTGGTTCTGGGATAAAATCTCTCCCGCGGCTGAGCGGAGCGGGGCAGGGCGATTGGCCCCCGCGATGGCGGCGCTTTCGGGCGGCAAAGTGCCCGCACCGCGCCTGCAACATTTGCAAGATATCGCGCGCAGCAATGGGGTGGACATCTTGCGCGCCACCGTGGGCACCAAGGTCTCTCCGGCGCTCGTGTTGGCGGTGATCAGCGTGGAATCAGCAGGCCGGGCCGATGCGGTGAGCCGGGCGGGGGCGGCTGGCCTGATGCAACTGATGCCCGATACCGCCGCCCGTTTTGGCGTGCGCGACAGTATTGTCGCGGCCGAGAATATCTCAGGCGGGGTCAAATACCTCGACTGGCTGATGGGGGAGTTCGACCGCGATCCGATTCTCGTGCTGGCGGGCTATAACGCGGGGGAGGGGTCGGTGCGGAAACATGCGGGCGTGCCGCCTTTTGCTGAGACGCGCGACTATGTGCCCAAGGTGCTGGCGGCGTTTCAAGTGGCGCAGGGGCTTTGCCTGACACCGCCAGAGCTGATCAGCGATGGCTGTGTTTTTGCCGCAATGAACTGATCGCGACGGGCATGCCCCCGGCGGATGCCGCCGAGGGCTGTTTTCTCAAACGATCGTCGCTTGGGTCGCCGCGCGCAGCTCATCCTCGGTCACGCCATCGGCGCATTCGACGATCTTCAAGCCACCTTCGACCACATCAAGCACACCGAGGTTGGTGATGATCCGGTCGACCACGCCTTTGCCGGTCAGCGGCAGGGTGCATTCTTTCAGCACCTTCGAGTCCCCGGCCTTGTTCTGGTGGTCCATCACGACGATGACCTTGCGGACACCGGCCACGAGGTCCATCGCGCCGCCCATGCCCTTGACGAGCTTGCCGGGGATCATCCAGTTTGCCAGATCGCCGTTCTCGGCCACTTCCATCGCGCCGAGGATCGCCGCTGCGATCTTGCCGCCGCGGATCATGCCAAAAGACATGGCGCTGTCGAAATAGGCGGTGCGGCTCAGCTCGGTAATGGTCTGCTTGCCGGCGTTGATGAGGTCGGGGTCTTCCTCGCCCTCATAAGGGAAGGGGCCCATGCCCAACATGCCGTTTTCCGACTGAAGCGTGATGTCCTTGTCGCCGACATAGTTCGCCACCAGCGTCGGAATACCGATGCCGAGGTTCACATACATGCCGTCTTCGAGTTCCTCTGCGGCGCGTGCCGCCATCTGATCTCTATCCCAAGGCATTAGGCTTCCTCCCGCTTGCGTGTCGTGACCTTTTCGATGCGTTTCTCGTGCTCGCCTTGGATGATGCGATGCACATAGATGCCCGGCAGGTGGATGTGGTCGGGGTCGAGGCTGCCGCGAGGGACGATCTCTTCGACTTCAACGATGCAGACCTTGCCGCACATGGCCGCGGGCGGGTTGAAGTTGCGCGCGGTCTTGCGGAAGACGAGGTTGCCGGTGTCGTCGGCTTTCCATGCCTTCACGATCGACAGATCGGCAAAGATGCCTTCTTCGAGGATGTAATCCTCACCGTGGAACTGCTTCACTTCCTTGCCTTCGGCGATCTGGGTGCCGACGCCGGTCTTGGTGTAGAACCCCGGGATGCCGGCACCGCCAGCGCGCATGCGCTCGGCCAATGTGCCCTGAGGATTGAATTCAAGCTCAAGTTCGCCCGACAGATACTGGCGCATGAATTCGGCATTCTCCCCCACATAGGAGGAGATCATCTTTTTAACCTGCCGCGATTGCAGCAGAATGCCGATGCCGAAGTCATCGACGCCCGCATTGTTCGACGCAAAGGTGAGGTCTTTGGCCCCGTTATCCTTGATCGCCTGCAACAGCAATTCCGGAATGCCGCAAAGGCCAAAGCCCCCGGCGGCGATCAGCATGCCATCCGACAGAACGCCTTCCAGCGCCTCGGCGGCGGATCCATAGATTTTGTTCACGGGCGACCTCCCTACAGTTTCGCTGCGCCATATGTGACCCTGCGTCGGGGCAGTGTCAATTACGTGGTGCTACGCAGGAAAGGCCGCCCGGAAGGTCAGATGATGCGCACCTGCGTGCCCACGGGGCAGAGGCCGAAAAGTTCTTCGATCTTCTCGTTATAAAGCCCGATGCAACCGTCCGAGGACCGCCGCCCGATCTTGCGCGTGTCATGGGTGCCGTGGATGATATAGGCAGGCCAGCTAAGATACATCGCGTGGGTGCCGAGCGGATTGTCTGGGCCCGGTGGCATGTATTTGTAATGCGGGAAACGCTCCATCATCGAGGCGGTGGGCGTCCAATCGGGGCCGACTTTCTTGCGCACGATTTCGGTATAGCCGCGTTTGGTCAGCTCTTCGGTGGCGGGCACGGAGGTGGGGTAGACCTTATAGGTCTGACCGTCCGCGCTCCAGTAATGCAGCGCTCGGCTGGTGGTGTCGGCCACGATCGCGCCTTTGCCAAGGCTGTCGAAATGGTCCCGCCAACGCTGGGTGGCAAAGCTCGACGTGTTGCGCGACACCGGAGGTTCGGCGGAATATTCGCGGGGCGCTTGGCCGGGTTCCTGCGCGCGCAGGATCTGCGGCGTCATCAGCGCCGCGCCGCTTGCGGCGATAAGCCCGCGCCGGGTGAATTTCATGCCTGACATTGATCTGCCTTTCATAGTGGTCTTGCCGCCGCCCCTGATCCGAAAATCGAAGGCGAATGGCAAATCACATATTCATGATGCTGGATATAAAGGCAGGCCACAGGCGGAACCGCGCCGATCCCCCGGCGCGGTTGCTGTGCCTAGGCGCGGCTTACGCGCCGTCGGCTTTTTTCGCGGTTGTTTTCTTGGCCGCAGGTTTCTTGGTCGCCGTCTTTGCCGGGGCCTTTTTGGTGGACGTCTTTTTCGCCGCGGGCTTTTTGGCTGCCGTCTTCTTGGCCGGCGCTTTCTTTGTCGCCGCTTTACGTTTGGCGGGGGATTTGGCGAGCTTCTCTTCGATCAGCTCCACCGCGCGCTCCATGGTCAGGTCCGCCGGTTCGATCTCTTTCGGGATCGTGGCGTTGACCTTTTCCCATTTCACATAAGGCCCGTATTTGCCTTCCATGACGTTGACCGCGCCGCCCATATCCGGGTGCTCGCCCATCTCACGGATCGGTTTCGCGGCCTTGCCCCGGCCACCGCGGCTGGCGACTTTCTCGGCCAACAACTGCACCGCGCGGTTCATGCCGACGGTCCAAACCTCATCGATGCCTTCGAGATTGGCATTGGTGCCGCCCCGGTGCGAGGTGCTTTCGGCGTGCTTGATGTAAGGCCCATAGCGCCCGATGTTGGCCCAGACCATGACGCCATCCTCGGGGTGGGGGCCGATCTCACGCGGGAGCGACAGGAGCATCACGCCCTGTTCCAGCGTCAGATCCTCGGGCACCCAATCCTTGGGGATCGACTGGCGCGGGGGTTTCTTGTTCTCTTCCGTCACCGGGCCGCGCTGGACATAGGGCCCGAAACGGCCCTTGAATACGCGGATCTCGTCGCCCTGATCCTCACCCAGCAGCTTGCCGTCGGGCGGAATGGCCGAGGCTTCGGCCTCCGGGTCTGGTGGGCCGAAGGGGCGGGTATAGCGGCATTCGGGGTAGTTCGAACAGCCGATGAAGGCACCGCCCGAGCGCGCGGTGCGCATCGACAGGCGGCCAATCTCGCAATTGGGGCAAAGCCGCGGGTCACTGCCGTCTTCGGTGGGCGGGAAGAGATGCGGCTCCAGTACCTCGTTGATCTTTTCCAGCACCTCGGTGATGCGAAGCTCCGACGTCTCCGCGATGGCGGCCGAGAAATCGCGCCAGAAGCGGCGCAGCACTTCTTTATAGGCGGCATCCCCGGCGCTGACCTTATCGAGCTGGTCTTCCAGATCGGCGGTGAAGTCATAGCCGATGTAGCGGCGGAAGTAGTTTTCAAGAAAGGCGGTCACCAGACGGCCCTTGTCCTCGGGGATCAGGCGGTTGCCATCCTTGCGAACATATTCGCGGTCCTGAATCGTGGTGACGATGCTGGCATAGGTCGAGGGGCGGCCGATGCCCAGCTCTTCCATCTTCTTGACCAGCGTCGCCTCGGTGTAGCGCGGCGGGGGCTGGGTGAAATGTTGCTCGGGCGTGACGCTGCGCTTGTCCATCGCGTCGCCTTGGCTGATCTGGGGCAGGCGTTTGTCGTCCTCGTCGACGACATCGTCGCGGCCTTCTTCGTAGACCCGCAGGAAACCGTCGAAGAGCACGACCTGACCATTGGCGCGCAACCCGACCTGCGCGTCGTCGCTGCCGATCTCGACGGTGGTGCGCTCCAGCCGGGCGCTTTCCATCTGGCAGGCGAGGGTGCGTTTCCAGATCAGGTCATAGAGTTTCGCCTGATCGGCATCGAGCTTCAGCGCCTTGGCGTCCTTGGTCATATCCGTGGGGCGGATACATTCGTGGGCTTCCTGCGCGTTCTTCGCCTTGTTCTTGTAGATGCGCGGCTCTTTCGGCACGTAGTCCGCGCCAAAACGGTCCTTGATCGCTTCGCGCGCCATCGAGACGGCCTCGGGCGCCATGTCGATACCGTCGGTCCGCATGTAGGTGATGTGCCCGGCCTCATAGAGGCGCTGTGCGGTCGACATGGTCTGGCGTGCGCCCATGGAGAACTTGCGGCTGGCCTCCTGCTGCAGGGTCGAGGTCATGAAGGGGGCCGAAGGGTTGCGGCTCGCCGGTTTCGCCTCGACGTTCATCACCTTCAGCGCCCGGCTGGTGATCGCCTGCACCGCCATTTCGGCCTGCGTGGCGTCTGCGAGATCGAACCGCTCCAGCTTCTTGCCAGCGAGCGAGACGAGACGGGCTTCGAACTCCTGACCGCGCGGGGTGGCGAGCAGCGCCTTTACTGACCAATACTCACGGGCGCGGAAAGCCTCGATCTCCATCTCGCGCTCGACGATGAGGCGCAGGGTGACCGATTGCACGCGGCCCGCAGACTTGGCGCCCGGCAGCTTGCGCCAGAGCACGGGCGAGAGGTTGAACCCCACCAGATAGTCCAGCGCGCGGCGGGCGAGGTAGGCCTCTACCAGCGGCATGTCGACCTGACGCGGGTTCTGCATCGCCTCGGTCACCGCCTTTTGGGTGATCTGGTTAAAGACCACGCGGCTCACCGGCGTGTCCTTCTTGATCGATTTGCGCTTGGTCAGTGCCTCTTGCAGGTGCCAGCTGATCGCCTCACCTTCGCGGTCGGGGTCAGTCGCGAGGATCAATGCGTTGTCTTGGGCCAGCGCATCGGCGATGGCCTTGACGTGTTTCTTGCTGTCGCTGGCGACCTCCCATTTCATGTCGAAATCGGCGTCGGTATCCACCGAGCCGTCTTTTGGCGGCAGGTCGCGGACGTGGCCGTAAGAGGCGAGAACGGTGTAATCGTCGCCCAGATATTTGTTGATCGTTTTGGCCTTGGCTGGGGATTCGACGACGACGACGGGCATAAATACAGGCACCTTAGATCAAAAACGGGGGCGGCTTTGCGCTGTCTCATGTGGGATTGCAGGGGTGTTTGTCAATGCAGCTGCTGCGTATCACGGGTTTGCGGCGCAGCGGTTTCGCGGGCCGGATGGGCCCTTTCGGCGGCATCGACCCTCGGCATTCGAGGCTTGCTTGGCCCGACCAACTGCCCCCCGGTTGGTCCCCGGTTTCGCGGCGCTTTGACCGGGCCGCGCTCCTTCGTGGCGTCATGCAGAGCGGCTGAGCAGCCCGCCGGGTTGGCGCTGAATTTCCCCCTCCATCTCAAGATCGAGGAGCGCGGGGGCGACATCGCTACTCGGCACTTGCAAATCGCGGATCAACTGATCCTCCGCAACCGGCGCATGGCCGAGACGGGAGAGGATCTGTGCATGGAGCTTCGCGACCGGGCTTTGGTTTCGCAGCGGTGTTTCCGGGCGCGGGGCCGCGGGGGGCTTGATGGGCGGTGCCGCGGTTTGAGCTCCCCCCTCCGGAAAGACCTCCAACACATCCGCGGCAGAGCGCACCAGCACCGCGCCGTCGCGGATCAGCATGTTGCAACCTGCCGCGCGGGCGTCCATCGGATGGCCGGGGACCGCAAGCACGTCGCGGCCCTGATCGAGAGCGTCGCGGGCGGTGATCAAACTGCCCGAGCGGGCCGCCGCCTCAACCACCACCGTCGCGCGGCTCAGGCCCGAGATGATGCGATTGCGGCGGGGGAAGTGCCGGGCCATCGGTTGCAGCCCCATCGGTTGCTCTGACAGCCGCAGCCCCTGCGCGGCGATCTGGCCCGCCAGCGCGGTGTTCTCATTAGGGTATATAATGTCGACCCCGCCCGCCTGCACGGCGATGGTGCCGCGGGGCAATGCGGCCTCATGCGCCGCCGCGTCGATCCCCCGAGCAAGGCCGGAGACGACGACAAACCCAGCTTCCCCCAATTCGGCGGCGAGGCTGCGGGCCATGCGCAGACCAAGCGAAGAGGCGTTTCGCGCGCCCACGAGGGAGATCATCGGACGGCCCAGCAATGGCGGGTCGCCGATCAGCCATAGGAAGGGCGGCGCATCGGGTAGGTCGCTGAGCAGGCGCGGGTAGGGTGCCTCCCCCTCAACCAACAGCCGGGCCCCGGCGCGGCGGGCGGCGTTGAGTTCCGCCTGAACCACCCCTTCGGGGCAGATGCGGTAGTCTGATATCCCGGCGGCACGCGCGACTTCCGGCAGCGCCTTCAGCGCCTCTTGGGCAGAGCCATGTTCATCCAACAAGCGCCGATAGGTCGAAATACCCACACGGCGAGAGCGCAACAGACGAAGCCGGGCAAACTGTTCATCTTCCTGGGTGGGTGGGAGTGGGGGGTGAGTGGAAGAAGGATGTAGGTCCTTGTCAGTCATCCCGAAACTCCGTCCGTTGCAGAATCAGGTATAGGATTTAGTGCTTAACAACCTATGAAGATTTCCCCGCGTATTTGATTCAACCCCAGCGTGCCGTCAGGTCGCAGCCCCGCCGACGGTCAGCCCGCCGATCATCAAAGTGGGCTGTCCGACACCCACCGGCACCCACTGCCCCTGCTTGCCGCAGTTGCCCATGCCGGGGTCGAGCGTCGGGTCGTTGCCGATGGCGCGGATCTTTTGCAAGGCCGTAGCCCCATCGCCGATCAAGGTCGCGCCTTTGACCGGCGCGCCGATCTTGCCGTTCTGCACACGGTAAGCCTCGGTGCAGGAGAAGACGAATTTGCCATTGGTGATATCGACCTGGCCGCCGCCGAAGCCCACGGCATAGATCCCGTCCTTGAGGTCGGCCACGATATCGCCCGGTGCCGCGTCGCCGCCCAGCATATAGGTGTTGGTCATGCGCGGCATCGGGATATGCGCATAGGATTGCCGCCTCCCGTTGCCCGTTGAGGCGCTGCCCATCAGCCGCCCATTCTGACGGTCCTGCATATAGCCGACCAGCTTACCATCTTCGATCAGCACATTGCGCGCCGAGGGGGTGCCCTCGTCATCGACAGAGATTGAGCCGCGCCGCTCGGGGATCGTGCCGTCGTCTAGCACGGTCACGCCCTTGGCTGCGATCTGTTGGCCCATCAGCCCGGCGAAGGCGCTGGAGCCCTTGCGGTTGAAATCGCCCTCAAGCCCGTGGCCGATGGCTTCGTGCAGCAGGATGCCGGGCCAGCCGGGGCCAAGCACCACGTCCATCACGCCCGCCGGGGCGGGGACGGCTTCGAGGTTCACGCAAGCGATCCGCAGGGCTTCGCGGACCTTCGCCTGCCAATCTTCGGGGGCCAGCATGCCGTCCAGCCCGATCCGCCCGCCGCCGCCGACACCGCCGCTTTCGCGGCGGCCGTCCTGCTCGACGATGACCGAGACATTGACCCGCGTCATCGGGCGGACGTCACGCACCGAATGTCCTTCGGGGCGGAGAATCTCGACCTCTTGGATGCTGGCGGCGATCGTGGCGCTCACCTGTACCACGCGGGAATCGAGGCTGCGGGCATAGGCGTCGATCTCGCGCAGGGTATCGACCTTGACCGGGAAGGCGTGGCCCGCAATGGGGTCTTCGTCCGTATAGAGACGCGTGTTGCTGGCCTGAGGCGCATCTGCCCAAGTGCCGCCGCCATCGCCGACCGCCAGCCGCGCCGTTTCCGCCGCGCGGCGCAGGGCCGCTTCGCTCAGCTCGGTCGAATGGGCGTAGCCTGCCACCTCACCGCGCACGGCGCGCAGGCCAAAGCCCTCGGCGGCATCATAGCTGGCGGTTTTGAGGCGGCCGTCGTCGAAAACCAGCGCCTCAGAGCGGCGCCGTTCGAGAAATAATTCACCGTCATCGGCGCCGGCCACGGCCTCGCGCAGCACGCTCAGAGCGGTTTCTCGGTCCAGATCGGCCTCGAAGGGGGTGAAATGCGCGCGGCTCATCGGGGGTATCCTTGCTTGCTGTCACAAAACTGTCTCGCGCGGCTCTATGACGCAAGCATGTGACTTTATCTTGTAGGCAGAATATGATTGTAAGCACCCAGGATTACAACGGCACCGGATCGCAGCAGCGGTTTGGGGTGCTTATCGGCTTCTTAATGGTCACAAGATCAGGACGACATATGAAACATCTACTCCCCCTTTCCGGTCTTTTGACCAGCCTTGCCGCCTTGCCTGCATTGGCACAGGACAGCCTGCGCATTGACGGGCTTGATGTCATCGGCAGACCTGTTGACGGCGAGACAGGCTTTCAACCCGCCGTTACCGAATTGGCGCGGGATATCCATGATTTGGATCACCTGATTCTGGTGATCATCACGGCGATCACCGTCTTCGTGACTGGTCTGATCATCTGGGTCATGATCCGCTACAACAAAAAGCGGAACCCGAACCCCTCGTCCTTTACCCACCACACCCCGATCGAAATCGCCTGGACGATCGGGCCGATTCTCATCCTTGTGCTGATCGGTGCCTATTCGCTGCCGATCCTGTTCCGCCAGCAGGAAATCCCCGAAGCGGACATCACGATCAAGGCCATCGGCAACCAGTGGTACTGGACCTATGAATATGTCGACGAAGAGATCGCCTTTGACAGCTACATGATCGGCGCTCCGGCCACGCTGGGCGATGGCGATGAGGACGTGACACCCTTCGTGCTGAATGACGCGATGGTCGCCAAGCTTGAAGACGAAGGCTACAGCCGCGATGACTTCCTGCTGGCCACTGACACATCCGTCGTGATCCCCGTGGGTAAGACCATCGTCGTGCAGGTCACCGCTAGCGACGTGATCCACTCTTGGACCATCCCCGCCTTCGGCGTGAAACAGGATGGCGTGCCGGGCCGTCTGGCCGAACTGTGGTTCACCGCCGAGCAGGAAGGCGTCTACTACGGCCAGTGCTCCGAGCTTTGCGGTCAGGCCCACGCCTATATGCCGATCACCGTCAAAGTGGTTTCGGAAGAGGCCTATGCGGAATGGCTTGGCAACGCCAAGGCGGAATATGCTGGCATCGAACAGCCGCTGACCGTCGCCTCTAAGTAAGCCAGTTCCACGGGGCAGGGCGCAGGCCCGTGCCCCGTGTTTACCCTTGGAAGGTTCGGGATGACTGACATCACCAATACGCCAACAAGTGAATACGACGCGCAGCTGGGGGATTACTTCGCCCTGCTGAAACCGCGCGTCATGTCGTTGGTCGTCTTCACGGCCTTCGTGGGGCTGTTGGCCGCGCCGGTTTCGGTCAATCCCGTCATCGGCTTTTGCGCGATCCTGTTCATCGCCATCGGCGGCGGTGCCTCGGGCGCGCTGAACATGTGGTGGGACGCCGATATCGACGCGGTGATGCGCCGCACGCGCGGGCGCCCGATCCCCTCGGGCCGGGTTCAACCCGGAGAGGCGCTGACGCTTGGCGTGGCGCTCTCGGGTCTTTCGGTGATGATGCTGGCGCTGGCGACCAACCTTCTGGCGGGGGGGATGCTGCTTTTCACCATCCTTTTCTATGCTGTTTTCTATACCATGTGGCTCAAGCGTCTGACGCCGCAGAACATCGTCATCGGCGGTGCCGCGGGGGCTTTCCCGCCGGTGATCGGCTGGGTCGCCGCCACGGGCAACTTCTCGGTCGAGGCATGGCTGATGTTCGCGCTGATCTTCATGTGGACCCCGCCGCATTTCTGGGCGCTGGCGCTCTTCATGCGCTCGGACTACGACGACGCCAAGGTGCCGATGCTGACCGTGACCCATGGCCGCCCGGCCACGCGGCTGCATATCTTTGTCTACACCGTCCTTCTGGCCGCTCTGGCCATCGGCACGGCCTTCACGGCCATCGGCGGTATCTTCTATTTCGCCGTGGCGCTGGTGCTGAACGCGGCTTTCCTTTTGGGCGCCTACCGTATCTGGAAGCGGGATGAGGTCATGGCCGAGGGTGACGACTATGCCGAAGAGCGCAAGTTCTTCCGCCTGTCGCTGGCCTATCTCTTCTTGCACTTCGGCGCGATCCTGGGCGAAGCGGCTCTGCGCACCTTTGGCTTGGGGGGCTGGTAATGGGCATCCGACCAGAGCATGAGCTTCACAATCGCCGCCGCGGCCGCAACATCGGCGTGGGCCTGATGCTGGGTGCCTTCGTGGTGCTGATTATGGCGTTGACCTACGTCAAGATCACCCAGACCGATTTCGAACTCCCCCCGGAGCAACGTGAGGTGACACAGTAATGGCGCTTTCCGGTCCTCAGAAAACAGTGATGCAAACCGTCGGCGTGGTGGTGCTTATGGGCGGCCTCGCTTGGGCGTCGGTACCGTTTTACGACTGGTTCTGTCGCGTCACCGGCTTTGGCGGCACGCCGGGGCAGGTCTCTGCCGCCAGCGCCGACGTGCTGGATAAGACGGTCAAGGTCCGTTTCGACGGCTCCCTGAACGACGGTATGCCGTGGGAATTCAAGCCCGTGGTCCGCGAAATGGAGATCCGCATCGGCGAGACCGGGTTGGCCTTCTACGAGGCGTACAACCCGACCGACAAACCGGTGGCGGGGCAGGCGAGCTATAACGTCACCCCCTATACCGCCGGGGCCTTCTTCGAGAAGATCGACTGCTTTTGCTTTACCGAACAGGTGCTGGCCCCGGGCGAGCGCGTGCAGATGCCGGTAAGCTTTTTCGTCGACCCGGAAATGGTCGAAGACCGTGATGGGAAGTTTGTACATACCATCACTCTGTCCTATACATTCTACGAAATTGACCTGCCCGAGGGCTATGCCGCCCTTGATCAGGACAGCGCCACAACAACCAATTAACGACCTGATTGAACAAAGGTGAGGGACCCGCAACCATGGCCCATGCAAAAAACCACGACTACCATATTCTCCCCCCCTCGACCTGGCCGCTGCTGGGGTCGGTAGGCGGATTTGTCATGCTGGCGGGCGCTGTCCTGTGGATGCACGGGATGACCCCCTTCGTCTTCTTGGGCGGTCTGGTGGCCACCCTCTACGTCATGTTCGGATGGTGGGCCGAAGTGGTCTCCGAAAGCGAAGTGGGCGATCACACCGGCGTGGTGCGCATCGGCCTGCGCTATGGTTTCATCCTCTTCATCATGTCCGAAGTCATGTTCTTCGTCGCGTGGTTCTGGTCCTTCTTCAAACAGGCCCTTTATCCGATGTATGAATATGTCGGCACGGAATACGTCCAGCCCGACATTCACGCGGTCGACGCCTTCCACCTGCCGCTGATCAACACGCTGGTTCTGCTGCTGTCGGGCTGTGCCGTGACATGGGCGCACCATGCGCTGGCCCATGAAAACAACCGCAAAGACCTGATCTCGGGCCTGACCATCGCGGTGATCCTCGGCGTGCTCTTCACTGCGCTGCAGGCTTACGAATACTATGAACTGCTGGTCCATGACGATTGGACATTCGGCGGCGACATGTATTTCTCCAGCTTCTTCATGGCGACCGGCTTCCACGGTTTCCACGTGATCATCGGCACGATCTTCCTCTTCGTTTGCCTGCTGCGCGCCATGCGCGGCCACTTCACCCCCGAACGCCATGTCGGCTTCGAGGCGGCAGCGTGGTACTGGCACTTCGTTGACGTGGTCTGGCTGTTCCTGTTCTTCGCCGTCTACATGTGGGGCCAGCCCTGACCATAGGGCGGGGTTGCATCCGCGCCCCACACCCGTAAAACCCAAACGCGCGAAGCCCTCTTCGCGCGTTTGTCGTTTCAGCCAGAGAGATTCGAATGCGGCGCAGCCTGTTCTTCATCATCGTCGGCCTTGGCGGGGCAGCCATCCTCGTCGCACTCGGGGTCTGGCAGGTGCAGCGGCTGGCGTGGAAAGAGGCGGTCATCGCCGACATCAACAATCGCATCGCCGCCACGCCCGTGGCCTTACCCGCCGATCCCGATTCAGAAGCCGACGCCTATCTGCCTGTCACCGTCAGCGGAGAGATTGGGGAGCAGGCACTGCATGTGCTGGTCAGCCAAAAGCAGAAAGGTGCGGGATACCGCGTCATCGCACCCATGGACCTGGAAGGCGGGCGGCGCGTGCTCATCGACCTCGGCTTTACCGCCACATCGAACAAAGACGCCATCGCCCCCGCTGGCACCGCCACCCTGACCGGCAACCTGCAATGGCCGCAAGAGGTTGACAGTTTCACGCCCGAGGCCGACACCGACCGCAACATCTGGTTCGCCCGCGATGTGGATGTCATGGCCGAAACCCTCGACACCGAACCGCTTTTGATCGTCATGCGCGAAGGCACCGGGCCGGACCCAAAGATCACCCCGCTGCCCGTCGATACCGCCCGCATCCCCAACGATCACTTGCAATATGCGATCACCTGGTTTTCCCTCGCCGCCATCTGGCTGGCGATGACCGTCCTTTTCCTGCGCCGCCGCCGCGCCCCTGCAACGCCGAAAGTCGACTGACCCTATGCGCTATATCTCTACCCGTGGCTCCGCCCCTGTTCTGTCCTTCGAAGAGGCGATGCTGACCGGCCTTGCCCGTGACGGTGGCCTTTATGTGCCCGAAACGATTCCGACGCTGAGCGCGGAACAAATCAGCGCCATGCAGGGCCAGAGCTACGAAGAGGTCGCATTTACCGTTATGCGTCCCTTCATCGGCGACACTTTCACCGACGACGAATTCCGCGCCATCATCGCCCGCGCCTATGAGGGCTTCGGCCACACCGCCCGCGCGCCCATGGTGCAACTCGCGCCGAACCACTTCCTGCTGGAACTCTTCCACGGCCCGACACTGGCGTTCAAAGACTTCGCGATGCAGCTCATCGGCCAGATGTTCCAAGCGGCTTTGGGCCGCAAGGGCGAGCGGGTGACCATCGTCGGCGCGACCTCGGGCGACACCGGTTCTGCCGCGATCGAAGCTTTCAAGGGCCTCGACAATGTCGACGTCTTCATCCTCTACCCCCATGGCCGCGTGTCCGACGTGCAGCGCCGACAGATGACAACGCCCGCGGAATCCAACGTGCACGCGCTGGCCATCGACGGCGATTTTGACGATTGCCAAGCGCGCCTTAAGGACATGTTCAACGATTTCGACTTCCGCGATACCGTGCGGCTGGCAGGGGTGAATTCGATCAACTGGGGCCGGGTGCTGGCGCAGGTGGTCTATTACTTCACCGCCGCTACGAGCCTTGGCGCGCCCCTGCGTGAGGTCAGCTTCACCGTGCCTACCGGCAACTTTGGCGACATTTTCGCGGGCTATATCGCCAAGCGCATGGGCCTGCCCATCGCCGATCTGGTCGTTGCCACCAACCAGAACGACATCCTGCATCGCTGCCTCTCGGGTCAAGGCTATCACAAGGGAAGCGTGACCCCCTCGATCAGCCCCTCGATGGACATTCAGGTCTCCTCGAATTTCGAACGCGCCCTCTTTGACGCCTATGACCGCGACGCCGGTGCCGTGGCGCAGTTGATGGACGAATTGGGGCAGGGCGGTTTCGACGTCTCTCAAGGGGCGATGCAAGCTCTGCAAGACATCTACCGCTCGGGCCGCGTCTCCGAAGAGGAAACCACCGCCACCATCGCTGACCGCCGGCGCACCACGGGTGAGCTGCTCTGCCCGCATTCCGCCGTCGGCGTGAAGGTCGCGGATGATCTGCGCGATCCGGCCACGCCGATGGTCACGCTGGCCACCGCCCATCCGGCAAAATTCCCCGACGCGGTCGAAGCCGCCACTGGCATCCGCCCGGGCCTGCCGCCCCGTATGGCGGACCTTTTCGACCGGGAAGAACGTTTCACCCGGCTGCCTAACGACCTCGACGCGCTCAAAGCGCATATCAAAGGAAACCTCTCCGCGTGAGCCTACAACAGACCACATTGCCCAACGGCTTTCGCATCGTGACCGAGCATATGGAGGGGCTTGCCTCCTCCGCCATCGGCGTCTGGGTCAACGCAGGCGCGCGGCATGAGACGCCGCAGCAAAACGGCATCGCGCATTTCCTCGAACATATGGCGTTCAAAGGCACCGCGACCCGTTCTTCGCTGCAAATCGCCGAGGCGATTGAGGATGTGGGCGGCTATATCAACGCCTATACCTCGCGCGAAGTGACGGCCTATTATGCCCGCGTGTTGGAAAATGACGTGGCGCTCGGCCTCGACGTGATCGCCGACATTCTGCGCAACCCGGTACTGGACCCTTCGGAAGTCGAAGTCGAACGCGGCGTGATCCTGCAAGAGATCGGCCAAGCGCTCGACACGCCCGACGATGTGATTTTCGACTGGCTGCAAGAGCAAGCCTACCCGGATCAGCCCATCGGCCGCACGATCCTTGGGCCAAGCGAGCGGGTCTCCGCCTTCTCGCGCGATGATTTGCAACGTTTCATCGCCGATCACTACGGGCCGGAGCAGATGATCCTTTCGGCTGCCGGTGCGGTGGACCACGACAGAATCGTCAAGCTCGCCGAAAGCCTCTTTGGCGACATGCCCGCCAAGACGCTCTACCAGATCGACAGCGCCCGTTTTGGCGGCGGCGAATATCGACAGGTCAAACAGCTAGAACAGGCCCATTTCGCGCTCGGCTTTGAAAGCCCCGGGTACCGCTCCGACGACATCTACATTGCCCAGATCTATGCCTCGGCCTTGGGCGGCGGCATGTCCTCCCGCCTGTTCCAAGAGATTCGCGAGAATCGCGGCCTTTGCTACACGATCTTCGCGCAAGCGGGCGCCTATGCCGACACGGGCATGACCACGATCTACGCCGGCACCAGCGCCGAACAACTGCCCGAACTGGCCAATATCACCATCGACGAGATGAAGCGCGCCGCCTCCGACATGTCGCCTGCCGAAGTCGCCCGCGCCCGTGCGCAGATGAAGGCCGGGCTGCTCATGGGGCTGGAAAGCCCCTCCAACCGTGCCGAACGTCTGGCCCGGCTGATCCAGATCTGGGACCGCGTGCCGCCGCTGGAAGAAACCGTCGCGCAGATCGACGCGGTGACCACCGGCGACGTGCGCGACTTCGCCGAACGCATGGCCACGCAAGCCCCTGCGGCCCTCGCGCTCTACGGCCCGGTCGACGCCGCCCCGACGCTGGACGACCTTCACAACCGACGCGCCGCCTGATGCTGGGGCGACGCAAACTGCGGATAGAGACGGAACGGCTGACCCTGCGCCCGCCGATCCACGCCGATTTTCGCGCCTGGGCCGCCCTACGCCGCGCCAGCAACGACTACCTGCGCCCGTGGGAACCGACGTGGGCCGAGGATCACTTGACCCGCAAGGCTTTCACCAACCGTGTCTACTGGGCGCAACGTTCGGTCTCCTCGGGCAATGCCATGCCGCTCTTTCTGATCCGGCGCAGCGACCAAAACCTCGTCGGTGCGATCACCCTCGACAACATCCGTCGCGGGCCGGCTCAATCCGGCACCCTGGGCTATTGGACGGGCGAACCCTTTGCCCGCCAAGGCTACATGCGCGAGGCGATCGAAGCGACGGTGCATCAGGCCTTCACCCGCCTCGACCTGTCGCGCATCGAGGCCGCCTGCCTGCCCGAAAACCAAGCCTCCCGCGGCCTGCTCGAAAAGGCGGGCTTCAAATACGAGGGCGTCGCGCAGAGCTATCTGCAAATCGATGGCCGCTGGCGGACCCATGTGCTCTACGCTTCTCTCCGAAAAGACCGGCGCGGCCGCACGGACGTAGGCTAAGCCTCAAGGCGAAACGCTTCGCTGACAACATAAGCATCGCCGGGGCATGATCGCCTCGCATTCTCCCCGCCGGTCCGGCGCTTTGCCCTTGCATCTGCGCGCCCCGCGCAGGATCAAAGGCCCATGACACTGAACCCCGCCGACACCGCCTTCATCGACACCCTGCGCGCGCAACTGCCAGACGATGTGCTGCGCGATCCCGAGCAGCGCTACCTCGAAGAACCCCGCGGCCGCTACGCGGGGCAGGGGGGCGTCTTGGCCCTGCCGCGCAGCACCGAAGAGGTCGCCACCCTGATCCGCGCCGCCCATGCCGCCCGCGTGCCGGTCGTGCCCTATGGCGGCGGCACCGGGCTTGTCGGCGGCCAGATCAGCAGCGATGGTCCCGCACCGCTCATCCTCTCCCTCGAACGCATGAACCGCATCCGGGCCGTCCTGCCCGAAGAGAATGTGCTGGTCGCCGAAGCAGGCACGATCCTCGCCGATGTCCAAACCGCCGCCGAAGAGGGAAACCGCCTCTTCCCCCTGTCTCTCGCCGCCGAGGGCACCGCGCGCATCGGCGGCACGCTTTCGACCAACGCAGGCGGCACCGGCGTGCTGCGCTACGGCAATGCCCGCGACCTCTGCCTCGGCCTCGAAGCCGTCCTGCCTGACGGCCAAATCTGGCACGGGCTGACCCGCCTGCGCAAAAACAACACCGGCTACGATCTGCGCAACCTGCTGATCGGCGCCGAAGGCACCCTCGGCGTGATCACCGCCGCGGCCCTCAAGCTCTACGCGCGCCCCGCCCGCAGCGGCACCGCGCTCATGGTGGTCGAGAGCCCCGCCGCCGCATTGGCGCTCCTCTCCCTCGCGCGCGATCACTTGGGCGAAATGATCAGCGCTTTCGAATTGATGCACCGAAGAGGTTTCGATTTCCTTAACGAAACCCTGCCCAACATCCGCCAACCTTTCGCCGAAACCCCGCAATGGTGCGTCCTGATCGACATCGGCACCCCCGGAGAGATCGATACCGACGCCGCCCTAGAGGCCCTCTTCGCCGCCGCCCTCGACGCGGGCCTCGTCTCCGACGGCCTCATCGCCCAGAACGCCCAACAGGCCCAAGACTTCTGGACCATCCGCGAAACCATCCCCGAGGCCAACCGCCTGATCGGCTCGGTCTCCAGCCATGACATCTCGGTGCCCCTCGGCGCGATCCCCGAATTCATCACCCGCGCTACCAAAGCGCTGAACGCCCTCGGCGATTTCCGCATCAACTGTTTCGGCCATGTCGGAGACGGCAACCTGCACTACAACGTCTTCCCCGCAAAGGGCAAAAGCCGCGCCGATTACGAAGACAAGCGCGACGCCGTGAAACGTCTGGTGCACGACCTCGTCCACGACCTCGGCGGCTCATTCAGCGCGGAACATGGCGTGGGCCGCATCAAAGTCGACGACCTCGAACGCTACGGCGACCCCGCCAAACTCACCGCCATGCGCGCCATCAAAACGGCGCTCGACCCCCAAGGCATCATGAACCCCGGCGCCGTCCTAGGGGCTTAAAGCCCGTCGAAAGCGCAGAGCGCATGGACCTCTTTGCCAAGCGCTTCCAAACGCTTGCGCCCGCCCAACTCGGGCAGATCAATGATAAAGGCGCAGGAAACGATCTCGCCCCCCAAACGCTCAATCAGTTTGATCCCGGCTTCCGCCGTGCCGCCGGTGGCCAAAAGATCATCCACAACCAAAACCTTCTCACCCGGTTTGATCGCATCGTCATGCAGCTCGACAATGGCCTCGCCATATTCAAGCTGATATTCCTGACTGATCACCGTGCCCGGCAGCTTGCCCTTCTTGCGGATCGGCACGAAACCCACGCTCAACTGGTGCGCAATCGCCCCGCCAAGAATGAAACCGCGCGCCTCCAGCCCCACGACCTTATCAATCGCAATCCCCGCATAGGGGTGCAGCATCTGATCGATCGCCATGCGAAACCCGCGCGGATCGGCAAAAAGCGTTGTCACGTCACGAAACATGATCCCCTCATGGGGAAAATCGACGATCGTGCGAATATAGTCCTGAACCTGTTTCATGCCGCCCTTCCGCGTGTTTGACCGGACCCGTCTTAGCGCAACGCGCCGCCCGGGCGAACCCCCCATCTGCGCCCCCCGCACAACATCCAGGAAGAGGCGCCACCCCCCTCCCTTCATCCTTTCTTAAATACCTTCCGCACTCAGCCAAGCAAAGTCGCCGCCTGCGGTCAAAGCATCCGCCCCGCCACCGCATCCAGCTTGGCCAGCAATTCCGGATCCCGCGCATCCGGCTGGGTCAGGATCGCAAACTCCAGCGCCCGGTCACAGCCGTGCGGGCAGGGCGCGCGCTCGGCCCCCAGAAGCGCGGGCAGGCGCGAGACCATGGCGCGGCCCTTGTCGGCGTTGCCCATCAGCGTGGCGATGATCTGCGTCACATCCACCTCGCCGTGGTCCGGGTGCCAGCTGTCGTAATCGGTGATCATCGCGACACTGGCATAGCAAAGCTCCGCCTCGCGGGCGAGTTTCGCCTCGGGCATATTGGTCATGCCGATCACATCCGCCCCCCAGCTGTCGCGGTATATCTTGGATTCCGCGAGCGTCGAGAATTGCGGCCCCTCCATCGCCAGATAGGTGCCGCCCCGGTGCACGTTGATGCCCGCGTCTCGTGCTGCGGTCTCGCAGGCGTCCCCCAAGCGCGGACAGGTCGGATGGGCGACCGAGACATGGGCCACGCAGCCGGGGCCGAAGAAGCTCTTCTCGCGCGCCATGGTGCGGTCGATGAATTGGTCGACGATCACGAAGTCGCCCGGGGCCATCTCCTCGCGGAACGACCCGCAGGCCGAGACGCTGATCACATCCGTGCAGCCGAGCCGTTTCAGCGCGTCGATATTCGCGCGGTAGGGGACGGAGGTCGGCGTATGCACATGCCCGCGGCCGTGGCGCGGCAGAAAGACCATGGCGACCCCATCCAGCGTGCCGGTCAGCACTTGATCCGAGGGTGCGCCCCATGGCGTCTCCACGGTGACCCAATCGGCATCCTGAAGCCCGTCGATGTCGTAAATGCCGGAGCCGCCGATCACGGCGATTTTCGTATCTGTCATGAGGGGTAAGCCTGTGCCTTGGATGGTTGCGGGTAAGGGTCAAAGAACCTCATAGAATGCCACGGGGATCAAGTGTTTTTGCCGAGAGGCAAGACACGACTGCGTCAGGCGAGGGGGTGAAAGTGTTTCTGCATTGCAGCAACTTCCGTGGCCCCGTCGCCAAGACACTTTTCTTTGGGGCGAAATTCCTCTAGGTGCAGCCAAAAGCGCCCCGCATCCGCGGTCAGGGCGCTATACCCGTTTTCCGAAAGTCAAAGGACGCCCCCATGCGCGCCACGCTGCACAATTTCGCCAAGAACCTCGATGTGACCGATCTGCGTTGGATGCCGGATGACGGTTTCTCCATCGGGCGGCTGCGGATCGAACTGCTGTCGGGGCTGACCGTGGCGCTGGCGCTGGTGCCCGAGGCGGTGGCCTTTGCCTTCGTCGCCGGGGTGCACCCGCTGGTCGGGCTCTATGCCGCCTTTCTCGTGGGTCTCATCACCGCGCTGATCGGTGGGCGGCCCGGCATGATCTCGGGCGCGACCGGGGCGCTTGCGGTGGTCATGGTGGCCTTGGTGGCGCAGCACGGGGTCGAATACCTCTTTGCCACCGTCGTGTTGATGGGGCTGTTGCAGATTTTCGCGGGCGTCATGCAATGGGGCAAGTTCATCCGGCTGGTGCCGCATCCGGTGATGCTGGGCTTCGTCAATGGTCTGGCGATCGTGATTTTCCTTGCCCAGATGAGCCAGTTCAAAGTGCCCGGCACCATGGTCGACACCGGTCATGGCGTGGGCGGTGGTGAATGGCTTTCGGGCCAGCCGCTCTACCTCATGCTGGCGCTGGTGGCGGCGACCATGGCGATCATCTGGATCACCCCGCGGATCACCAAGGTGATCCCCGCGCCGCTTGCGGGCATCGGGGTGATTGCCGCCGTGGTGATCGGTTTCGGCCTCGACGTGCCGCGGGTGGGTGACTTGGCGTCGATCCAAGGTGGCCTGCCGAGCTTGCATATCCCCATGGTGCCGCTGACTTGGGAGACCTTCGAGATCATTCTGCCTTACGCCGTCATCCTCGCGGCCATCGGTCTGATCGAAAGCCTGCTGACCCTGAACCTCGTCGGGGATCTCACCGGCAAGCGCGGCGGCGCGAGCCAAGAATGTATCGCCCAAGGTGTGGCCAATACGGTTACCGGTTTCTTCGGCGGCATGGGCGGCTGTGCGATGATCGGCCAGTCGATGATCAACGTGAAATCCGGCGGTCGCACCCGTGTCGCCGGGATCGCGGCGGCGGTGTTCCTGCTGCTCTTCATCCTCGTCGGCTCCTCGGTGATCGAGCTTATTCCGCTGGCCGCTTTGGTGGGTGTGATGTTCATGGTGGTGATCGGCACCTTCGCGTGGAACTCGCTCACCATCCTGCGCAAAGTGCCACTGATGGATGCTTTCGTCATCATTCTGGTGACCGTGGTGACCGTGATGGAAGACCTCGCCGTGGCGGTGGTTGTCGGCGTGATCGTCTCGGCGCTGGCCTATGCGTGGAACAACGCGCGCCGTATCCACGCGACCACGCGGGACTCGGTGACCGAGAAGGGCGCCAAGGTCTATGAGATCCACGGGCCGTTGTTCTTCGGCTCTTCCGACGGCTTTGCCGAGCTTTTCGACGTGGAGAAGGACCCCGAGGTGGTGATCGTCGATTTCGCCGACAGCCGGGTGGTGGATCAATCCGCGCTACAGGCGATCGAAGCGATGGCCGCGAAATACGAGGCCGCGGGCAAACGTCTGCAACTGCGCCACCTCAGCCGGGATTGTCACCGTCTGCTGAACAAGGCGGGGCATTTGATGGTCGATAGCGATGACGACCCCGATTACGAATTGGCGGTTGATTACGATGTGCGCACCGGGGTTCTGGGCGGACACTGATAAGAAAACCCGGCGCCGAGAGGTGCCGGGTTATTTGTAGCCTTCTTAGTCAGCAACTTCTTGGTCAAGTTTGCCACCCGGCCCGGAACAAGCCGCAGGCGCCGGGCCATCGCCTGCCCGCCCCACGGGTAGGCGATCCGGCGAGGCGAGGCGCGACACTGAGAACGCACATCACGGCTGAGCAATAAAGTGGCCCGAGCTGAGCGTTGGATCACCCACCCGCGGGCAGGCGATGGCCCTTATCAATCATCCGGACGCTTCAACTCGAACACATCCCGCACCACCGTGTAATCGCGGTACCCCAAACGCGACAGCGGCTGGAACCGCGTCACGTCGAACCGCCCGTCGACCACGCAATCGTCGCGCATATGCACGCCCACGACCTCACCGAAAACCGCGAAATTCGCCTCGCCTGGCAGTTGCACGACCTGGGTCAGCTTGCACTCAAGACTGGCCGGCGCATTGGCCACCCGCGCACAGGCGATCTGTTCGCACTCGGCCTTGTCGATCCCGGCGCGGGCAAATTCATCCTCGCCATGAGGCAGCATGGCAGAACTCACGTTCATCACGTCGCGCGCCGCATATTCCACCACGTTCACACAGAACACCCCGGTCTCCCGGATGTTGGCCACGGAGTCCTTGGTGCCGTCCACGTCTTCCTTGGCGCTGGTCGAGGCGAACATCACCTGCGGCGGCACATAGGCGACGGCGTTGAAAAAAGAATAGGGCGCGAGGTTGTCGCGGCCCGCGCCATCACGGGTGGAGATCCAGCCGATTGGGCGGGGGCTGATGATGGCGTTGAACGGGTTATGCGGCAGACCATGGCCGTCTTTGGGACGATAGAACATGTACACTCCTTGATGGTTTGCACCCATGGCTAGCCTCATGCTACGTCCAGCGCCACCCGCAATTGCTCCCGAAAGCCTCCGGCCTTGCATCAGACGCCTTACAAGATGACCCCGGAGGTGCCCACCGACCATTGGGAGGTCGAAGCGCTCTATGACACCTGTTTCGCGCCGGGGCGCGAGGCGCTGTCGTCTTACCGTCTGCGCGATGGCGTGCCGCCGGTGGCGGGGCTCAGCCATGTGGCCCGTGACAGCGGCGGAATTCTGGCCGGGGCGATCCGCTATTGGCCCGTGCGCATCGGCGCGGCGAAGGCGCTTTTGCTGGGGCCGGTGGCGGTGCACCCCACAAGGCAGGGCGAAGGGCTGGGCGCGGGGCTGATCGAGACCTCGCTGGCGCAGGCGGCCCCGCTGGGCTGGGAACGTGTGATGCTGGTGGGCGACGCGCCCTATTACAACCGCTTCGGCTTTGCCCTGTTGCAGGGGGTCGAGATGCCCCCGCCTACGAACCCTGCGCGGATCTTGGGTCGCGCCCTGGCCGAGGGGGCTTGGGCCGGGGTGACGGGCAAGGTTCGCCGCTGGCACGATTGATTTTACCCCGCCCGCGACCCACATTGAGCCTAAGCTCAAAGAGGGACGCCCATGCAGATCGAAAGCAACCTGCCCAGCACCATTGATGTCGATGCCCGGCTGGATGAGATCGCCCGCCGCTACAAACAGGCCGGGGGCGTGGGCATCCATGTGCTCAACCTCATCGGCGGCAGCGCGGATGGGTTGATCGACCGTTTGCCGGGGGCGGTGCGCCGCAACCTTGAAGGGGCGACGATGAAGGCGCTTGGCCATGCCATGCAGGCCGCCCATTCCAGCCGCAGCTATGTGAAAGACCGGCAGGGTTGGCTGAACCAAGCGGTCTCGACCGCGATGGGCGCCGCAGGCGGGGCCGGGGGGCTGCCGACCGCCTTGGCCGAACTGCCGGTGACCACCACGCTTCTGTTGCGGGTCATCCAAGGGGTGGCGGCTGAACATGGGTTCGATCCCTCGGCGGAGAATGTGCAGTTCGACTGCGTGCATGTCTTTACCGCCGCCGGGCCGCTGGCGGATGACGATAGCGCCGATCTGGGGTTTCTTACCGTGCGCATGGCGCTCACGGGCCGCGCGATGAATGCGGTGATTGCCCGGGTGGCCCCGCGTCTGGCGCTGGTGCTGGGGCAAAAGCTTGCCGCGCAGGCGGTGCCGGTGTTGGGTGCGGTAGCTGGGGCTGCGACGAATTATGCCTATACCAGCTATTATCAGGACATGGCCCATGTGCATTTCGGCCTGCGCAAACTGGCGATAGAGGCGGATATCCCGCAAGAGGAACTGGTCGCCCGCCTACGCAAGAAAATGGGCAGGACGCCGCCCAAACTGTGATCAGCGCCCGATGCTGCCCGGGGCCACGGTGGTGGCCTTGAGGATGGCATAGCAGCCCATGCCCGCGCGCAGATCAAGGTCGCGGACCGCCCGCGCCGTCACCCGCGCCAAAAGCCGGTCTCCGCCTGCGTCGAGCGCGATGGCCGCACCGGGGCCGTCGCCGGGATGCACGGCCTCGACCCGCACGGGCAGGATGTTGACCGAAGACAGCCCCTCGGGCCGCGCGCGCGACAGGATCACATCCTGCGCCAAGACCCGCAGCCGCACCCGCGCGCCCACCGGCGCTTGCACGCCGGGAAGCTCCAACTGCCCCGCCCGCACGGCGAGGGTCGAAAGCCCATCCTCGGCATGGGCAATGACATCGGCCTCCAGCACCGCGCCCGCTTCGCGCACGCCCAGCAGCGGCACGGCTGCCGGGTCGGCCATCACGTCGAACAGCGCGCCTTGGGCCTTCAGCCGCCCGTTCTGCAGCAGCACCAAGCGATCGGCGAGGCGGGCAATTTCATCCACCGCATGGCTGACGTAGAGGATCGGCAGGCCCAACCCCCCGTCGCGCAACCGTTCGAGATAGGGCAGGATCTCTTGCTTGCGCGGACCGTCGAGGCTGGCCAGCGGTTCGTCCATCAACAGCATACGCGGATGGCACAGCAGCGCCCGGCCAAGGGCGACACGTTGTTTTTCTCCGCCTGAAAGCGTTGCCGGGGCACGGTCGAGCAGGGGCTCAAGCCCCAGAAGCGCCACGACATCGGCAAAACCCGCGCCTTGGCTGCCGCGCGGGGTATAGCGCGCGCCAAAGGTTAGGTTGCCGCGCACGTCCAAATGGGGAAAAAGCCGCGCGTCTTGAAAGACATAGCCCAGCCTGCGGCGATGCGGCGGCACCCAGATGCCGCGCTGCGTATCTAATAGCACCTCACCGTCCAGCACCACGCGCCCGACATCGGGGCGCAGCAATCCGGCAAGCGCATTGATCACCGTGGTCTTGCCCGCGCCGGAGCGGCCGAAAAGCGCGGTGATCCCGCCTTGGGTGGTGAAAGACAGGTCCAGATCGAAGCCGTCGAACCCATGGCGCAGCGTGACCTCCAGCATTAGCGCGCCCCCGAGATGCGTTTGGCGACCCGCCGCGCCAATGCTTCGGACAGCAGCACCGCGGCCAGCGCCACCAGACCGGCCAACGCCGCCATGGCCAGTGCGCGGTTTTCACCGCCGGGCACCTGCAAGGCCGTCCAGATCGCGCTTGGCAGGGTTTGGGTCTGGCCGGGGATATTGGCGACAAAGGTGATCGTGGCGCCGAATTCACCCATCGCCTTGGCAAAGCCCATCACCGCCCCGGCGAGGATGCCGGGAAAGATCAGCGGCAGGGTGACGCGGCAAAATACGCTGAGGCGCGGGGCGCCGAGGGTGGCGGCGGCGTCTTCGATCCGGGGGTCGACCGCCTCAATCGCCAGCCGCATGGCGCGAACCATCAGCGGGAATCCCATGATCAGCGCAGCCAGCACCGCGCCCGTCCAATGAAAGGCAAGACCAATGCCGAGGCTCTCCAACAGGCGGCCCAAAGGCGCGTTGCGGCCAAAGCTGAGCAGCAGCAGATAGCCCGTCACCACGGGCGGCAGCACCAGCGGTAGATGGACCAGCGCGCTCAGCACGCCTTTGCCGCGAAACTCTTTCCGGGCGAGAATCCACGCGACCCAGAGCGCCAGCGGCAGCGAACAAAGCATCGCCACGCTCGCCACCCGCAGCGACAGCAAGAGCGCGGCCCAAGCGGCGGCGTCAAGATCCATGATCGGCCCGAAGGAACCCGTGGTCCACAAGGATCGCCTGAGCCGCGTCGGTGGTCAGAAAATCGACCAGTGCCTTGCCCTCGGGCGTCAACGCCGCGGCGGGATAGGTGATCGGGGCATGGGCCTCGGCAGGGACCTCGTAGATGGTCTGCACCTCCGGCTCGGCCTGCGCATCGCTGGCATAGACCACGCCAAGTGGCGCATCGCCCCGCGCGACCAGCGCCAGTGCGGCACGGACATTGTCGGTCTCGGCCAAACGGCTTTGCAGCCGCTGCCAAAGCCCGGAATGGGTCAGCCAGGCGCGGGCATAGTTGCCTGCGGGAACGGCATCGCGTTGCCCCATGGCAAGCCGCCCCTCGGCGCCTAGCCGGGCGGGCAGCTCGGCGGGATCGGCAAGTGGGGCGCTGTCGGCGGGGGCAATCAGCACGAGGCGGTTGCGGGCGATGATCTGCGCATTCCCGGCCCCCTCAACGCCTTTGTCCGCGAGCCATGTCATCCAGTCGCTATTGGCCAGCAAGACCACATCGGCGGGCGCCCCGGAGGCGACCTGCCGTGCCATCGTGCCCGACCCGCCGTAAGACAGCACCACCGGCGCGGGGAAATCCGCCGTGACCTCCTCCAACGCGCCACGCAGGCTGGCGGCGGCGAAGACCGTCACGGGCGCCTCGGCCCGAAGGGGCAAGGCAAGGCTGCAAAGCACTGTCAGAAGAGCGGACAATCTTATCATTTTGGTAGTATCTTTGATGCGATGAAAGGGGGCAAGGGGATATGGCCAGACGGGGATCGCCGCGCTAGGGTCTAAGGGAAACAACCTGCCAAGGGGCGCGGCTGCAACGGATGGTGAAACAGGCTCCGATATCCTTGAACGGCGGACAGAAGGATGAACTGCGCATTCAATTCGCGGCGCTCTGCTGGCGTCGAAAACGGGGCAAGTTGCAGATCCTGCTGATCACCTCGCGCGGGAGCAAACGTTGGATCATTCCCAAGGGTTGGCCGATGGAGGGCAAGACCCCTGCCGCCTCGGCCTTGGTCGAGGCTTGGGAGGAAGGCGGCGTCGTGGGGCAGGCGCGGGGGCAATGTTTGGGCGTCTACAGCTATGCCAAAACCGGCGCGGATGGGACCTTGCCCTGTCTGGCGATGCTCTACCCGGTAAAGGTCAAGGCGCTGGCCAAACACTTCCCCGAGAAGGGACAGCGCAAGCGGATGTGGTGTTCGCGCCGCAAGGCCGCGCGGCTGGTGGAGGCCCCCGATCTGGCGCGGCTGATCCGTGATTTCGATCCGCGCAGCGGTGGTTTGGCGGGCTGACCGCGCGGCGTTTCGATGCGCGCCGCGCCCGCGCTTGTCTTGACCTCTTTCGCGCTGCAGCCCATTTAAAGCAGAGAGTTTGAGGACCGGGCGAATGATCCGTTATGCACTGAAATGCGAGGCCGGGCATGGTTTCGAAAGTTGGTTTCAATCTGCGGCAGCCTTTGACAGCCTCGCCCGTGCGGGCCATCTGAGCTGCGCGGTCTGCGGGTCGACGGAGGTGAGCAAATCGCTGATGGCCCCGCGGGTCACCTCAGGCGGCAGCGCCCCGGCTGCGCCGGAAGCGGCGGAAAAACCGCAACCCGCCGAGACACCCGCCCCGGCCCTGTCCAATCCGGCAAGTGATGTGGAAAAGGCGCTGACGGCCCTGCGCAAAAAGGTCGAATCCACCTCCGATTACGTCGGCAAGAATTTCGTGCGCGAGGCGCGGGACATGCACGCAGGGCGCACCCCCGAGCGCCCGATCTATGGCGAAGCGCGGCTGGATCAGGCGCGGAAATTGGTGGCGGAGGGCGTGCCCCTGATGCCGCTCCCGTTCAAACCCAAACGCCAACTTTCCTAAAGGCCCATTTTCATAAAGGATCGCCCATGACCATCGTTATCACAGGCGCCAGCCGCGGCATCGGCGCGGCGCTGGCCCGCCAGTATAAAGGCGCGGGCGAAGAGGTGATCGGCACCGCACGCGGCGCAGGCGCGCAGGCCGTGCTGAACGTGACCGACCCGGCAAGCCACGCGTCCTTCGCCGCAAGCCTGCAAGACCGTCCGCTGGACCTGCTGATCTGCAATGCGGGTGTGTATCTCGACAAGGGCGATGACTTGGATACCGGCTTTGGCCCCGACCTCTGGGCGCAGAGCTTTGCGACCAATGTGACCGGGGTCTTCCTCACCGTGCAGTCTCTGCTGCCCAACCTGCGGGCGGCGCAGCGGGCGAAAATCGCGATCATTGCCTCGCAGATGGGCTCCCAGACGCGGGCGCCGGGGGGCAGCTATATCTACCGTGCCTCCAAAGCGGCGGCGATCAATCTGGGGCGCAATCTGGCGGTGGACCTGAAGCCCGAGGGCATCGCGGTGGGCATTTACCACCCCGGCTGGGTGCGCACCGATATGGGCGGCGATCAGGGCGAGATCAGCGTTGAGGACTCGGCGCAGGGCCTCGCCGGGCGGATCGCCGCGCTGGACATCGCCCAGACGGGTTGTTTCGAAACATGGGACGGCCGCGCGCATCCGTTCTAGGCGGCGCTACATAACGTCATGTTAAATAGGCTTGCCCTTGCCGTGCCGTGGGCTTAGACCGCGCTGGACTGTTGCGCGGGGGACAATATGCCTGTTCTGGTTATGAAATTCGGTGGGACTTCGGTTGCCACTTTGGACCGTATCCGCCGCGCGGCAAAGCGCGTCGGTGTCGAGGTGGCCAAGGGCTATGACGTGATCGTCATCGTATCCGCCATGTCGGGCGAGACGAACAAGCTGGTCGGCTTCGTCAATGAGACCTCGCCGCTCTATGATGCGCGCGAATATGACGCCATCGTGTCGAGCGGGGAGAATGTCACCGCCGGGCTCATGGCGCTTACTTTGCAGGAAATGGACGTGCCCGCACGTTCGTGGCAGGGCTGGCAGGTGCCGGTGCGCACCACCGATGCCCATTCCGCCGCGCGGATCGAAGAGATCCCCACCGACAACATCAACGCCAAGTTCGGCGAAGGCATGAAGGTGGCCGTGGTCGCAGGTTTTCAGGGCATCAGCCCGCAGGGCCGGATCACCACGCTTGGCCGGGGCGGGTCTGACACGACCGCTGTCGCCTTTGCCGCAGCCTTTGGCGCGGAGCGCTGCGATATCTATACCGACGTGGACGGCGTCTACACGACCGACCCGCGGGTCGAATCCAAAGCACGCAAACTTGACAAGATTTCCTTTGAGGAGATGCTGGAACTGGCCTCTCTCGGGGCGAAGGTTTTGCAGACCCGTTCGGTCGAACTGGCGATGCGCTACAAGGTTAAACTGCGGGTGCTGAGCAGTTTCGAAGAACAATCTGACGACGCCGGGACGCTCGTCTGCGATGAGGAGGAAATCATGGAAAGCAATGTGGTGGCCGGGGTCGCGTTTTCCCGTGATGAGGCAAAGATGACCTTGGTGTCCGTGGCGGACCGCCCCGGCATCGCGGCGACGATCTTTACCGCGCTCAGCGAGGGCGGCGTGAACGTCGATATGATCGTTCAGAACATTTCCGAAGAGGGGCGCACCGATATGACGTGGTCCTGCCCCGTCGATCAGGTGATCCGCGCTGAAAAGGCGATGGAAAAGGCCCATGAAGAGGGGATCATCAACTATCAGGAGTTGATCGCCGACAAGGCCGTGGCCAAGGTTTCCGTGGTGGGGATCGGCATGCGCAGCCACACCGGCGTGGCCGCCAAGATGTTCAAGGTGCTCTCGGACGAGGGGATCAACATCAAGGTGATCACCACCTCCGAGATCAAGATCAGCGTGTTGATCGACCGCAAGTATATGGAATTGGCCGTGCAAGCCCTGCACGACGCTTTCGAGCTTGATAAAGCGGCCTAAACACCTGCGATGACACGGGTTTTACGCAAGGTGACCCCTTGCGTAAAACTGCAGCATCCCGCCGATATGCTGGCTGAGGATGTAGGGTATGGCGCGAATAGCATTTCTATCCTTGCGCGAGTGCGCTAAACCCTGCTCCAGAGGGACAGGGACCGGATCATATGGCCGAACGGGTTGAGACAGAAAGCCGCAAGCTGCTGGGGCGGCTGCGTGATGCGATGGCCAGCGATGTGGCGGGCCAAGCGCGGCTGGATAAGATCACCCAGTTGATCGCCAACTCCATGGGCTGCGAAGTCTGCTCGATCTATCTGTTCCGCGACGAAGACACGCTTGAGCTTTGTGCCACCGAAGGTCTGAACGAAGCGGCGGTGCATGAAACGCGCATGAAACTGGGCGAAGGTCTGGTCGGTCGGGTCGCCAAGAGGCGCACGGTCATCAACACGCCCGATGCGCCCCAAGCCGCCGGTTTCCGCTTCATGCCCGAGACGGGGGAGGAGATTTATTCCTCCTTCCTTGGGGTGCCGGTGCAACGTCTGGGTGAGACGCTGGGCGTGCTGGTAGTACAGTCCAAAGTCGCGCGGGAGTTCTCCGCTGATGAGGTCTATGCGCTTGAGGTCGTCGCGATGGTGCTGGCCGAAATGGCCGAGCTTGGCGCCTTTGTCGGCGAGGGGGCTGCAATGTCGGCCCGGCATAGCCAACCGGTGCTGCTGCGCGGCACCGTGGGGCAGGAGGGCGTGGCCGAGGGGCACGTCTGGCTGCATGAGCCGCGGGTGGTGGTCTCCAACCCCATTGCCGACGATCCTGAACGTGAGACGGAGCGGCTGACCGAAGCGGTCGAGCAATTGCGGCTCAGCGTTGACCAACTGTTAAGCCTTACCGCCGACAAAGAGCAGCAGAAGGTGCTCGAAGCCTACCGCATGTTCGCCAATTCCAAAGGCTGGATGCGGCGCATGGTGGAGGATATTCAAAGCGGGCTGAGTGCTGAGGCCGCGGTCGAGAAAGAGCAATCCATGGCCCGCGCCCGTCTGGGGCAGGTCAATGATGCCTATCTGCGCGAGCGGTTGTCGGATCTTGATGATCTGTCGAACCGGTTGCTGCGCAATCTGACGGGGCAGGGCAGCGATACCGGGGCCGAGATGCCGGTCGATCCGATCCTCGTGGCGCGCAACATCGGCCCGGCGGAACTGCTGGATTACGGGCGGTCGCTGCGCGGCATCGTGCTGGAGGGCGGCTCGGTCGGCTCGCACGCCGCTGTCGTCGCGCGGGCGCTGGCGATTCCGCTGATCGTCCATGCCAGCCGCGTGACCAATGACGCGCTGAACGGCGATCACATCATGGTCGACGGTGAGCAGGGCGTGGTGCATCTGCGCCCGGACGATACCGTGGCCACGGCCTTTCGCGACAAAATCGCGATGCAGGCGGCGGCGCAGGAACGCTATGCCTCGATCCGCGATAAACCGGCTGAGACGAAATGCGGGCGGATCATCAGCCTACAGATGAACGCGGGTCTGATGGCCGATCTGCCCTCGCTCGAAGGGTCGGGGGCCGAAGGGGTGGGGCTCTTCCGCACCGAATTGCAGTTTCTGGTGCGCAACCAGATGCCCCGCCGGACCGAGCTTGCCGCGCTTTATGCCCGTGTGCTTGACGCCGCCCATGGCCGCCGCGTGGTTTTTCGCACGCTCGACATCGGGTCGGACAAGGTGCTGCCCTATATGAAGCCCCATGATGAGCCGAACCCGGCCCTCGGCTGGCGCGCGATCCGGGTGGGGCTGGACAAGCCCGGTGTCATGCGGATGCAGTTGCAGGCCCTGATCCGCGCCGCCGCGGGCCGCCCGCTGGCGGTGATGTTCCCCTTTATCGCCCAGTTCGAGGAATTCCGCGCCGCCCGCGCCGAGGTCGACAAAGCGATGGAGCGTGAGCGTATTCTTGGCCATGTCTTGCCCGAAAAGCTGGAGGTCGGCGCCATGCTGGAGACCCCCAGCCTCGCCTTTGCCCCAAAGAAATTCTTTGAAGAGGTCGAGTTCCTGTCGATCGGGGGCAATGACCTGAAGCAGTTCTTTTTCGCCGCCGACCGTGAGAACGAACGGGTGCGGCGGCGCTATGACACGCTGAACGTCTCTTTTCTTACCTTCCTTGAGGGCATCGTAGAACGCTGCGCCGAAACAGATACCGCGCTGTCTTTCTGCGGGGAGGATGCGGGCCGCCCGGTCGAGGCGCTGTGTTTCGCGGCCATCGGGCTCAAGACCCTGTCGATGCGCCCGGCCTCCATCGGGCCGGTCAAAAGCCTGCTGCGGCGCTGCAATCTCGACGACGTGCGCGCGGTCATCCATGCCGCACGAGAGCAGGGCGAGATGTCGGTCAGGGGTGCGGTGATGGACTACGTCCGCCAGCAGCACCAGCACTAAGCGCTGCGGCTATCTGCCGTGATAATCCCGAAACCAAGCGACGAAACGCGCGATGCCTTCGTGAATGTCGGTCTGTGGGCGGTAGCCGGTGAGCCTATGTAGCAGGGTCGCATCGGCCCATGTGGCGGGGGCGTCACCCATCTGCATCCCCATGTAATTGCGGACCGCCCGTTTGCCGAGCGCGGCTTCGATCGCCTCGACGAAATCGAGCAGGCGCACCTTTTTGGAATTGCCGATATTCACCACGCGGTAGGGGGCCGCGGGGGAGAGCGAATCCCAGTCCGGCGGCGGTGGCGCCGTGCCCGGTTGCGGCGGGACGCAATCCATCAGCAGCCGGATGGCGCGCACCAGATCGTCGACGCAGGTGAAATCGCGGTACATCTCGCCGTGGTTGTAGATGTCGATCGGGCGGCCATCGAGGATCGCTTCGACAAATTTACTCAAGGCAAGGTCGGGCCGCCCCCAAGGCCCGTAGACGGTGAAAAACCGAAACATCGTCGTCGGCAGACCCCAGAGATGAGCATAGGCATGGGCCATCCCCTCATTCGCCTTTTTCGTGGCGGCGTAGATCGACAGGGGCCGGTCGGTGGCCCCGGTCTCGGCGAAAGGCATATCGGTATTGGCCCCGTAGATTGACGAGGAGGAGGCCATGAGCAGGTGTTTCACCTCCAACCGCCGCGCAGCCTCCATCACGTTGAAGGTGCCGGTGATATTCGCCTCCAGAAAGGCGCGGGGGTGGTCTATGCTGTGGCGCACGCCCGCCTGTGCGGCAAGGTGCACGATCATGTCGGGGGCAAAGTCATCAACCAGCGCGTCGAAGGTCTCGCGGTCTTCCAGCAACGCTTCTTTGGTGGTGAAATGCTCATGCTGAAGCAGCATCGCGTGGCGGCGTTGTTTCAGGGCGACATCGTAGTAATCGGTCATCCCATCATAGCCCTGCACCCGTGCGCCTTCGGCCAGCAATAGCCGGGCAAGGTGAAAGCCGATGAAACCGCCCGTGCCGGTGACAAGTATCCTTTGCGTGCTGTCCATTCTGGCATCCTCGCTTTGCGCGGCTTGAGTTGCCTTTCCCATCGTCCTGGTGAAGGTTGGGCCGTGAATGCTAAAAATTTGGTTAAATTTGGGCCGGAAACTGCAAAGCATTGTCAGGCGGGCCAAAATCAAGTCGCAGCACGACGCAACGCTTCGCGGGCAGGGCGCGCGAAGGACCATCACAGGGAAAGCGGCCCATGCCCAAGAACGTTCTTTTCATCATGTGTGACCAGCTTCGCTGGGATTACCTCTCTTGCACCGGCCATCCGCATCTGCACACGCCGCATATCGATGCGTTGGCCGCGCGCGGGGTGCTTTTTGACCGCGCCTATGTGCAATCGCCAATTTGCGGCCCTTCGCGCATGTCGTTCTACACAGGCCGCTATGTCAGCTCGCATGGGTCGACTTGGAATGGCATCCCGCTGAAAGTGGGGGAGATGACGCTGGGCGACCATCTGCGCCCCTTGGGTGTGCGCACGGCGCTTTGCGGCAAGACCCATATGGCCGCCGATATCGAAGGGTTGCGCCGCCTTGGCCTGTCGCCCGACAGCGAGATTGGCGTGCTGATTTCGGAATGCGGGTTCGAACCCTATGAGCGGGACGACGGGCTGCACCCCGACGGCGGGCCCTACGCCCGCAACCCCGCCTATGACGCGCATATGAAGGACCGCGGGTGGCAGGATGAGAACCCCTGGCATTCCGTCGCCAACAGCGCCGAGGACGCAGAGGGCAATATCCTGAGCGGCTGGTTTTTGGACCATGCCGACAAACCGGCCCGCGCCGCGGATGAGGAGAGCGAGACGCCCTATATCACGGGCCGCGCCATGGATTTCATCCGCGAGGCCGGCGATCAGCCGTGGTGTCTGCACCTGAGCTATATCAAACCACATTGGCCCTATATCGTCCCCGCGCCCTACCATGATCTCTATGGGCCCGAGAGCCATCTGGACCCGGTGCGAAGCGCGGCGGAGAAGCGCGATCCGCATCCCGTCTATGGCGCATTCATGCAGGAGCGCGTTTCCCAAGCCTTTTCCGATGATGCCACCCGAGGCCGGGTTCTGACTGCCTATATGGGGCTGATCAAACAGCTTGACGACCAGATCGGTCGCCTGATGGCGTTTCTCACCGAAGAGGGGGTCGCGGATGATACGATGATCGTCTTCAGCTCGGATCACGGCGATTACCTTGGCGACCACTGGATGGGCGAGAAGGAGCTTTTTCACGACCCCTCCGCGCGCATCCCGATGATCGTCGTTGATCCCCGCCCCGAGGCCGATGCGACACGCGGAGCAAAGTCCAGAGCACTGGTCGAGGCGATCGACGTGGTGCCCACCATCCTTGATTATTTCGGCGGCACCGCCGTGCCGCATATCATCGAGGGCCGATCCCTCTTGCCGCTGTTACATGGCAAGGCCGAAGGGCTGCGCGATTTCGTGGTCTCGGAATACGACTACGCGCAGCGCGACGTGCGCAAACGCTTGGGGGTCGAGGTGAGGGACGCCAAGCTGACGATGCTTTTCGACGGGCGGTGGAAATACGTCTTTGCCGAAGGGTTCCGCCCGATGCTGTTCGACCTTGAGAGCGATCCCGATGAGTTGGACGATCTGGGGGCCGACCCCGCCCATGCGCCTGAGCGCGCCCGGCTAGAGCAACTGCTGTTTCGCTGGACGCGCCGCACCGCTCAGCGCACCACCATCTCCGACGCCAAGATCGCAGCCAGCGATGCCACGATGGGCGAGGCGACGGCGGGTATTCTGATCGGCTACCGGAATGAGGATGAGTTGCGCGAGGTTTTGGCGGCGGCGGGGAAAGGTGGTGGGGGGTGAGGCATGGCCGCGCCGTTGATGACGAGGGGTCCTGGGTGGCTTTTAAGAGGAGCGCGCGCGAATAGTGGTTTCACCGGGGGGGGGGCGGTATCGCGTAGCCGCTTATGTCGTGGAAATGGAGGCGAGTACCGGAATCGAACCGGTGTACACGGATTTGCAATCCGCTGCGTAACCACTCCGCCAACTCGCCGACCGGTGGTTGGCGCACTGCTAACGGATCACGAAGGAGGCCGCAAGACCCATATGCGCGCGAAAATGCGGTCAGGGCGTTGCCGCTGGCCCGGCAATGTGGCACATCACTCTTCAGACACCCTGAACGAATGAGTTTAGCTGATGAGTGATTTCGCCGCCCGCCGCGTAACCATGGTAGATACGCAGGTTCGTCCTTCGGATGTGACCAAGTTTCCAATCATCGACGCGATGCTGACCGTGCAGCGCGAAGACTTCGTGCCGGCGGCACAGCGCGAGGCTGCCTATCTGGGTGAAAACCTCGATCTGGGGCAGGATCGGGTGCTGCTCGACCCGCGGACATTGGCCAAGATGCTCGATCACCTCGACATCACCAATGAGGAACTCGTGCTCGATATCGGTTGCGCCATGGGTTATTCCAGCGCTGTGATCGCCCATATGGCCGAAGCTGTCGTCGCCGTTGAGGAAGACGAAGCCATGGCCGCCGAAGCGCAAGAAGCGCTGGCGCAGGCGGGAGCGGATAATGTGATTGTTCATGTGGCGCCCCTGACCGAGGGCGCGCCGCAGCATGGGCCCTATGACGTGGTCATCGTCCAAGGTGCGGTGGGTGAACTGCCCGGAGCGCTGGTGGAGCAGGTGAAAGAGGGCGGGCGGATCGCTTGTCTCTTTATGGAGCGGGGTCTGGGCGAGGTGCGCGTGGGCTATAAACGCGGCGGTCAGGTGTCTTGGCGGCCCGAATTCAACGCCGGTGCGCCGGTGCTGCGTGGCTTTGAACGTCAGGCAGAATTCCAGCTGTAAGCGACAGGATGGCGCGCCGATCATACCGCGCGCCACTTCGCCTTCAGGGGAGGGGCACCCGCCCCGATCGGCCTACGGGCCGGTCCAAAGGTCTATAAAAGCCATTCAGGGGCATTGAGCCATGAGCGCGAACAGTTTTACGAAATCCCTCAAACGTTTTGCCATCGCCGTGCCGGTGAGCCTTGTCCTCGCCAGCGGCGCTGCCCTGCCGCGTGTGGCTGCTGCTGAAACATTGGCCGATGCGCTGGTGGGGGCCTATGAGCATTCCGGCCTGCTGGAGCAGAACCGCGCGCTTTTGCGTGCCGCCGATGAGGATGTGGCCGCGGCGAAGTCGACACTGAAACCTGTGCTGCGGTGGGCCGCCGGGCTGACGCAGAGCTTTGGCACCACGCGCAGTTCCTCTCTTCTGCCGGCGCAGTCGACGGAAAGCCTGAAAGCCTCGATCAGCCTGATCGGCGAGCTGTTGCTCTATGATTTCGGGGCAAGCGCCTATCGGGTGGAGGCGGCGAAAGAGACCGTGCTGGCCACCCGTCAGGCCTTGGTCAACCTAGAACAACAAGTCCTGCTGCGCGCGGTTGCGGCCTATATGGGCGTGATCGAAGCCTCGGAAACGGTCGAGCTGCGCAACAATAACCTGCGGCTGCTGACGCAGGAATTGCGCGCCGCGCGGGATCGTTTCGACGTGGGCGAAGTCACCCGCACCGATGTGGCCTTGGCCGAAGCGCAGCTTGCCAATGCCCGCAGCGGGCTGGCGGGCGCCGAAGGCGTGCTGCTGCGCGCGGTTGAGGAATATCGCAACGCCGTGGGCCACGCGCCGGGCAACCTCAGCCAACCGCCGAGCCTGCCGAATGTCGGCGGCAACCTCGCCTCGGCCAAGGCTTTGGCTGTGCGCACTCACCCGTCGATCATCGCCGCACAGCATCAGGTGGCGGCAGCCGATCTCAGCGTCGAAGCCAATGAGGCCGCCATGGCCCCGCGGATCACGCTGAACGGGCAATATGGTCTGAACGAGACTTTCGACAGCGAGGCCTATACCCGTAGCGGCAGCGTTGGGGTGGAGGTCGGTCAGACCATCTATCAGGGCGGGGCCCTGTCCTCGGCCGTGCGCAGTTCGATGGCGCAGCGTGACGCGCAGCGCGCGAACCTGCATGTGGTGCGCCAAGATGTTGAGCAGGAGGTGGGCAACGCCTATGCCGCGCTGGCCTCGGCGCGGGCGCAGTTGGAAGCCTCGGACCGGCAGATCAGGGCCGCGCGTATCGCCTTCCGCGGCGTCCGCGAGGAAGCCACCCTCGGCGCGCGCACCACCTTGGACGTGCTGGATGCAGAGCAATCGTTGCTGGATGCGGAATCGACCCGCGTGTCGGCCCGCGCCAACCTCTATGTGGCGGCCTATTCCGTGCTGGCGGCCACTGGTCGTCTGACCGCACAGGACCTGAAACTGCCGGTGCAGATCTATGACGCGGGGGCCTATTACAACCTTGTTAAGGACGCCCCTGCTAAATACTCGAAAGAGGGCCAAGCGCTGGATCGGGTGCTGCGCGCGCTGCAAAAAGACTGACGTTTTGCGCGGTCGTTTGGCATTTTGCACCGCCCCATTGTGAGAATCCTCCCACGCGGTTAAGCTATCCGCGAGGCAAGAGTGGTAGAGAAATATGTCCGAACCCGTCACAAACGCGGAGGTGGAAGACGTCCTGTCGTCGATTCGCCGATTGGTGTCCGAAGACAAGCGTCCCCTGCAAACGTCCAACCCTACGCCGGTTTCCAAGCCAGAGGCTGGCAATTCTGCTGATGACACCGGGGCCGCGTTCAAAAGCATGCGGGGCGCATTGGACGAGCCGACATCGGACAGCGTGACCTCTGAGGATTTCACCCCGCACCTGTCGCTGCGCACAGCTTCGGGCGGCACGGCGCGTCCCGCTTCTGACGAGGGCGTCGGTGAAACACCCAAAGCCGCGCAACAGCCGCTGAGCCTGACCCAAGCCATGCAGACCGAAGCGGAAGACAGTGTCGATGAGGCAGAGCGTCCATTCGTCTCGGCCCGTCACCCCGCGGCCCCGCCTGCCGACAAGGCTCCCGCGGCGTCGAGCGACCGGTTGGTGCTGACCCCCGCGCTCAGGGTCGCCACCTCCGATGGCGAGGATCGCCCAAAGGCCGCTGCCGTTGATCCGGCCAAGGTCTCGCCCTTGGACTATGACATGCTGCATGACGATCCGAGCGATCTGCATGCCGAAGACTATCGCACCCCCGCGTCCGAGACCGCGGATGAGGCCCGGGCCCGCGCCGTTTCCGACGCGGTGGCTAAGGCGACCGGGGCCAGCCGCAGCGACAAGCTGGCGGCGCTCGAGACGGCCATCGGCAAGATCTCTGATGATTGGGATCCGGACGCGCCCGGCGATAATGACTATTCCGGCACCGAACCTCCGGCGATGGAGTGGAAAGACGATGCGGAGCTTGACGCGCCTGAGGCCCCGATTGCCGATACGGCGACGGTAGAGGCTGAGACGCCCGCCCCAAGCCGTCCGCAGCCCACGACACCGCAGCTCGAAGAGCAGGTGCGCCGTTTCGCCGACAGCGGCCCGCGTGTGGCCGATCCCGCCGCCACCGCGCCGGAATTCGACTATGCCGCCCCCGCGCAGGAGGCGGGCAGCGCGGGCGAGGATCAGTTCCTCGACGAGGAAGCACTGCGCGACATGGTGACCGAGATCGTCCGCGCCGAGCTTCAGGGGGCCTTGGGCGAGCGGATCACCCGCAATGTGCGCAAGTTGGTCCGCCGCGAGATCCACCGCGCGCTGACGGCGCAAGACCTCGAATAAGCGAAACGGCGGCACCCGCCGCCATGCCCGCCCCGCCAAGATGACGCTGCGCGACCCGCTTCGCGCGGTCTTGCGCGATAGGCGCTGCCCGCTACATTGGGGGCACCAGCGCGGAAGGATCACCGATGGAATTGACGGTTAACGGCACGGTCCACGAGGTGGACGTGGAAGACGACATGCCGCTGCTCTGGGTTTTGCGCGATGAGTTGGGGATCACCGGGCCGAAATACGGCTGCGGCATCGCGCAATGCGGTGCCTGTACGGTGCATGTTGATGGGCTGGCCGTGCGATCTTGCCAATTGCGGGCGGCGGATGTGAACGGCGATGTCACCACCATCGAAGGATTGGGCACGCCCGAGGCGCTGCATGTGGTGCAGGCGGCATGGGTGGAGCATCAGGTCGCGCAATGCGGTTACTGCCAATCGGGGCAGATCATGCAGGCGGCCTCATTTCTGGACCTGAACCCCGAGCCGACCGACGATCAGATCGACGCCGCGATGAGCGGGAACCTCTGCCGCTGCGGCACCTATCCGCGCATTCGCGCCGCTGTTCACAGCGCCGCCGCGCGGCTGCGGGGGGCCTGACATGTCGCGCCTGCGCACCATCACCCGCCGGAGCTTTATCGTTGGCTCCGCCGCCATTGCCGGGGGCGTGGCCTTTGGCACCTATCTGTACAAACGTGACCTGAAGAACCCGCTGCTTGAAGGCTTACCGCCCGGTGCGGCGGCGATCACGCCCTATGTCAAGATTGATGCAAGCGGCGTCACCCTGATCACCCCGCGCGCCGATGTGGGGCAGGGGGCCTATTCGATCCAAGCCCATATGATCGCCGAGGAATTGGATGTCGACCTTGATACGGTGCAGATCACGCCCGGGCCGCCCTCGCCGGTCTATTACAACGGCGTGGTCGGGGTAGAGGCGATGCCGATTGCCGCGACCTCGGAAACGCTGCTGGCGCGGACCGGGCGCGGCGCCTCGGATGTGGCGGGAAAGCTGCTCGGCCTGCAATTGACCGGCGGCAGTTCCACCGTGCCGGATATGTACGACCGGCTGCGCATGGCAGGGGCCGTGGCCCGCGAAACCCTGTTGGCTGCCGCCGTGGCGCAGACAGGGCTAGAGCGGAGCCAACTCAAGACCGAGGCGGGCGCGGTGGTGCTGCCCGACGGCATGCGGCTGGCCTATCAAGACCTCGCCGCCGCCGCGGCGGAGATCGACCCGGTGACCGAGGTCACGCTGCGCGACCCCGGCGCGTGGCGGCACCTTGGCAAGACGCAGATGCGCACCGATATCATGGCCAAATCCACCGGCACCCAGACCTATGGCATCGACACGGTGATGGAGGGGATGCTGCACGCCACGACCCGCACCAACCCGGCGCAGGGCGGGGCGATCATGGGCTTTGACGCGGGCCGCGCCGAAAAGATGCGCGGTGTGAAGGCGGTCTTGCCCATCACCGGCGGCGTCGCCGTGGTGGCCGACAATACGTGGCGGGCCTTTCAGGCCGCGCAGGCGGTGAAATGTGATTGGGGCCCGTCGCCCTATATCGGCGACACGGCGGATCAATTCAAAGCCGTGGCGGCCTCCTTCACCGATGACCGGCAGGACAGCCGGTTTCGCGATGACGGCGATGTCACCGCAGCACTGGCCGATGGGGAGGTGTTGGAGGCCGAGTACCGCATCCCCTATCTGGCTCATGCCCCACTGGAGCCGATGAGCGTGGTGGTGAAGCTGGAGAAGGCCCGCGTCGATATCTGGACCGGCACGCAGATCCCGCGTTTCATGCAGGCGAATGTCGCCGCGCTGACCGGGATCGACGCTGAGAATGTGCATATCCATGTGCTGATGTCAGGCGGCAGTTTCGGGCGGCGGTTGGAGGATGACTATACCCTGCGCGCCGTCGAAGTGGCGATGCAACTACCCGGCACGCCGATCAAGATGGTCTGGTCGCGCGAGGAGGATTTCACCCATGACTTCCCCCGCCCGCTGGCCATGGCGCGGGCGCGGGGCAAAGTCTCGGAGGGGCAGATCGCGGCCTATGATTTGGCCATCGCGGCACCTTCGACGGCGGAATCGCAGATGGCGCGGTTGAACCAGCCGGTTTTCGGCCCTGACATCGCCATCGTAGCGGGCGCGTGGGATCAGCCCTTCGCGATCCCCGACTACCGTGTGACCGGCCACCGGGTGCCCGCAATGGTGCCGGTGAGTTCGTGGCGGTCGGTCGGGGCGTCGGGCAACGGTTTCCTGCACGAAAGCTTCATGGATGAGATGTGCCATGCCGCAGGCGTCGATCCGTTGGAGGAGCGGTTGCGGCTCTGCAGCCATGCGCCCTCGCGCGGGGTGTTGGAGGCCGTGGGCGAGATGTCGGACTGGGGCACAGACCTTGGCCCGGGGCGGGGCCGGGGGCTGGCGTTCTGCCTGTCCTTCGGCGTGCCGGTGGCCGAGGTGGTCGAGGTCAGCCAGACCGACGCGGGCCTCAAGATCGACCGCGTTTTCGTCGCCGCCGAAGTGGGCCGCGTGATGGACCCGGTGAACTTCGAGGCGCAACTCTCCGGCGCGGTGATCTGGGGTTTGGGCCATGCGATGAACTGCGAACTGACCTATCGCGACGGGGTGCCGCAGCAGGACAATTATCACCTCTATGAAGGGTTGCGGCTGTATCAAACGCCGAAGATCGAGGTGCGCGGGTTGGAGAATGGCGGCAAGCTGCGCGGCATTGGCGAGCCGGGGGTGCCGCCCGCCGCCCCCGCACTGGCCAATGCAATCTTCGCCGCCACGGGCCAACGGATCCGTGAACTTCCCCTCTCCAAATCCGTGGATTTCGCATGAGATATCTATCGATCTGCGCCGCACTCATGCTGGCCGTCCCCGCCTTTGCGCAGGAGGCGCCTGATCGCGCCGAAGGGCTGGCCGCTTGGGATCGGATTTTTACCGTCACCGCGCATCCGCGTTGCACCAATTGCCATGTCGGCGAAGAGGGGGAGCCGATGTGGCAGGGCTTGGGCTATGGGCCGGAGGCGGTGCACGGCATGAATGTGCGCGCGGGCGAGAGCCGGATTGGGGCCGAGAGCATCCCTTGCGACGCCTGCCACGTCACCTCTGCCGCCGCGAACACGGTGCCCCATGCCCCGCCGCATATCGACGATGCTTGGCGGCTGCCGCCGGTAGAATTGGCGTGGTTCGGCAAATCCTCAGCCGAGGTCTGCATCCAGTTGCGCGATCCTGAGAACAACGACGGGCATGACATCGCCTCATTGGTCGATCACCTGCAAAACTCGGCCTTCGTGAACTGGGGGTTCGCCCCCGGCGCGGGGCGATCGGTGCCCGAAGGGACGCTCGATGCGTTGGTGCATGACGTGACGGTTTGGGGCGCTGCGGGCACGCCCTGCGCGGGGGATCAGGGCTGATCGCTCATCGCGCGGGCCAGTCTGCGGATGCGTAACGCGCGGTTCAACTCTCCGCCAAAGATCAGCACCAGCGCGGCGAGATACATGAAGTAAAGCGCCGCGATGATCCCTGCCATGCCCGCGTAATAGCTGGAATAGGTGGCAAAGCTGCGCAGATAGGATGAAAAGAGCACCGCCAGCACCGTCCAAGCGACGGCGGTGGCCACCACGCCGGGCCAGATGTTGTTAAACTTGGTGCGGCGTGCGGGCAGGATCACATGGGCGGCAAAAAGCGCGACCAGCAGGATCGTCGCCGAGGCGGGAAAACGGACCAGCCCCACGGTGACCGAGCGCGGATCGAAGCCCGGCATCAGCATATGCAGCCAAGACCCGGCCCGCGGGGCCAGCACCAAAAGGTACCCTACGATCACGAGGATCAGGCTCGCCAGCAGCACCATGGCCACCTGCACCGCATAGATCGCAAAGACCGACCGCGTTTCGCGCAGCCCATAGGCGCGATTCAATCCGACACGGACACCATCGACCCCGCCCACGGCGAACCAGACGGTCAGCAGGATACCCACGCTCAGCAGATCGCCGCGCGGCACGGTCATGACCTTTTCCACCTCCGACACGATCGGCTCGATCAGGGCAGGGGGGACGATGGCGATCAGGAAATGGATCAGGTCGTCGGCCATCGACCGGTCGCCGACAAAGGCAGTGAGCGAACTGGTGAAGATCAGAAACGGAAAGATCGCCAGCAGCGCGCGAAAGGCCACATTTCCGGCCATGCCGAAAGCATCATCGCTCCACAGCCGCAGCACCGCTTCGTGCAGGACGGCGCGCACGACCCGCAGCCCGGTGCCGTGAAACAGATCCTCGGGGTCCTCGCTGAGAACACCGTGGGTCATGACGACCTCGCGCTTTTGGTCTTGGGCCGGTCTGGCGTCCATTCCAATTCCTCGTTTTCATCCCGTGAGGCTAAGCTAGTGCCCCTTGGGCCGGGCTGCCACCTTGATGACGGGCCAGTGGCAAGAGCAGGCTCATGCGATTGATCTTGCCAAAGGGGCATCGCTCCACTTGACGCTCAGGGAGCGATAAAATAGGAGAGGAGCCGTAGCGCGGGCGTTGTGTAATGGTAAGACCTCAGCCTTCCAAGCTGATGATACGGGTTCGATTCCCGTCGCCCGCTCCACTCTTCCCCCGAAGCTTTCATGACCGCCGCCGCGCGGGATAGATGCGCCCGCCGCTGTCTGTCGGGGGCGGCAGATTGTCCTTATCGGGGCGGTCTTGCTTGACCCCGCCCAGCCCCCGCGCCATGACCGATGTGGAAAGACAAAGGAAAGCCCATGGCACGCACCCCAGCCCCCGCACCAAGCGCCAAAGACGAACGCGAAAAGTCGCGGCGGATCGGGGCTTTGGCGGCGCTGATGCCCTTCATGGCGCCCTATCGCTGGCTGATGGTCGCCGCCGGGGCAGCACTGGTGCTGACCGCGATGATCTCGCTCACCTTGCCCTTGGCCGTCCGGCGGGTGATCGACAATTTCGGCACGGGGGAGAGCGAATTGCTCGACCTCTATTTCATCGCCGCACTGTTGATCGCGGGGCTGCTCGCCCTTGGCACCGGGCTGCGCTATGCGCTGGTGACACGGCTGGGCGAACGGGTGGTGGCCGATATCCGGCGCGCGGTGTTCGACCGTGTCGTGGGCATGAGTCCGGCCTTTTATGAGCGTATCATGACTGGCGAAGTGCTCAGCCGGATCACCACCGACACCACGCTGATCCTCTCGGTGATCGGCTCCTCGGTTTCGATCGCGCTGCGCAACCTGCTGATCTTCGTGGGCGGCTTGGGGCTGATGCTGCTGACCTCGGCCAAATTGACCGGGCTGGTGCTGCTGATCGTGCCCGCCGTGGTGATCCCCATCCTGACGCTGGGCCGCCGCCTTCGGGTGCTCAGCCGCGAGAACCAAGACTGGATCGCGGCGAGTTCGGGCAACGCTTCTGAGACGCTGGGCGCGGTGCAAACGGTGCAGGCCTTTACCCATGAGGCCGCAAGCCGGGGCCAATTCGCGCAGATGACCGAAGCCTCTTTCGATGCCGCGCAGCGCCGGATCAAGACCCGCGCCGTGATGACGATGATCGTGATCTTTTTGGTCTTCGCGGGCGTGGTGGGCGTGCTGTGGATCGGCGCGCGCGACGTGCGGGCGGAGGTGATGAGCGCGGGCGCGCTGGTGCAATTCGTGATCTATGCGGTCATGGTCGCGGGCGCGGTCGCCGCCCTGTCAGAGATCTGGGGCGAGTTGCAGCGCGCCGCGGGCGCCACGGAACGGTTGATCGACCTGTTGCAAAGCGAGGACACGGTGCAAGACCCGGCGCCCGCAAGCCAGAGCAGCCTGCCGCAGCCTGTCGCGGGCCGGATCGCCTTTGAGAACGTGCAGTTCACCTATCCCGCGCGCCCGGATGTCGCGGCGCTTGATGGTGTCGACCTTGAGATCAACCCCGGCGAGACGGTGGCCTTTGTCGGCCCCTCGGGCGCGGGGAAAACGACGATCATCCAGATGATCCTGCGCTTTTATGACCCGCAGGCGGGGCGGATCACCTTGGATGGGGTTGACCTGCGCGACGTGGCGCGGGACCACTTCCGCCGTTCGGTGGCGCTGGTGCCGCAAGACCCGGTGATATTTGCCGCCACGGCGGCTGAGAACATCCGTTTCGGACGCCCCGATGCCAGTGACGCCGAGGTCGAGGAAGCCGCCCGCGCCGCCGCCGCCCATGACTTCATCACCGCGCTGCCCGAAGGCTATGACAGTTATCTGGGTGAACGCGGCGTGATGCTGTCGGGCGGACAAAAACAGCGCATCGCCATCGCCCGCGCCATCCTGCGCGACGCGCCGGTGCTGCTGCTGGACGAGGCGACCTCGGCGTTGGATTCCGAGAGTGAGGGGCTGGTGCAGGCCGCCGTCGACCGGCTCAGCGCGGATCGCACGACGCTGATCGTGGCCCACCGTCTGGCCACCGTGAAAAAGGCCGACCGCATCGTGGTGATGGAGGCCGGGCGCATCGCGGCCATCGGCACCCATGACGAATTGGTCGCCAGTGACGGGCTTTATGCGCGTCTGGCGCGGCTTCAGTTCACCGATGGGGCCGCCGCCGCAGCCTGAGCTGCCCTTGAACACTGCAACCCCGGCGTTACGTCACCCTAGTGTGACGTTGCGTTTGTTGCCGCCGATTGCTTGCGAAACGGCGCGTTTCGCCGCAATCTGGCGCGAGGAGAATAAGCCGGAACACCGGCACAGGGGAGGAGACACCATGACATTCGCCGGGATCGAAGACCGCAATGCCATCGCGGCGGAAATGCCGTGGGAAGACCGCAACGTGGCCAAGACGCTTTATGGAATGCTAAGCAATACGGCCGCGAAATTCCCCAGCCATAATGCCGTTAGCTATCAGATTTTCTCGGGCCCCAAGGACAAGGCCGAAACGCTGTCTTGGAAAGAGTTGCATGGCCGCGTGACGCAGGCGGCGAACCTCTTCCGCAGCCTCGGCGTGGGTGAGAAGGACGTGGTGGCCTATGTGCTGCCCAACTGTAACGAGACGACGATCACCCTGTTGGGCGGTGCCGTGGCCGGGATCGTGAACCCGATTAACCCGTTGCTGGACGCCGAACAGATCGGTGCCATCCTGCGCGAAGTGGGCGCCTCTGTCGTCGTCACCCTGCGGCCTTTCCCCAAAACCGATGTGGCCCAAAAGACCGCCGAAGCGGTGCGGCTTGCGCCCAAGGTGCACACGGTGCTCGAGGTCGATCTGGTGCGCTATCTCACCCCGCCGAAAAGCTGGATCGTCCCGCTGGTACGGCCTAAGGGGATGGTGAACAACCAAGCCAAATACCTCAACTTCAACGCGGAGATCGCCAAGCAGAACACCTCGCTCAACTTCGAGGATGTGCAAGAAGATCGCGTTGCCTGCTATTTCCACACTGGCGGCACTACCGGGATGCCAAAGGTGGCGCAGCACAAGTATTCGGGGCTGATCTATAACGGCTGGCTGGGGCATCGGCTGTTGTTCAGCGAGCAGGACAATATCATGTGTCCGCTGCCGCTATTCCACGTCTTTGCCTGCCATGTGATCTTGATGGCTGCCGTGTCGTCGGGCGCGCATGTGGTCTTCCCGACGCCGCAGGGCTATCGCGGGGATGGCGTCTTTGACAACTTCTGGAAGCTGGTGGAGCGGTGGAAGATCACCTTTATCATCACCGTGCCTACGGCGATCTCGGCCAAGATGCAGCGCCCGATCAATGCGGATGTCAGCACGGTGAAAACCGCCTTCTCCGGCTCCGCCCCGCTGCCGCTGGAACTTTTCCGGCGGTTTGAGAAGGCCACGGGCGTCACGCTGGTCGAAGGCTATGGTCTGACCGAGGCGACCTGCCTTGTCTCTTGCAACCCGACCGACGGCATCAAGAAGGTCGGCTCCATCGGTATCGCCTTCCCCTATTCGGACGTGCGGATCATCAAGGGCACCGTGGATGGGCCGATCGACGCGGAGACGGATGAGATTGGCGAGATCTGCGTGTCGAACCCCGGCGTCTTCTCGGGCCATACCTATGTCGAGGAAGACAAGAACAAAGACCTTTTCTACCACGGCAAATACCTGCGCACCGGCGACCTGGGCCGGATCGACAGCGATGGCTATATCTGGATCACGGGCCGGGCCAAGGACCTGATCATTCGCGGCGGCCACAACATTGACCCCGCCGAGATCGAAGAGGCACTGCTGGGCCATGAGGCCGTCGCCTTTGCGGGTGCCATCGGCCAGCCCGACCCCCACGCGGGCGAGGTGCCCTGCGCCTTTGTCGAACTCGTTGAGGGTGCCAATGTCACCGAAGAGGAACTGTTGGCCTATGCGCGTGAGCATGTCGCCGAACGCGCAGCGCAGCCCAAGCACCTCAAGATCATGGACGAGTTGCCCAAGACGGCTGTCGGCAAGATCTTCAAACCCGATCTGCGCAAGGATGCGATCACGCGGGTCTATAACGGCAGCCTTGAAAAGGCGGGCTGTGCCGCGCGGGTAACCGAGGTGGTGGACGACAAGAAACGCGGCTTGGTGGCGCAGGTCACGATGAACGACGCGACCCATGACGAGGTGTCAAAGGTGCTCAGCGTCTACACACGCCCTTGGGAACCGGTGAGCTAATCGACTCACACAAGAAAGGGCGGCACGCCGCCGCCCGTCCCCAAATCCCCTGATTGCAGCCCCGCTGCGTTGCGCCGATGCACATTTCCTGTGTATCGGCGCAAAAATTTTAGGCTGTTTACCTGTAGTTAGCCCCCGGCCTTTCGTTTCGGGCATAGCGCCTATGCAAATTCTGCGGGTTCAAAATAGGGTCAGAGCGTACTACTTCTGCATTGCAGCATTGATAATGCACTTGCAGCATTCTGAAAGGAGTTGCGCTTATGACGATGGCAATCTCACGTGGCACTACCCTGAGCTCCGCGCTCGATGGGCTTCATCACAGCGTTGACGGCATGCGCCGTCGCGTGGCCCAGATCAAAGCCCGGCGCGCAGCTTACAACCGAACTTTCACAGAACTCAACGTACTGAGCGATCGCGAACTGTCCGATATCGGCATCGCACGGTGCGAGATCCGGCGTGTGGCGTCGGAAGAACTTTCAAAGGAACAAACCTATGAAGTATGACAACACCCTATCCGCCCCCCACGGTTTCTCCCTGCGTGATGCGTCCGCTCCGGTTCTCGGCGCGCTTGGCACTGCTGCGGGCAAGGTCGGCAGCCTGCTGGCGCGTGGCGTCACCCAGATGCAGATCTCGCGCATGCAGGCCGTCCTCAACAGCATGAGCGACGCGCAGCTTGAGCGTGCGGGCATCGACCGCAACCAAATTCCCCAGCACGCCCAAGCGCTGGTGACCGAAGAATACGACGGTCTCTAAGCCACTGCGCTTTTAGACCCTCAGCCATCAATGTCGCGCCTTACGCGCTGCATTGTCAGGTGCCGGACCCCGCTCCTTCCCGGGTTGATCTGACACCGCATATTAACGGTCCTCCTCCTCCCGGACCCGTTATACCGGCCGGCAAGCTTACCTCCTCCCAAGCTTGCCGGTCCATGCTTTCCACGACGATATCAAGCCGCTGCACTGTCGAGCCAGAGGGTCACCGGCCCATCATTGACCAGCGCCACGGACATGTCCGCGCCGAACCGTCCCGTCTGCACAGGGATATGGAGGCCAGCGAGGCTGCGGGCGAAATGGGTGTAGAGCGCTTTGGCCATGTCAGGCTTCGCCGCGCCAGAAAAGCCGGGACGGTTGCCGCGCGAAGTATCGGCGGCGAGGGTGAACTGGCTCACCACCAAGGCGCCGCCACCGGTTTGGGCTAGGCTCAGGTTCATCTTGCCGCCATCGTCCTTGAACAGCCGCAGTTTGGAGATTTTTAGGGCCAGTTTCTCGGCGGTTTCTTCGGTGTCCTCGGGCATGGCGCAGACAAGGATCAGCAGGCCGGGGCCGATCTTTCCGATAACCCCACCCTCGACGGTGACCGAAGCCTCGGTCACCCGTTGCAGCAATGCGCGCATGTCAGTCTTTCCAATCAATGATGTCAGAAGGGGCGGCCCGCTCGGTGCGAAAGGCGTTCGCGGGATGTGTCTTATCGGCATAGCCGAAGGAGATCGCGCAGAGCACCAGCCGGTCTTCGGGCAACGCCAGCGTCTCGCGTACCAAGGGCGCATAGGCGGCGATGGCGGCCTGCGGGATGCTGGCCACGCCAAGCGCCGTCGCGGCGAGGGTGAAGGCGGTGACGAAGCCGCCGCAGTCCATCGCGCCATAGGGGCCAAGCTCGGCCGGGGCAGTCACGATGGCCACATGCGGCGCGTCGAAAAGCGCGTAGTTGCGCAGCATCTGCGCCTGACGCGCGGCGCGGTCGGATTTGGCGATGCCCACCGCGTCGTAAAGCTGGAAGCCACAGGTGCGGCGGCGTTCGGCATAGGCCCCGGAGTAGCCCGTGGGCCATGGCAGGTCCGGCGCGACCGGGGTGTCGGCGCTGGCGGCTTCAAGGAGGGCTGCGCGAAAGGCATCGGTGCCCGCGCCGCGCGTGATGGTCACCTGCCATGGCTGCGCGTTGCACCATGAGGGCACATGGCGCGCGGCGCTGACGATCTGGGTGATGCTGTCTTTGGGGACGGGATCGGGCCGAAAGGCGCGGCAGGAATAGCGCGCCTGCAAGAGGTCGGTGAACTGGTCGTAGGTCTGGGTCATTGCTGGGCCATGAAATAGCCGACGATGGCGGCGGCGATCAGCCCCAGCACCACGGCAAAGGTGATTTTGACGGCGGAATAGGGGCGTTCGCCCTGCACCTTGCCGGAATGGCCGTTCACCACGAAACGATAGGTCTTGCCGCGGTATTTATAGGCAGCAAGCCAGACCGGCAGCAGGATATGTTTAAAGGTCACATCGCTGATTTGGGTATTGATGTCATGCACCCGCTGGCGGTCGCCGCCGATGTCGAACTTCACGTCCCGCTCGATCACCCGGTCCATATGGGCGCGGGCCTGAACAAAGCCTTCCTCCAGCGTGATGCCGTAAGCCTCGGCCCGGAAACCGGCGAGGTACTCAGGCGCATAGGGCTCCAGCGCCGAGAGGTCCCAAGGGTGCAGCGCGTCGGTGTGTTTCTTGGGCAGCGACCGGGAGGCCAGCACCAGTACGTCGTCAAAGAACCGTGCCACCCGCCCCGAAGCGGCCCGCCAGCGGATTTTCGGGACCTGCTGCTGCACCCGCTTGCCATCGCGCATGACGGTGCGGGTGACGTAATAGACGGTTCCACGCTCCCCGCGATAGCTAGAGGCGGTCTGTGCGTCATAGGTCCAGAAGGGCACATAGATGCCCTGCATCCGGCGGCCCTTGCGGGCATATTGTTGCAGGCCGTTGGGCGCGAACCAGAGGCTGCCCAGCCAGTCTTTCATCGCATCGCGGGCGCGTTCTTCGGGCAGGGCGAAGGGCAGCACGGCGCGCGGTTTGATATGGCGGTTGGTTCCGGTGTCGATCACCACGGGCGTCGCGCAGAAAGGGCATTCGGCGGCGTGTTTGCCGGGCTCGAATTCCACCTGCGCTGCGCAGTTGGGGCAGGTGGTGACGCGGGTCTCTTCCATCTCGGCGGCGGGCAGGGCGGCCTGCAATCCGGCGCGAAAATCCCGTTCGGCGATGGCATGGGCGTGGCGTCCGCTGCCGTCGATCGGCTCCACATTGCCGCAGTGATCGCAGATCAGCAGCGCCTGCGCCGGATCAAAGCGCATGTCCGACCCACAGGTGTCACAGGGGAAACGGTGCTCTTCAAGCGGGGCGGCGGGGGGCAGATCGGTGGCGGACATAAGGGGTGCTTTGCAAGGTCAATCGCGGCGGAGCGGATGGGGGTGGCCCGTGGACCTGAGGGGCCACGGGCGGGACGCGCGCGAAGGGCGTGGGCCCACGCGCCTGCGGATCAGGCCGGGGGCGGCGGCGGTGGCGGGGGCATCACGGTGAAAAGCTGCGCAAGTTCGGCCACATCCTCGGCCCGCTGCCAGCCATCTTGGCCCGGCGTCCAGACAAGAGAATCGCGGGTAAGGCTGCCCTCACTCGCCTTGCGGCCCATCGCGGCTTTGGAGAAGGGACCGGAAGTCGCGCCATCCTTGGCGATGTGCCAGACCTTCTCGACCAGCGGCGGCGGTGGCGGCACTGGCGCGGCTGCTGCGGGAGCAGGGCGCGCGCCCCAAGGGCCAGCTTGCGCGGTGGCGGCTTGGGCCATGCTCATCCCCAGCCCCGCGCCAAGGCCGGTTTGCATCGCGGCCCCGCCCGCGCCGTCGCGACCAAGCGCTTCGGCGGCTTGGAATTGCATGTATTCGTTGAGGTTTCCGACCACGCCCATGGACGTGCGTTTGTCCATCACCGCCTCGACCGCGGGCGGCAGGGAGATATTCTCGATATAAAGCTCGGGCATCGCCAACCCGTATTCTGCAATCTGCGCGGCGATATCCTTGCCCACCAGCTGCCCCAACTTGCGCGTGTTGGCGGCCATGTCGAGCACCGGGATGCCGGAGGAGGCGAGCGTGCGCGAGAAAGCCTGAACGATGATGTTGCGGATCTGGAACGAAATTTCGTCCATGGTGAACTCACCATCGGTGCCGACAATCTCGGTCAGGAATTTCGCGGGGTCGCTCACCCGCACGGAATAGGTGCCATAGGCGCGCAGGCGCACCGGGCCAAACTCAGGGTCGCGGGCGATGATCGGGTTCTTGGTGCCCCATTTCAGGTCGTTGAAGCGGGTCGTGTTGACGAAGTAGATCTCGGATTTGAACGGGCTGCGAAAGCCGTGATCCCAGTGCTGCAGGGTCGTCATGATCGGCATGTTGTTGGTCTCAAGCATATAGAGACCGGGGGTGAAGACATCCGCCAGCTGCCCCTCATGCACAAAAACCGCCGCTTGCCCCTCACGCACTGTCAGCTTGGCGCCGTATTTGATCTCATGGCCCTCACGCTCGAACCGCCAAACCATCGTGTCGCGGGTGTCGTCGGTCCAATGGATGACGTCGATGAACTGGCCAGAGAGGAAATCGAAAATGCCCATGGGGATGGTCCTTATTCTTTCGTCGTAATGCTGCGTTACACCGGGCCGTCCGTCAACTCGCGCGCGATGATCCGGGTGATCGGGTTGACCTGCTCTGCCGTCATGCCGGGGCGCAGGCGCCGGTCGTAGAGCATCTTGAGCAGAAGTTCGTCATGTTTGGTAAGCAGGGCGAATTCGTCGTCGTCATTGAAAATCGACGGTCGCGCGGCGGGGCTGTCATTGGCAAGGCCCAAGCCCTGCGCCAATTCCTCGTGAATGCAGGAAAGCCGCAGCAATTCGGGGTTTTCCGAGCGGATCACGGCCACGGCGGCGGTATAGACGTTGGGGTTGTCGCCCGCGGCATAGGCGGCCACGGCACAATAGGTGTCCCGGCGCATGTTGCGCATGGCCCGGAGCGAGGATTTGCTGACGCCCGCGACCTCTTCCGCCGTTTGAGCCAGCGCATCGACCCGGTCATCTTCCGAGGCCACGACCACCATGAAATTCGGCCTATCGCTGATAGAGACCGAATGCCCGGTCACCCGCGCCAAACGGCGGGCGAAGGCGTTGATCTTAGCGGTGTCGGATCGGCGCTGCGAGGGCGGCACGCTGTCGCCAAAGATGATCTGCATCCGCACCGGCGCATCCCAACGGCGCAGCGGACTGGCCCCGCCTTGGCCTGAGAAATTGCCGTCATATTCGTTATAAAGCGCGATCTGCTCAAAGTTGCGCGCCAGCATTTCGCTGGTAAAGGGTGTGTCCTCTCCGCCCCCGTCTTGGCGCAGCAGATCTTGGCCCAACTGCGCCTTTTCGACCTGATGCAAATAGCTGCGCAGCATGGCGCTTTTTTGCGAGGTCGGTTTCGCCACCGCCGCCGGGGAAGGGGTGGCGGCGGCAGGGCGGGCCTGCGGTTTGGCGACCTTTTGCAAGACGGGCGCAGGCTCGGCGCAGGCCAAGAGCAGCGTGCTCAGCGCCAGCGCCCCTGCGGCGCGCAGATTTCTGCGCAGACGTCCTTGCATGGCCTGTTCCCTCACGTCGGTTTTAGCTTGGCACCGCGTTGCCGGTGGTATCGCCCAACCCCGTTTCGCGGGCCTTGGCGGCGGCGAGCGTGTCGCGCAGGCGGCCTTCCATCTCCTGCAACTCTTTCTCGGCATTGGCGCGTTTCGCCTTGCCCTCATCCGCGATTTGCAGGGATTCCTCAATGGTACCGATCAGGTCTTCATTGGCCTGTTTCACCGCCTCGATGTCGAAGACGCCGCGCTCCATCTCCTGACGGATCACCTTGTTGCTGTCGCGCAGGTTCTTCGCGTTGGAGGTGAGCAATTCATTGGTCAGGTCATTGGCCTCGCGCACTGCATTTGCCGCCTCGCCGCTGCGCTGGATGGTGACGGCCTGCGCCAGCTGCGTCTCCCACAGGGGCACGGTGTTGACCAAGGTCGAGTTGATCTTCGTCACAAGGCTCTTGTCATTCTCCTGCACGAGACGGATCGAGGGCAGCGATTGCATGGTGACCTGCCGCGTCAGTTTCAGGTCATGCACCCGACGCTCCAGATCATCACGCGCGGCACGCAGATCGCGCAGCTCCTGCGCGCGCGTCACCTGATCGTCCTCGCTCGCCTTATCCAGCGCGGTCTGTTTGGCGGGGATGGTCTTGTGATCCAACTCTTCGATCTTGGCCTCCCCAGCAGAGATATAAAGCGCCAGTTCGTCATAGAATTGCAGCGTCTTTTCATAAAGCAGGTCGAGCGATTTGATGTCTTTCAACAGCGTATGCTCATGCGCCAGCAGGTTGTCGGTGATCCGGTCGATCTGGCTTTGCACCTCTTCGAACCGAGCGGTGAACTTGGCAAAGGGCGTGGCACGGCCCAGCAGTTTTTCCCACCAGCTTTGCTTGCGCCGCACGTCCAATTCCGAGACCGAGAAGCCGCGGATCGCGCTGACCATGGTGCGCAGGCTGTCGCCCGCGGGGCCGACATCTTTGTTGCGCACATCGGCCAGCATGGATTGGCTGATCTCTTGCAACTCGGCCTGCGCGGCAGAGCCGAAGCTGACGATGGACTGGGTATCGGTCACGTCGATCTCGGCCATGCGCTTTTGGATTTCCGCGCTCTGTTCGGGATCGGCTTTGTTCAGCGGAACGATGGCATTGGCATCCGCCGGTTCGGGCAAGACGGTTGCGTTTACTTCTTCCACCAACCCTTGCGATTGGGCAGCTTTTTCACGGAGGGCATCGGTCATCACTGATCTTCCTTAGTATTTGCAGGGGTGGGTTGTTCCAGTCGGACCCCCTCGCGAGAGAGGCGCGCCCGCAGCACGTCGATTTCCACGTTTAGATCGCTGCGGTCGTCCAGCAGCGATTTGGCCGTGCGCGCGGCGAAGTTCTGATCCAGATCGTCGAGCAAGGCGAGGTAGTCATCGCGTGCTTGGGTGTCTTGGTTGCGGGCATAGAGGTCGGCGAATTTCACCGTCGCATCATGCGCCCCGCGCAGATAGACGACAAGGTATTTGCGCGCGGCGGTCAGGTCACGGGGGTCTTCCTCGACGGTGCGGATCAAATGGCGGGCGGTTTCTTGAAACTCGGCCAGCCGCGCTTCAGCGCGGCGGTCGCCCGCGCGCAGGATCGCTTGGCTCATGCCCGAGAGCAGTTTTTCGGCCTCATCTACCACCCGGGCGACGCGGTCTTGCTGGAAGGTGTCGATGCCTTCCATGCCCTTGTTCTGTAGCGGGTCGATGCCGAAGGCGGCGAGGTGCAGCGCAGTGGCCGCGATGCCATAGAGCAGGGCCGCGGCGAGACTGGGATCGTTGCTATAAGCGGCGAGGGCCGCGCCCGCACCGGCCAAGAGGGCAGCGAGGATCTTGCGCGGCAAGACGGGGCGGCGGGCGACTTTGCGCTCGTGGTATTCCGCCTCGGCCAAGAGGCCATCGCGCAGCAACCAGACGCCCGAAGCCAGCAGGAACGCGCCACCAAGGCCAAGCACCAGCGTGCCTGCGCCGCCGATCAGCGAAGTCGCCGCCAGCAGCACCGGCGGCAGGAACATCAGGTTGACCCGACCGCCTGCCGGATCGACGCGCAGGCGCGCGGTTTTGCGCGGGGCGCTGCTGGGGGTGGCGTCGGTGTCGGGGCTATATTTGCCGCCAAAGCGTTGCGCCATAGGTCAAAGCCCTCCGAGAAAACCGCTGGTGAGCCCAAGCAGCAGCACCAGCAACGCGCCAAAGGCGATTTTCTGAAAGGTTGTTGGCGCCATCATGTTTCCCCTTTTGCTGCCCCAGATCGGGCGCAACGCCGTGCCGGCACTGTCAGCCGCACGCCCCACGAGCGAGGCTGCGCCGAGGATGATAACCACGAGCGCGGCCAAGGCCACCAAAAACATCACTATTCGCGCCATATTGCCCTTTTCTGACAGCGGTTTCGCGCTGATCTTGCCTGCCGTTCTCTATTCAACGCACGCAGGTCGGCCGCGTTCCGGAAACGCGCAGGGGCAGCTCGGGGCAGAGCCGGTCAGCGGCGGGGTTTTGGCCCCCGGCCTGTGGGTTTTGGCCCCGGTTTGCCATTCGGCCGCCCCGTGGGGCGCTCCCCCGGTTTGCCGCTCGCCTTGCCGCCTGCTTTGCCAGCCGTCTTGCCCATCGCGGCCTTGCCACGCGGTGCGTTCTTTGCCTTGCCGCCGCCACGGCGGGGCGGCGGTTCGTCGTCTTCGCCCCGTTGCACGGGCAGGCCCGGTTGGCCCGCGCCGCCGAAACCGCCGGGCTTGCGGCGCGGCGGGCGGCGCAGACCGGTGGGTTTCTTGGTGGCGGTGCCGCTGGGGTCTTCCAACTCGAGCCCCAGTTGATCGCGCACGACCTTGCGGCGCAGCTCTTCCACCTCGCCGATCTTCAATTCGCCCAGTTGGAATGGGCCGTAGGAGATGCGGATCAGCCGGTTCACGGTCAGGCCCACGGCCTCCATCGCGCGGCGAATCTCGCGGTTGCGGCCTTCGCGCAGGCCGACGGTCAGCCAAGCGTTGGCCCCTTGTTGGCGGTCGAGTGTCACGTCCATCGGCTGAAAGTTCTCGCCCTCAACGGTGATGCCTTTGCGCAGCGGCTCCAGCATCTCATCCGTAGGGCGGCCATTCACCCGTGCGCGGTAGCGGCGCAGCCATCCGGTGCTGGGCAGTTCCAGCTTGCGCTTCACCCCGCCGTCATTGGTCAGCAGCAAGAGCCCTTCGGAGTTGAGGTCGAGCCGGCCCACGGTCATCACGCGGGGCATATCCTCGGGCAGGGCGTCAAAGATCGTCTCGCGGCCCTTTTCATCGCGGGCGGTGGTCACCAGTCCGGCAGGTTTGTGATAAAGCCACATGCGCGGCGGTTCGGGCGCGCCGACGGGGGTGTTGTCAACGGTGATCTTATCCTCGGGCGTGACGTTCAGCGCGGGCGAGGTGATCTGCTCCCCGTTCACGCGCACGCGGCCCGCTTCGATCATGCGCTCGGCCTCGCGGCGCGAGGCGATGCCCGCGCGCGACAGCACCTTGGCGATGCGGTCGCCGGTGGGGGTGCCTGCACTTGCATCGGTGTCGGGGTTTTGCGGGCCGGAGCCGGAGGGGGGCGTTTTTGCGTTCATACACTGCGCTTACCCTGTTTCACGGGCTTGCGAAAGGGTGGCGTTTGCGGCCATGTGACGGGATGGAGTTTCGCTCGTATATGGGACAGGCCTTGGCCGAGGCCCGCGCCGCCGCCGCGCGCGGCGAAGTGCCAGTGGGGGCAGTCGTCGTCTCTCCGAAAGGGCAGATCGTTTCCGCCGCAGGCAATGAGACCCGCGCCCGCAATGACCCAACCGCCCATGCCGAGATGCTGGCCCTGCGCGCCGCCTGCGCCGCTGTTGGCTCGGAAAGGCTGATCGGTCACGCGCTTTACGTCACGCTGGAGCCCTGCGCCATGTGCGCCGGTGCCATCGCCGCCGCCCGGGTGGAGCGGCTCTATTACGGCGCGGCGGACCCCAAATCAGGCGGCGTGGCGCAGGGCGCGCGGGTGTTCTCGCATCCCCAATGCCACCATGTGCCCGAGGTGTTCGACGGGATCGCGGCGGGAGAGGCGGAAGAGATGCTCGTGAGGTTTTTCCGCGAGAAGAGAGACCGCTAGCCGGGCAGCGCCGGACCGAGGATGGCGTTCAGGCGTCTCAACGATTATCCGGACGCCCCGCGTCCGGATCGGGCCCGACCCGCCTCCAGGGCGGGCGCGATCCAGCCCTGCACAATGCAAAAGGCCACGCGAAACCGCGTGGCCCTTTGAAACTCAAAAGTCAGGCGATCTTACTTGATCTTGCCTTCTTTGTATTCGACGTGCTTGCGCGCAACGGGGTCGTACTTCTTGATGACCATCTTTTCGGTCATGGTGCGTGCGTTTTTCTTAGTCACGTAGAAATGGCCTGTGCCCGCGGACGAGTTCAGGCGGATCTTGATCGTGGTTGGCTTCGCCATGTGTCTTCTCCTGCTGCAGCGCCGCGCAGGCCTGCGTGAATTCTGAATTTCGGGTTCTAGTCAGACCCGCGCCCGAGTCAACCGCTATTTGCCCGCCCGGTGCCGAAAGACGCCGGTTTCGTCGAAAAACCTGCCTTTCAGCCTCGAAAGAGCAGGAATATGCGCGGAAGGCCTATAAGCCGGATTTTGTACCTGTCCGAAAACAGGCGATGACCATTCCTCTGACCGCACCGTTGCCGATGCGGCTATAGCTGCCAACCCGGACCTGCTGGGGCAGAAGAGCCCCGCCTTTGACCCGAAGATCATCGGCGCGCGGTCCCTATTTGGCATTGCTCCCGGTGGGGCTTGCCATGCCGGGACTGTTGCCAGCCCCGCGGTGGGCTCTTACCCCACCGTTTCACCCTTACCCTTCGGCTGATCCGGCAGGGCCGGACCGAAGGGCGGTTTCATTTCTGTGGCGCTTTCCGTCGGGTTGCCCCGCCCGGGCGTTACCCGGCACCGTTTCTTCTTGGAGTCCGGACTTTCCTCTACGTCGCTTTTGCCCCGCAAAAGCGACGCCGCGGATGTCACACATGCGTGTGACGAGAGCGGACGTCGGTCATGCGACGCGAGTCGACGCAGCGGCCATCCAGCCTTCCGCGCAGCCCCGCCCTAGACGCCGCCGCGCGGCGCGTCAATGGGGGCGGGCAGGGCGGCAAGGTCTGCGGGGCTGAGAGGGCCGCGCCCCCATGGCCTGAAACGCATCCGCACGGCGTCTAGCAGCGTGTCATCGCCGCAGGGCGCAGTGAAGCCTGCGGCCTGCGCGGCCGCGCGGAAGGTTTCGGTGGTTACGCTGTCAGGAAGGGGGCCATCGCCCGCAGGAAGCGCCAGCCCGCGCCCTGCCAGCCGGGCCCAATCGAATCGGGGGCCGGGGTCGATCTTGCGGCCCGGTGCCATGCAGGAATGGCCGATCACCCCTTCGGGCGGGATGCCGTGGCGCGCCATGATGCCGGGCAGGAGGGTTTCCAGCGCCTGCATCTGCGGCTCGGAAAACGGGTGGTCGCCACGGTTGTCCAACTCGATCCCGATGGAGCGTGAGTTGATGTCGTCCTGCCCGGCCCATTCGCCCGCGCCAGCATGCCACGCGCGCAGGTCTTCCTCGACCATCTGAATGACGTCTCCGCGCCCTGAAATCAGGTAATGGGCTGAGACTTCGGCAGAGGGGTCGCACAGCCGATCCAGCGCCGCTTGGGCGCTGGTCATAGCGGTGTAGTGCAATACGATCAGCCGGGGGCGCAGCCCACCGCGTCGCGGGCCGCAATTGGGCGAGGGATGCGCCGTCACATCAGGCGCGGCAGGCATCTGTCAGCCCTGTGCAGCCCGGCGGAAGGGGGTGGGATCCCAGTCGCAGGCGAAACCATCGCCATCGGGGTCCATGCCAAGGCGGTCTTTCTCGGGGCCACCGGCCTCAAGAAAGGCGATCTGCGCTTGGTCGGCGTGGCCGTATTGCGCGCAGGCGCGTTCGAACTTGCGGGCCTTGTTGAAACCGATGCGGCTATAAATCTGCTGACCGACCGACTGGTTGGTTTGCAGCGCATAGGCGACGATATTCGGGCCGACATTGCGGCGTTCGGGCAGGGCCTCGGGTTGGACGACCTGATATTGCGCGCGGTTGGCGGCGACGCGGGCGGCGTCGTCCTGAATGCTGCGCTGGCCCGACACCGCGTCGAAGTTGTTTTCATTCGAGATGCCCACGGCGTTGACCGCGGCGGGGGGCGGGTTCGACGGGCTGGCGTTCACCGGGGCAACGCCGGAGTTGGTGGCGGCGTCATTGCCCAGACCGTTGCTTGCCCCGCCCGGACGGGTCGCGGCCAGCACGCGGGCGGTTTCGGCTGCTGTGGCCTCGGGCGAGCCATCCGCCGGGGCGGGTGTTGTGGCCGCAATAGCGCTGTCGATGCTGTCATTGGCCAGCGCCGCGTCGCGGGCGCGCCGCTCGGCTTCGAAATTGCCGTCGCCAAAGCCGACGCCGCGCCCGCTGTTAATGTTCCCAGAATCGGGGATCGCCGGTTGGCAGGCTGCCAAAAGACCGCCTGCCGTCATCGCTAGAAGTGTCCGTGTGATCATCTGACCCGCTCTCGCCTCTTGTTCACCGCTCTGCGGCTTACCACCATTTCTCGGGCTTGGCCACAAAACCGGCGGCCTTCTCCAGCGCATAGGCGGAGGAAAGCAGGTCTGCCTCTTCCCACGGGCGCCCGATCAGTTGCAGACCCAGCGGCAGACCCGTGCTGCTTTGCCCCGTGGGCAGCGCCACGCCGGGCAGACCGGCGAGGTTCACCGTCACGGTAAAGACGTCGTTGAGATACATAGCCACCGGATCGGCGTCCTTCATCTCGCCCAGACCGAAGGCAGCGGAGGGGGTTGCCGGGGTCAGGATGCTGTCGATGCCTTGGGCGAAGACGTCTTCGAAGTCCTTCTTGATCAGCGTGCGGACCTTGCGGGCGCGGTTGTAATAGGCGTCGTAGAAACCGGCGGAGAGCACATAGGTGCCGACCATCACGCGGCGCTGAACCTCATGGCCGAAGCCCTCGGCGCGGGTTTTTTCGTACATCTCGGTGATGCCGTCGCCGTGGTCGAGCTTGGCGCGGTGGCCAAAGCGCACGCCGTCATAGCGCGCGAGGTTCGACGACGCCTCGGCAGGCGCGATGACATAATAGGCGGGCAGGGCGTATTTGGTGTGCGGCAGCGAGATGTCGACGATCTCGGCGCCCGCGTCTTTCATCATGGCGATGCCGTCGGCCCACAGCTTTTCAATCTCCTCGGGCATGCCATCCATGCGATATTCGCGCGGAATGCCGATCTTTTTGCCACGGATGTCGCCGGTGAGCGCCGCCTCGAAGTCCGGCACGGCCAGATCGGCGCTGGTGCTGTCCTTGGCGTCATGGCCGCACATGGCTTCCAACATGATGGCCGCGTCGCGTACCGTCTTGGTCATCGGCCCAGCTTGGTCGAGTGAGGAGGCGAAGGCCACGATGCCCCAACGCGAGCAGCGGCCATAGGTCGGCTTGATCCCCACGGTGCCGGTGAAGGCGGCGGGCTGGCGGATTGAGCCGCCGGTGTCGGTGCCGGTGGCCGCAAGGCAGAGGTCGGCTGCCACGGCGGCAGCAGAGCCGCCGGAGGAGCCGCCGGGTGTCAGTTCCGCCGTGTCGCCTTCGCGCCGCCACGGGTTCACCGCGTTGCCGTAGACCGAAGTTTCGTTGGACGAGCCCATGGCGAACTCGTCCATGTTGAGCTTGCCCAGCATCACCGCGCCGCTGTCGCGCAGCTTCTGGCTGACGGTGCTTTCATACTCGGGCAGAAAGCCTTCAAGGATGCGGCTGCCAGCTTGGCTTGGCACGCCCTTGGTGCAGAAAAGGTCCTTGATGCCGATGGGCAGGCCGCACATGGCCGGCGCGTCGCCCTGTTTGAGCCGCGCGTCGGCCTCGGCGGCCTGTTCCATCGCGATCTCGGGGGTGCGGTGCACAAAGGCGTTCAGCGCGCCTGCGCCGTCGATGGCCTTGAGGCAGGCTTCGGTCAGGTCTTTCGAGGTGGTCTCACCCTTGCGCAGCGCGTCGCGGGCTTCGGCCAGGCTCAGTTTGTTCAGATCGGTCATTATTCCACCACCTTCGGCACGGCAAAGAACCCTTCACGGGCATCGGGGGCATTGGCCAGCACGCGGTCCTGCTGGTCGCCATCGGTGACCACGTCTTCGCGCCGCTTCAGGCGCTGCGGGGTCACAGAGGTCATCGGCTCGACGCCGTCGACATCCACCTCGGACAGCTGTTCGATAAAGCCGAGGATGGTGTTGAACTCTTCCGCCAGCGCCGGAAGCGCGTCGGGTTCAACCTTGATCCGGGCCAGTTTCGCCACGCGTGCGGCGGTGTTTTCGTCGATCGACATGAACATCTCCATCTCTTTGAGGCTCCTCTACCGTTTGGGGGCGGGCCTCGCAAGGGTTTGAGAGGTTCGGAACGGAGCCGGGCGGCGCCAGACCGGGGGATGGTGCTTGCTCGGAGGCAGTTGGGCAATTCATGGCCGCGGCGGTATTCGGTAATGTCGGGATGGCGTCGGTGTTGCAGAAGCGCCAGCCCGTCGGGCCGGACTGGCGCTGCCCGTCACGCATGCGCCCCTGATTCCGGGCTAGGGTGGCATGTTCGGGGGTTACTTGATTCCGCGCAGCATAGGGTCAAATCTGATGTTAGACCCACCGCAATCAGGAGGACCCCCCATGAACATCATCTGGCTCGGCCACGGCTCATTCCGCATCGAGATCGAAGACCAAGTGCTGCTGATCGACCCTTGGCTCAAAGAAAACCCCATGCTGGACGACGCGCACCATGCCGATGCAATCAAAGGCGCCACGCAGATCCTCGTGACCCATGGCCATTTCGACCACACGGCAGACATCGCTGACATCGCCAGCCGCACCAATGCCCCGGTCGCGGGGATGGTCGAGCTGATGGGCTGGCTGGAAAGCAAAGGCGTGCAGCAGACCACGGGCTTTAACAAAGGTGGGACGATCCGCGCGGGCGAGGTGGCGATCACCATGGTTCCGGCCTCGCATTCCTCCTCGGTAGAGGGCGAGAACGGCCCGATCTACACCGGGATGGAGACCGGCTTCATGATCTCGGGCGAGGGGCATACGATCTACCATTCCGGCGATACGGCGATCATGGCGGATATGGATTGGATGGGCGACTATCACAAACCCGATATCGGCATTCTCTCGGCGGGCGGGCATTTCACGATGGACATGGCGCAGGCCGCCTATGCCGCCAAACGCTACTTCGATTTCAAGACCGTCATTCCCTGTCACTACCGCACCTTCGACGCGTTGGAGCAATCGGCGCAGACGCTGATCGACGGGCTTCCGGGCGTCGATGTGGTTGAGCCGCAGGTGATGCAGCCGATCACCGTCTGATCCTCCTCCGCCCCGACGCCTTGCGCGGCGGGGCGGAACGGGGGATACCTGAAGGAACTGCCGGGGGAATGCCATGTTTGCCAAATCGACTGCCGTGATCTTGCTGCTGACACTGGGGGCCTGCGCACCGTTGAGCCGGGCGGAGCCTACCGGCAGTGTCGGCTTTACCGGGGTGGGCGGCGACGGGCCGGTCATTTTCCCGGCGCATCTGTTGGTGTATCAGCCGCAGTAGACGCAAGGCGGGTCAGATGCCCAAAGAAGGCCACTTCATCAACCGCAGCAACTGGCTGCGCGCCGCCGTTCTGGGGGCCAACGATGGTATCGTCTCCTCTGCCAGCCTGCTGGTCGGGGTGAGCGCGGCGGGTATGACGCAGGGCAATGTCCTGCTGACGGGGCTTGCGGGCCTCACCGCCGGGGCGCTGTCGATGGCGGCGGGGGAATATGTCTCGGTCTCGGCGCAGGCGGATGTGGAGAAGGCCGATCTGGAGCGCGAGCGCGTCGCCCTGATCGAAGACCCGGACTATGAACTCAGCGAACTGGCCGAAGGGCTGGAGAACCGGGGCGTGCAAAGCGACCTCGCCCTAGAGGTTGCCACCCAGATGACAGACCATGACGCCCTCGGCGCCCATGCGCGCGAAGAGTTGGGCATGTTCGGCCTCGCCGGTCAGGCCGATCCGTTACAGGCGGCGGGCGCTTCGGCATTGGCCTTTGCCTTGGGGGGCGGTCTGCCGCTGTTTGCGGCGGTTCTGGCCCCTGCGGGGCTGCGCGGCGTGACCATCGCCTTGGTGGCGCTGTTGGCGCTGATACTGCTCGGCGCGGGCGGCGCGCAACTGGGCGGTGCGCCAAAGCGGCCCGCCATCGGGCGCGTCGTGGTTTGGGGCGGTCTGGCAATGGCCGTGACGGCCGGGGTCGGGCACCTTTTCGGCGCGATTGGGTGAGCGGCTTGGCCTAAGAAGGTGCCAAAGAAAAAGGCCGGTCCTTTCGGAGCCGGCCTTTCGCATTAGATGGCAGGGCGATTACTCGCGGTTGCCGAAGAGCGACAGCAACATCATGAACATGTTGATGAAGTCCAGATAGAGGCTCAGCGCGCCCATGATCGCGGCCTTGCCCAGCCACTCGGTGTCGCCGTGATGGGCGTGGGCCAGATACTCGGTCTTGATCTTCTGGGTGTCATAGGCGGTCAGGCCCGCGAAGATCAGAACACCGATGGCCGAAATCGCGAACATCAGCGCCGAGGAGGCGAGGAAGATGTTGACGATCGACGCGACGACCAGACCGATCACACCCATGATCAGGAAGCTGCCCCAGCCGGAGATGTCCTTTTTCGTGGTGTAGCCCCAGAGCGACAGACCCGCGAAGGCGATGGAGGTGATCAGGAAGACCTGCGCGATCGAATAGCCGGTGAAGACCAGAAAGATCGAGCTGATCGAGATGCCCATGACGGCGGCGAAGGCGTAGAACACAACCTGCGCCGTGGCGGCGGACATGCGGTTGATCATGGCGCCAAAGCCGAAAACAAAGGCCAGAGGCGCAAACATCACGACCCATTTCAGCGGCGAGGCATAGAGCGCATAACCCAATTGCGTCAGGTATTTATCCTGGCTGAGCTGCGCCACGGCGGCGGAGGGATCGGTGGTGACCGACAGGCCCGAGATGGCCCAGGCCGCGGCGAAGGTGATGAGCATGCCGATCGACATGGTGCCATACACCTTGTTCATATGAGCGCGCAGACCCTCGTCGATCGCGGAGACGCGCGCCCCGGCAGCAGAGCGAATTGAATTGACGTCAGCCATTTAGTGACTCCCATTGGCAAAGTTGCGTGTCGAAACCCGGCCGACACGTTCTTGGGTCTGAATATCGGGCCTGAGGGGGCGAATTTCAAGTGTCTTGCGGGCTGATAACACGGCAATAATCGCGGGTTTTTCGGGTGGGGATGTTCGGGGCATGCGCGGGGCGTCGGCTTGCCCTGTGCGCGCCTTGGACGGGGCTGCCGCGACCGGTCGATCGGCGGAAAAGCACCGATGCGTTTTGGGCGGCGCACGCGTGGGCAGCAGCCATTCCCACCGCCCCAAACACGAAAAGATGGCATTTGACGCATTCCGACGGGAACCGATTGATATCCTTCGCGTTCATCCAGTGGTTGCCGAGCGGGAAACCGACAGGCCCAAGGAAACTTGGGGATTTCACACCCGCCGGTCGCAGAGAGAGAGGGGCAGTGCACCGCCTGAGGTTGCAGTCGATACAGGGCAGATTTTTACCATCCCGTGAAAATTCTTGGCCGAATTCAACGCAACCGCTATGATAGGAGGTAGAACTTTCGCGCAACCCCTGCGGTATCGTGCGAGGCGACGGCACACTTCGTCCTTGTTTGGAACTGAGATTGGCACGATCGCATGTGCCCTATAAGGATTAGAGAATATGGTGCATGTGGTAGATGTACATGTAGGCAAACGTATCCGGCAGCGCCGCTGGCTGACGGGGATGACCCAGCAGAAACTGGCGGAACTGGTTGGGATCAAATTCCAGCAGATACAGAAATACGAAACCGGCGCGAACCGCGTCAGCGCATCTCGGCTGTGGGATATCGCCGATGCGCTCGGGGTGCCGGTGTCTTTCTTCTTTGAGGGTCTGAAAGACGAAGAGGTCGCGGAGGGGGCGCCGATGGACGGGCTGCCCGCCGATCTGATGGCCGATAAGGAAGCGATGGAACTGGTGCGCTCTTACTACGCCATCCCCGAAAACCAACGCCGCCGTCTGTTCGAACTGGCCCGCGTGTTGAGCGACGTGGCCTGATCGGCGCCGGAAGTCTCCCATCGACGCTTCTCTAAGGCTCTGACAGGCTTGCGCTAAGGGGCGCAAACTGTCAGGTCTTTGTCATGATGAACACCACCGATTTCGATCCCGATATTCGCCGCGTCGCCCATCTGATGGCGGATGCGGCGCGGCAGGTCATCCTGCCTTATTTCCGCAGCCTTGGTTTGCAGGCCGACAACAAGCTCGGCACGGGTTTCGATCCGGTGACGGAGGCCGATCGCGCCGCCGAACGGGCGATGCGCGATATTCTGGCGGCGGAACGGCCCGCGGATGGCATCTTAGGTGAGGAATATGGCGCGCAGCCCGGCACATCGGGGCTGACTTGGGTGCTCGACCCCATCGACGGGACGCGCGGCTTTCTCAGCGGCACACCGACTTGGGGCGTGCTGATCGCGGTCTCCGATGCCTCGGGGCCGTTCTATGGCATCATTGACCAGCCCTATATCGGGGAGCGGTTCGAGGGGGCGCCGGATGGCGCGCTGTTGACCGGGCCCCACGGCAGCCACCCTTTGCAGACCCGTGCGGCGCGAGACCTGCGGCAGGCCATCGTTTTCACCACATTCCCCGAGGTCGGCAGCAGCGAGGAGGGCAGCGCCTTTCGCGCCGTCGCCTCGCAGGCGTTGCTGACCCGCTATGGCATGGATTGTTATGCCTATGCGTTGGTCGCGGCGGGGCAGGTCGATCTGGTGATCGAAGCGGGGCTGAACGCCTATGACATTCAAGCGCCGATCGCGGTGATCCAAGCCGCCGGGGGCATCGTCACCGATTGGCAGGGCAACCCGGTGCATGAAGGGGGCAGGGCGCTGGCCGCGGCCAACCGCGACATCCACGCGCAAGCGCTTGCGATCCTTTCCGCCTATTGATCCAATTGTCGGGAAAGCCCGGATTGACCGGCCCCGGCGGGATGCGATAAATCCCGCAGAAGGTCGGTTCTCTCGCCCGTTTTCCACCGATCACACACGCTTTGCATGAGACGGGCATAGCGAAAGTGTGACCTATGGCAGAGACGCTCATCCGCGGCGCGGATTACCTGATTACGATGGACGACACCCGGCGCGAGCTTGCGGGCGCGGATCTGCTGCTGCGCGACGGGGTGATTGTCGAGATCGGGCAGGGCCTTCGGACAGAGGGTGAGATTGTCGAGGCGAAGGGCTGTGTTGTCACGCCGGGCCTCGTGAACACCCACCACCATCTCTACCAAAGCATGACCCGCGCCGTGCCGGGGGCGCAGGATGCGCTGCTCTTTGGCTGGCTGCAACGGCTCTACCCGATCTGGGCGCGCATGGGGCCAGAGCATATGTTCGTCTCGGCCCAGATCGGGCTGGCGGAATTGGCACTCTCGGGCTGTAGCCTGAGTTCGGACCACCTTTATCTCTACCCCAACGGCGTGCGGCTGGAGGATACGATCCACGCCACCGCCGAACTTGGGCTGCGCTTTCACCCCACCCGCGGCTCGATGAGCATCGGCGAAAGCGATGGCGGCCTGCCGCCCGATGCGCTGGTGGAGCGTGAGGCGGCCATTTTGGAAGACTGCATCCGCGTGGTCGACGCCTTTCACGACCCCGCCGAAGGGGCGATGTGCCGCGTCGGATTGGCACCCTGTTCGCCCTTTTCGGTTAGTCGCGAATTGATGCGCGACACGGCGCTGCTGGCGCGCGACAAGGGCGTGATGCTGCACACCCATTTGGCCGAGAATGCCGAGGATGTCGCCTATTCGCAGGAGAAATTTGGCTGCCGCCCGGGGGAATATGCCGAAAGCCTCGGCTGGCTCGGCGACGACGTTTGGCACGCCCATTGCGTGCAGTTGGACGGGGCCGAGATCGACCTTTTCGCCCGAACCCGCACCGGGGTTGCGCATTGTCCCTGCTCGAACTGTCGCCTCGGCTCGGGCATCGCGCCGGTGCGGGCGATGCTGGACGCGGGCGTGCCGCTGGGGCTGGGCGTCGATGGCTCGGCCAGCAACGACAGCGGCAATCTGGCTGCCGAGGCGCGGCAAGCGATGCTGTTGCAGCGGGTGGCCCGCGGTGCCGACGCGATGAGCCCGCGCGCGGCGCTCGAACTGGCCACGCGGGGCGGTGCGGATGTGCTGGGGCGGCCTGACTGCGGGCGGCTGATGCCCGGCAAACGAGCCGATGTGGCGATTTGGGATGTTTCGGGCGTGCAAAGCGCGGGCAGTTGGGACCCGGCTGCGCTGCTTCTTGCCGGTCCCACGGCGGTGCGCGACCTTTTCGTTGAAGGCCGACAGGTGGTGCGCGATGGTCAGATTACCACCATCGACTTGGCCGCTCAGGTGGCGCGGCAGAATCATTTGGCGAAAGGCTTGGCTGAATGAAGCCGGTTTTATTCTCGATACTGATGCTGGCGGGGATGCCCGCTTTGGCCGATCCGATGGGGTTGGACAGGGTGAACGCCCTGCGCGATGTGAAGGGGTTGCAGCCCCTGAGCTATGACAGCCGTTTGGAACAGGCGGCAAAGGACCACGCCCGCGACATGGCCACGCATGACTATTTCAGCCACCAAGGCCGCGATGGCACCGATGTTGGCCGCCGCGCGGCGGTGGCAGGCTATGAATGGTGTTTCGTGGCCGAGAATATTGCCAAGGGGCAGCAATCGCTCGATGAGGTCATGACCGGCTGGACCAACTCGCCCGGGCATTACCGCAATATGGTCGACGCCCGGGCCGAGGAGATGGGGCTGGTCCGTGCCGATGACGCGGTTTGGGTCATGGTGCTGGGCGCGCCCTGCTGAGCCCAGCCATAGGCGGGGGGGGGGGCGTTACGCCGTGCCGCCCTGCCGCGCGCCCGCCACCCAAACATCCGCAATCGCGCGGTCATCGCCCATCATGATCGTGGCGAAAAGGCTTTCCCAAATGTCCTTGGCCGCCGCGTGGCGCTGCGCGATGGCGGGGGTGGAGTCGAGCGACAGCACGGTGATGTCGGCCTCCATCCCTTCGGCCAGTGAGCCCACATGATCTTGCAAATGCAGGCTGCGGGCCGAGCCCGCGGTCGCCAGCCAAATGAGCTGTGCCGCATGCAGCGGCGTGCCGCGCAACTGGCCGACCTCATAGGCCGCTGCCATGGTGCGCAGCATCGAAAAGGACGAGCCGCCGCCGGTATCCGTCGCCAGCGCCAGTGGGATGCCCCGCGCGGCAAGGCCGGTCATGTCGAACAGCCCCGAGCCGATGAAGGTGTTTGAGGTCGGGCAGTGCACCAGCGCGCCGCCCGTCTCTGCCAGACGGTCGATCTCGCGCGGTTCCAGATGGATCGCATGGCCGTAGAGGCCGCGCTCGCCCAGCAGGCCATGGGCCTCATAGGTATCAAGGTAATCGCGCGCCTCTGGAAACAGCCCGCGGACCCATTCGATCTCATCCGTCTGCTCGCTGAGGTGGGTCTGCATCAGACAACTCGGATGCTCCGCCCAAAGCGCACCGAGGGCCGAGAGTTGCTCGGGCGTGGAGGTGGGCGAGAAACGCGGCGTGATCGCATAGGTCGCGCGGCCCTTGCCGTGCCAGCGCTCAATCAGCGCTTTGCTGTCATCATAGGCCGATTGCACTGTGTCACGCAGCCCTTCGGGGGCATTGCGGTCCATGCAGGTCTTGCCCGCGACGATCCGCTGGCCGCGTTCTTCCGCCGCCTGAAACAGCGCGTCGGCGCTGTGGGGGTGGATGGTGCAATAAGACGCGACCGTGGTGGTGCCATGGGCCAGCGTCAGGTCCAGATAGCGCGCGGCGATCTCGCCCGCATAGGCCGGATCCGACAGGCGCATCTCTTCGGGGAAAGTATAGGTGTTCAGCCAGTCGATCAGCCGCTTGCCCCATGAGGCGATGATCGCGGTCTGCGGGTAGTGCACATGGGCATCGACAAAACCCGGGCAGATCAGCGCATCGGCGTAGCGTGTCACCTCGGCCTGCGGATGCGCGGCGCGCAGCGCGTCCCCCTTGCCGACGGCGGCGATCCTGCCATTTTCGATCAGCACACCGCCTTGGGTGTCGATCTTCACGGCATCCTCCCAAGCGCTTTGCATCGGGTTGCCGGAATAGGTGAGCGTCGCGCCCAAAAGGAGTCGTTGATTTGTCATGCCAGTGGTTTAGGTGAGGGCGGGACGGGGAACAATACCGAAGCGTCGCTGGTGCCGTTGTACCGGCTTGGGCGCTCGCATACTATCGTTCTCAACAAAGGCGCAGAGACGGAGAGCAGCGGATGTCAGAGCAGATCGAAGAGCTGGATCCGGCGGCCTCCCCTGAAGAGCGTGCTGAGGCCTATGTGCTGGACCGCAAAGCGGTGGCCGCGATCCTTGAGGCGGTGGAGGCCAAGGATCAGGCGCATCTGACCCAACTGATGGAGCCGCTGCACGCGGCGGATATTGCCGACCTTCTTGAGCAGATCGACGAGGACGACCGCGCCGCCTTGATCCGGCTTTACGGGCAGGAGTTCGACGGGGAAATCCTGTCGGAACTCGACGAGTCGGTCCGTGAGGAAGTCATCAGCATCCTGACGCCGCAGGTTCTGACCCAAGCGGTGCGCGAGCTGGACAGCGACGATGTGGTCGACCTGATCGAAGATCTGGAAGACGCGCAGCAGGAAACCATCCTCGACGCGCTGGAAGAGACCGACCGCGTCGCGGTGGAACAGGCGCTGAACTGGCCCGAATATTCCGCCGGTCGTCTGATGCAGCGCGAGGTTGTCATGGCGCCGGAGCATTGGACGGTGGGCCAAGCCATCGACCATCTGCGCGCCACCAAGGAAGAAGACCTGCCGGATCAGTTTTATCACATCGTCATGGTCGACCCGCGACTGCATCCGGTGGGCAATGTGACCTTAGGCAAGCTCATGCGCTCGCGCCGCGAGACGCGTCTGGCGGATATTCTGGAAGAGACGTTTCAGATCATCCCCGCCATGCGCGATGAGGGCGATGTGGCCTATGCCTTCAACCAGTACCACCTGATCTCGGCCCCCGTGGTCGACGAGGAGGGGCGGCTCATCGGGGTCATCACCATTGACGATGCCATGGCCGTGCTCGACGAAGAGCATGAGGAAGACATCCTGCGTCTGGCGGGCGTGGGCGAGGGGTCGCTCTCTGACCGGGTGACGGAGACGACGAAGCAGCGGCTGCCGTGGCTTGCGGTGAACCTTGTGACGGCGATTGCGGCTTCGGTGGTGATCTCGCAATTCGAGGCGGCGATTGCGCAGATCGTGGCGCTGGCCGTGTTGATGCCGATTGTGGCCTCCATGGGTGGCAACGCAGGCACGCAGAGCTTGACGGTGGCGGTGCGGGCCATCGCGACCAAAGACCTCACCGGCTCCAACGTTTGGCGGGTGATCCGGCGCGAGGTTTTGGTGGGGCTGGTCAACGGGCTGATATTCGCGGTGATCATGGGCATCGTCGGCGTGCTTTGGTTCGGCTCGCCGGGGCTGGGCTATGTCATCGCCACGGCGATGGTGATCAACCTCGTGGTGGCGGGGCTTGCGGGCACCGGCATCCCGATCTTGCTCGAGCGGTTCGGGGTGGACCCGGCGCTCGCCTCGGGCGCGTTTGTGACGACGGTGACGGATGTGGTGGGCTTTTTTGCCTTCCTCGGCCTTGCCGCCTTGGTGCTGTTGTGAGCGATTGCGCCGCCCGGAAGGCCGAGGCGCGCAAGGCGGCCTTTGCCCGCCGTAAGCCCTTGTTCGATCAAGCGAATGCGGCGCAGGCGGGCTATCTTTCCGAGGTTTTGGCGGGCTACCGCGGCGTGCCGCTGTCGGGATTCATGCCGATCCGAACGGAGATTGATCCACGCCCCGCCATGGCTGAGGCTTGCGCCCATGGTCCCGTCGGCGTGCCAGTGATCAAAAAGCCGAACCACCCGCTGTCCTTTGCCCGTTGGACCCCCGAGACAGCGATGGTGCCGGGCACCTTCGGCGCGATGATCCCCGCAGAAACCGACTTTTTTGAGCCCGAGATCGTGATCGTGCCGCTATTGGCCTTCAACCGCGCGGGCGGGCGGCTGGGCTATGGCGGCGGCTTTTATGACCGTACGCTGGCGATGCTGCGCGGACGGCGGGCCACGCTGGCCATTGGCTTTGCTTTCGCAGGGCAAGAGTGGGACGACATCCCGCTGGAAGACACCGACGCGCCGCTTGATCTGATCGTGACCGAGGCCGGGGTGATCGAGGTCGCGCCGGGCCAACCCCCGTCCCGAGCGGAATAAGGGTTGCCGCCAAGCCGCGCGCGTCCTAGTCCATGGGCATGAAGATTTTGTTTCTTGGCGATGTGATGGGCCGGGCCGGACGGCGGGCGATCACCGAAAATCTGGCGCGGCTTCGGCGCGACTGGAAGCTCGATTTCATTGTGGTGAATGGCGAGAATGCGACCGGCGGCATGGGGCTTTCGGGCGCACATGCCAAGACGCTGCTGGATGCCGGGGCCGATTGTCTGACCCTTGGCGATCACGCTTTCGACCAGAAAGACATGCTCAGCTTTATCGAGCAGGAGCCGCGGGTAATCCGCCCGCTGAACTTCTCCAAATCCGCGCCGGGCAAGGGGGCTAAACTCTTCACGGCGCAGAACGGCAAGAAGGTTCTGGTCACCCAAGCGCTTGGGCAGGTCTTTATGAAGCGCCCTTTCGACGATCCCTTCTCGGCGCTGGAGCCGGTGCTGAAAACGCATCCGTTGGGCGGAATGGCGCAGGCGATCATTGTCGATATGCACTGCGAAGCCACGAGTGAGAAGATGGCCATGGGCCATTGGTGCGACGGGCGAGCGAGCCTTGTGGTCGGCACCCATACCCATGTGCCCACGGCGGATGCGATGATCCTGCCGGGCGGGACGGGCTACCTAAGCGATGCTGGCATGTGTGGCGATTATCATTCGGTGATCGGCATGGACAAGGCCGAGCCGCTGCGCCGTTTCATCACCGGCATGCCGCGCGAACGTTTCACTCCCGCCAATGGCGAGGCGACCCTGTCGGGCGTCTATATCGAGACTGACGACCGCACGGGTCGGGCCACGCGGATCGTGCCGGTGCGCGAGGGCGGAACGCTTCAGGCCAGCGCGCCCTAAGAACAGGAATGCGCGGCCCCATGCGTCGCGCTTGCACCGAGGGCGGCAATCGGCGTAACTGGACAGCGGCCTTTTGCCCGAATGACAGGTTCTTGATGGAATTTTTCAGCTTCTCTCCGATGGAGACGGCGGTGCTGACCCTCGTGGTCGTCGGCATGATGTTCGTGCTTTTCCTGCGCGAAGCCTTTCCGACCGAAGTGGTCGCCATCGCCGGGGCGGCCTTGCTGCTGGCGCTTGGCGTGCTGCCCTATGACGACGCCCTTGAGGTGCTTTCAAACCCCGCGCCATGGACCATCGCGGCGATGTTCATCATCATGGGGGCCTTGGTCCGCACCGGCGCGCTGGATGTCTTGACGCGACTGGCCGAACGTTCGGCCAAGACGCATCCCAAAACGGCGGTGGCGGGGGTGATCCTGTCGGTCATGGCGGCCAGTGCGATTATGAACAACACCCCCGTGGTGGTAGTGATGATCCCGGTGGTGGTGCAGTTGACCCGCACGCTGAACACCAAGGCCTCCAAGCTGTTGATACCGCTCAGCTATGCCGCGATCATGGGCGGCTCTCTGACGCTGATCGGCACCTCGACCAACCTATTGGTCGACGGCGTGGCGCGGTCGCAGGGCATGGCCCCTTTCGGCATTTTCGAGATCCTGCCCGTGGGCCTTGTGGTCTGCGCTTGGGGCTTGCTTTACATGCTGCTCTTCGCTGACCGGCTGCTGCCCGCGCGCGACAGCATGGCGAATATGCTCTCTGACCGATCCAAGATGAAATTCTTTACCGAGGCGGTGATCCCGCCCGAAAGCAACCTGATTGGCCGCGAAGTGCTGGACGTGCAGCTTTTCAAACGCGAGGGCGTGCGGTTGATCGACGTGGTGCGGGGCGACGACTCGCTGCGCCGCAACCTTAAAGGGGTCGAGCTTCAGGTCGGCGACCGCGTGGTGCTGCGCACCCAGATGACCGAGCTTCTCAGTCTGCAAAACAACAAGGAACTCCGCCGGGTCGATCAGCTTTCGGCAGTGGAGACCACGACCGTCGAAGTGCTGATCACCCCCGGTTGCCGGATGGTGGGGCGCAGCTTGGGCTCGATGCGGCTGCGGCGGCGCTATGGGGTCTATCCGCTGGCGGTGCACCGCCGGAATCAGAACATCGGCCAGCAGCTTGACCAATTGATCGTCAAGGTCGGCGATACGCTGCTGCTGGAAGGGGCTGCCGAAGACATCCAGCGGCTGGCGAGCGAGATGAACCTTGTCGATGTGACCCAACCTTCGGCCCGGGCGTTCCGCCGGGGTCATGCGCCGATCGCCATTGCCGCCCTCGTGGGGATCGTGGCGCTGGCGGCCTTCAACGTGGCGCCCATCCTCCTGCTGGCCGTGATCGCCGTGGCCGTGGTGCTGGTGACGGGCTGTATCGACGCGGAGGAGGCTTTCTCTTTCGTCGAGGGGCGGCTGCTGGCGCTAATCTTTGCCATGTTGGCGGTTGGCGCGGCCTTGCAGAATTCCGGCGCGATCACGCTAATCGTCGACAATATCGCGCCGGGGCTGGCGCAATTGCCGCCGTTTTTCATCATCTGGGCGGTGTTCCTGCTGACCACCATCCTGACCGAGATCGTCAGCAACAATGCCGTGGCGGTGATTATGACGCCGATTGCCATCAGCCTCAGCACCGCGCTTGGCATGGACCCGCGCCCGCTGGTGGTGGCGGTGATGATCGCTGCCTCCTGCGCCTTTGCCACGCCCATCGGCTATCAGACCAACACGCTGGTTTACGGGCCGGGGGGCTATCGCTTCACCGATTTCATGCGCATCGGGATCCCGCTGAACCTGAGCATGTCGGTGCTGGTCAGCGCGGTGATCCCGCTCATCTGGTAGCTTAGGCGCTGCGCGGCACGTCGGACTGGGCGACGATTGCGTCAAAGCCCGCTTGCGCCTCAAGGAAGTTACGGGTCAGCGGGGCGGTGAGTTCGGATTGGTCCGAGAAATAGGCCCCGACCCGACAGATATGGGCCGCGAATTCAGGATGCACCCCGGCGTCATCATAGCGCCGGATGCGGTCCTTGCTCAGCCAGCCGCGCTTCTTGGCCTCTTTGCTGATCAGTTTGAGCCGCTGCACCGCATGGAAGGTCAGGTAGACCGAGAGGTAATCGAGGTAGTCGGGCAGGGCGACGCCGCAGGTCGGATCGAAGGCGTCGATCACCACATCCACCATATCCGGCGGGGCGATGGGCCATGCCTCATCCCCGATCAGCCAAGCGATGTCTTCGGCCCCGTGGCGCAGACCGGCATATTCAAAGTCGAACCAGCGCAGCTTGTCATCCGCGCCAATCGCGGCATTGCCTGAACGGCAGTCCCATTTGACGAATTGCCGCGCCGGGGCGTTGATGCGCTCATAGGCGGCGGTGCGGTCGAACTGCCCCGAGATGCCGCCGCCGAGGTCTTTTAGAAAATCCACCGCATCGACAAAGTTCAGCACCCAGTCGCGGTTGTTGCCCAGATGCGGCATGATCGCGTTCAACTCGGTCTGGCGCGCGGCGCCGTGGATGCGGAAGATGGCTGAGACAGCCTCGGCTGCGAGGTCAAGCTGTTCGGCGCGTTCCACCCGCGCGACCTCGACGTTGAGGCGGCGTTTGCCGACGTCGGATTGGAACATGATCTCGCCCACCACGCCCAGACATTCGGGAAGGTCGCTGCAGTGGCGGCCAAGCTCGGTCAGCACATGGGCTTCGAGATGGGTGCGGCGGAAGTTCGGGCGCAGGGTGGCGATCACCGTGCGGTCGGTCAGATGCAGCCGAAAGCTCGACCGGTTTTCGCCGCCCGGCGCCGATACCCGCGCCACATCTTGCCCGAAATGCTTGCGCGCCGCCGCGGCGATCTGGGCCTGAGCGCTTTGTTCCTTGGGTCGTGCCATGGGGCCTCCGCTGGTGTTTTCGCCTGTCTAGGTCGGCTGGCTGACGAGGGTACGGCGGGTTTTGGGCAAAACAAAGGCAATTTCCACTTATCCCGACGGGAGTGATTCGCACCCCATCAGCGCATTTGACCTATACGAAAGAACAATGCCCTCTCAGGGTGTCTCACTGTTTCGACTTATCACGCTTTGTCGGCCCAATTTACCCAAAAAATGGAAAGAATTTGGCGGAAATAGGCGCCGCTGCTAGGTTTAAAGGCCAGTGGGGGATGCGGCGCTGCAAAGCGGCCGCGGCTGCAAATGCATATGAGGGATTGGCGTCATGGGTTACAGATTCTCAAAGGGTTGGAACAGCAAGGACAATAGCTGGTCCACTGGCGGTGAAGCGGAAAGCGGTTGCGATGCCAGCGGAACGAAGTCCTATCACAACGGCGGGGTAGAGGGCTCCTCCTTCGCGAAGTGGTATGACAAGCACTTGGCCGAGAAGTTCGACGGGAACGATGACGGCAAAGGCTTTGGTTCGGGTGGGACCAAGGGGTCCGGTTCTGGCGGCACGAAAGGTTCCGGCTCGGGTGGTACAAAGGGTTCCGGTTCGGGTGGCACGAAGGGGTCTGGCTCGGGCGGCACCAAGGGTTCCGGTTCTGGTGGTACGAAAGGTTCGGGCTCTGGCGGTACGAAGGGCTCCGGCTCTGGTGGCACCAAGGGCTCCGGCTCGGGTGGCACTAAGGGTTCCGGTTCTGGCGGTACGAAAGGCTCTGGCTCCGGTGGCACCAAGGGTTCCGGTTCTGGCGGTACGAAAGGCTCCGGTTCTGGCGGTACGAAGGGTTCCGGCTCGGGTGGCACCAAGGGTTCCGGCTCCGGTGGCACCAAGGGCTCCGGTTCTGGCGGTACGAAGGGCTCCGGCTCGGGTGGCACTAAGGGTTCCGGTTCTGGTGGCACGAAGGGCTCCGGTTCCGGTGGCACCAAGGGTTCCGGTTCCGGCGGTACGAAAGGCTCCGGTTCTGGCGGCACGAAGGGCTCCGGTTCTGGTGGCACCAAGGGCTCCGGTTCTGGTGGTACGAAAGGCTCCGGCTCGGGGGGCACCAAAGGCTCCGGCTCTTGCGGCACTAAGGGGTCTGGTTCGGGTGGTACGCAAGGGGGTGATACCGGTGGCGACGATAAGTCCGTTCTTAATTTCCTGATGGGAGAGAGTGGGGAGATCACAATCGCCGTCACGGAAACGCCGGAGGGGCAGTTGCACTTCAACCTCTCGCCCACTGATCCCGAAGCGGAATCCCACGCTGACATCAACGGGCTTTTCTTCAATGTGACTGATGGCAGCGCAATCGAAGAACTGAACTTCTTCCCTGATGTGAACGCCGAAGGCTATCACCTGACGGATGTGAAGGCCGTGGATGACGGTGTCGACGGTTTCGACGATGGTCCCCAAGCGGGAGGCAGCTTCGATGTGGGTCTGCAGTTCGGCACGACCGCTGACAGTTCCGATGATGAGGTCACAAGCACGAACTTCACCCTATGGACCTATCCCGGCTCGCTGTCTTTCGAAGATATCGATCTGAGCGGCATGCGTGTTGTGGTGGACTCGGATGAGAGCGGCGGCGAGGTGCTTGAGGTGTCCGGTATGGTCGATCCTGACATGGAGGACTCCGATGCCGATACCTCCGACCCCGCGAGCGCCCTCATGGACGCGCTGACCCTCACTTCCGTGCCGGAGGAGGAAGACGAAGGGGGCGACACCTGCGAGGATGACGCCTTCGACATGGCCTAAGGGGCCGTCAGTCTAAAAACGAAAGGCGCGTCCCTCGGGGCGCGCCTTTTGCTTGGCGGGCGTCGCCCTCAGCGTCCGCGCATCCAAAGGACGAAGGGCAGGGCCACCAGATACATCGTGATGCCATAGACCGCCGAGGGTAGGGCATAGGCGCTGAACCCCGACGCTTGGCCCGAGATCAACCCGGCGAGGGTGATGCCAAGCGTTGCGTTCTGGATGCCCACTTCGATCGAGATCGTCTTGCGCGTCTGCCACGCCAGCCCGGCCGCTGCGGCAATGCCCAGCCCCAGCAACATCAGCGCCGCGTTCATGCTAATGAGCGCGGGACCAAGCCGGGCGAGGTTCTCGGTGAAAATGCTCCAATTTCCGGCCAATGCGGCGAGGACAATCAGCACGAAGAGCAGCGCGGCGAGGGCGGAGAGGCCCGGCTCGATCCGCGCGGCAAAGCCGGGGGCGAGGTGGCGCAGGGCAAGCCCAAGCGCCACGGGCAGGGTGGTGATCACGAACATCGCCACCGTCAGCGCCGCGACCGAAACATCCGGCGCGGCATCGCCCATGAAGTGCCGCACGGCGATGGCGGTGAAGACTGGCACGGTCAGGATGCTCAGAAGCGAGACCACTGCCGTCAAAGTCACCGACAGCGCCACATCGCCCCGCGCGAATTTGCTGATCATATTCGAGGTCACGCCGCCCGGGCAGAAGGAGAGGATCATCAGCCCCACGGCCAGTTCTCCGCGCAGGCCGAAGGCCATGGCCACCGCCCATGCGGCAGCGGGCACCAGCACCACTTGGCAAAGCGCGCCCAAGGCAAAGGCGCGCGGATATTTCGCCACGCGGGTGAAGTCTGGGACCGTGAGGCCCACGCCCAGCGACAGCATGATGATCGCCAATGACAGCGGCAGTACGACGCTGATTAGAATGTCCATTTGTCCCCCCAAAGCTGACCTTCAGCCTAGGGGCGGCAAATATGCTCTGGCAAGTCCGACGCGCGGGGGCGGCGATTAAAGCGGCCAGAAGAACAGGATCGCGGGGATCGACACGGCGACGACGATGATCTCCAGCGGCAGCCCCATGCGCCAATAGTCGCCAAAGGAATAGCCGCCGGGGCCGAGGATCAGCGTGTTGTTCTTATGCCCAATCGGGGTCAGGAAAGCCGAAGAGGCCGCAACCGCCACCGCCATCAAGAACGGGTCAGGAGAGACGCCGAGCGACTGCGCCATTTGGATGCCCACAGGCGCCGCGACGATGGTCGTCGCCGTGTTGTTGAGCACATCCGACAGCGACATGGTCACCACCATCAGAACCGCAAGGACCACCCAAGCGGGCAGTCCCTCGGTCAGCCCCACCAGCGCGCCCGCGATCAATTCGGTCCCGCCCGAAGTCTCGAGCGCCGCGCCCAGCGGGATCATGGAGCCCAACAGAACGATCACCGGCCATTCGATATGGGTGTAGAGTTCCGAAAGCGGCACGATTTTGGCAAGCACATAGCCGACCACCACGATGCCAAGCGCGATGGGCAGGTAGATCAGCCCGAAGGAGGCCGCCGCCACGGCCCCCGAGAACATCGCGATAGCAAGCCAAGTCTTGCTGTCTTGCGTCACCGCAAGACCCCGGTCGGCCAGCGGCAGAACGCCCAGCCAATCGGTGACATGAGCCACCGTGTCACGCGGCACCAGCAGCAAAAGGATGTCACCGGGTTTCAGCTCGGTCGTGCGCAGTTGCGAGGTGATCTTGCGGCCCTGTCGCGACAGGCCCAGAAGCACCGTGCGCTGCCGCCACGACAGGCCCACCGCCTGCGCCGTGCGCCCGTTGAGCCGCGAGCCATCGGTCACCACGACCTCGACAATCTCGACCCCGTCGCCATCGGCCAACAGCAGGTCTTCGCGGTCCCGGTCAGCCAGCGCGAGGTTCAGCGTGCTGCGGAACTCGTCCAGCGCGTCGGGCGTGGCCTCAAGCACGATCGCGTCTCCGGCTTGCAGCACCACGTTGCGCGCCGTGCCATAGCGCCGTTTGCCGTCGCGCATCAGCCCCAAGATCGCCACATCGGCGCGATGCGCCTCTTCTTGCAACTCGGCCAGCCGTTTGCCGATCTGTTTGTTGCCCTCGGGCACGGTCAGCTCGGCGATATATTGGGCGATATCCTCGGCCTCGATCATCGCGTCTTCGCGGGCGGGGATCAGCCGCCAACCGACCAGCGCCACGAAGATCAGCCCCGCGATGGCGGCCAGCCCACCGACGGGGGCGAAGTCGAACATCTTGAAAGGCGCGCCCAAGGATTCCTGCCGGATGGAAGCGATGATGATATTGGGCGGCGTGCCGATCAGCGTGGCCATGCCGCCAAGGATGGTGGCGAAACTGAGTGGCATCAGGCTCAAGCCCGGCGCGCGGCCCGCTTTGCGTGCGGTCTGGATGTCGACCGGCATCAGCAGGGCCAAGGCGGCGACATTGTTCATAAAGGCCGACAGCACCCCGCCCACGGCGCCCATCATGGTGATATGCGCGCCCAAGCTGCGCGAACTGTCGACCAGCGTGCGGGTGATCAGCATCACCGCGCCCGAACGGACCAACCCAGCCGAAACCACCAAGACCAGCGCCACGATCAGCGTGGCCGGATGGCCGAAACCGTCAAAAGCGTTTTCCGTGGGCACCACCCCCAGCACCACGCCGAGCATCAGCGCCCCGAAGGCCACGATGTCATAGCGAAACCGCCCCCAAAGCAGCAGACCAAAGACCGCGCCGAAGAGGGTGAAAAGGATGATCTGATCAGTGGTCATAAATCCGGTCTAACGTGGTTGCCCCATCGGCGGAAAGCTAAGCACAGGCCGGGTGGCTTGTTCCAGCGGTGATGCTGGCATATAGAGTGGCGCAAACGCATTGCCAGAACGAGGTATTCATGGCCGGTCACTCCAAATGGGCAAACATCCAGCATCGCAAGGGCCGTCAGGACAAGCTGCGCGCCAAGGTGTTTTCCAAACTCTCCAAGGAAATCACCATCGCGGCCAAGATGGGCGACCCCGACCCGGACAAGAACCCGCGTCTTCGTCTGGCGGTGAAAGAGGCCAAGGGCCAGTCCATGCCCAAGGACAACATCGAACGCGCCATCAAGAAGGCCGTCGGCGGTGAGGGCGAAGATTACGAGGAAATCCGCTATGAGGGCTATGGCCCCAATGGCGTAGCCGTGATCGTTGAGGCGATGACCGACAACCGCAACCGCACCGCTTCGACCGTGCGCTCGACCTTCACCAAGAACGGCGGCAATCTGGGCGAGACCGGTTCGGTCGGCTTCATGTTTGAGCGCAAGGGCGAGGTGATCTACCCGGCCTCCGTCGGTGACGCCGACACCGTGATGATGGCGGCGATCGAAGCGGGCGCCGAAGACGTGGAAAGCTCCGAAGAAGGTCACGTGATCTATTGCGCCGACACCGATCTCAACGACGTGTCGACCGCGCTGGAGGCCGAACTGGGCGAGTCGGAATCGACCAAGCTGATCTGGCGTCCGACCACCACCACCGAGATGGATCTCGAGAACATGGAAAAGCTGATGAAGCTGATCGATGCGCTTGAGGAGGATGACGACGTGCAGCGCGTCACCACCAATTTCGAGGCCTCAGACGAGGTTATGTCGCAGCTTTAACGCGGCATTTGCACCAGCGCCTCGCGCGCCGCGGCCCTTATGGCGGCGGTGAGCGGGGCCAGCGCGGGCGCCATGATCCGCGCCACCTGCCAGTAAAGCGGCACATCCAGCGGCAGCGCCTCGTCCAGTGACACGAGCCGCCCCGCCGCCATATCCTCGGCCACCAGCGGCGCGGGGTTCATCCCCCAACCCAGCCCTTGCTGCGCCGCCGCGACAAAGCCGTGGCTTGAGGGTAGATGGTGGCTTGGCGGGGTCAGTCGCTGCCCGGTCTTTCGCATCAACCATCGCCCTTGCAGTTGATCCTTATGATCGAAGGTGAGCATCGGCGCGCGGGCCAGTGCCTCGGTCGTGACGCCTTCGGTAAACCAGGTCTCGCGATAGGCGGGGCTGGCAGTGGCATGGTAGCGCAGCGCCCCCAAGGGCAGCACGTCGCAGCCCGGTGCCGCGCGGGCTTGCCCCGTCACCGCCGCGCTGACCTCCCCCCTTCGCAGCCAATCGGCAGAGGTGTCTTGGTCGTCGATCATCAGATCGAAAAGCATGTCGGGCACCTGCGCCAGCGCCGGGATCAGCCATGTGGCCAAGACATCCGCAGGCACCGCAAGGCGCAGCCGGGGCGGGGCGGTGGCATCGCCCGCGCCAAGCGCCTGCGCTTCGAGCAGGGCCACATCCTCCGCATGTTTGGCAAGACGCTGGCCCATGGGGGTGCCGGTGCAGGGCTGGCCGCGCAGAACGAGGGTGGCCCCCACACGATCCTCCAGCGCTTTCACCCGTTGCGAGATTGCCGAGGGGGTCACCCCCAACACCGCCGCCGCGGCGTCAAAACTGCCGAGCCGCAGGATATGTGCCAATGCGGTTAGCTGCGCGCTGTCGAGCTGCATAAGTTTTGCTAATCCTGACGTAGACTATTGAATTTGAGTAATCTGAACCGCCGGGCTAGGCAAAGGCAACCCATGTTATAGGACGCTTTTGATGTTGACCTCACTCCTTCCCGGCTTCGCCCTCAGCCTCACCCTCATCATGGCCATCGGGGCGCAGAACGCCTTTGTCTTGCGCCAAGGGCTGCGCTGCGAACATGTGCTGCCGGTGGTGCTGGTTTGTGCTGCCTCGGATGCGGTGTTGATCATGTCGGGGGTCGCGGGCTTTGGCGCGCTGGCTGAGGCGGCCCCGTGGTTCGGACCGCTGATGCGCTATGGCGGCGCGGCTTTCCTGCTGTGGTACGGCTGGCGCAACGCGGTTTCCGCATGGCAGGGCGGGGAGGCGCTGGAGGCCGAGGGGCAATCCACCCGCAGCCTGCGCAAGGCGATCCTGACGCTGCTGGCGCTGACGTGGCTGAACCCGCATGTCTACCTCGACACCTTGGTGCTGCTCGGCTCGATCTCGGCGCAATATCCGGACCGGCTCAGCTTTGGCATCGGGGCGGTGCTGGCAAGCTTCGTCTTCTTCTTCTCACTGGGCTATGGCGCGCGGCTGCTGGCGCCGCTCTTTGCCAGACCGCGCAGTTGGCAGGTCTTGGACGCCATCATCGCCGTGACCATGTGGGCGATTGCCATCAAATTGCTTGCGATGTGAATAAAAATGCCGCGCCCATCTTGCCCTTGGCAGCGCTTTGGGAAAGGGTCGCGGCATGACACACTCTCCCGCCACCACCCCCGACATCCCCGCTCCGCCCAACCGCCCGCTTGTCGGGGTCTTTTGGATGTTGGTGACGGGGGCCTGTTTCATCGGCGTGACCGCGCTGGTGAAATACATGGGGCCGCGGCTGCCTTCGGCCGAGGCCGCTTTCCTGCGCTACGCCATGGGGTTGGTCTTTGTCCTGCCGGTCCTGCGGTCGCTGCTGGCCACACCGGTGAGCCGGCGGCAATGGGGGCTTTTCGGCATGCGGGGCCTGTGCCACGCGGGCGGGGTGATCCTGTGGTTCTACGCCATGACCCGCCTGCCCATCGCCGAGGTGACGGCGATGAACTACCTCGCGCCGATCTATGTCACCGTGGGTGCCGCGATCTTTCTGGGGGAGAAGCTGGCCGCGCGGCGTATCGTGGCGGTCTGTCTGGGGCTGGCGGGGGCGGCGATCATCCTGCGGCCCGGTTTTCGCGAAGTCTCTACCGGGCATTTGGCGATGTTGCTGGCGGCGGTGGTCTTTGCCGGGTCCTACCTCTTGGCCAAGGTGCTGGCGGATGAGGCGCGCCCGGTGATGATCGTGACCATGCTGTCGATCTTCGTGACCATCGGGCTGGCGCCCTTCGCCTTTGCCGTCTGGATCACGCCGACACCGCAGGAACTGCTGATCCTTGCCGGGGTCGCCTTTTTCGCGACGGCGGGTCATTTCACCATGACGCTGGCCTTTGCCGCCGCCCCGGTGACGGTGACGCAGCCGGTCACTTTCCTGCAATTGGTCTGGGCCACGATCCTCGGCGTGGTGGTCTTTGCCGAGCCGGTGGACCTCTGGGTCGTGCTGGGCGGGGCGGTGATCTTGGGCTCTGTCACCTTTATTACATGGCGTGAAGCGATGCTGAAACGGCAGGTCACGCCCCCCTCGCATGCGACGAAATTCTGACCTTCCGCTCCGCCGGGTGGTACTTGATTGACGAGTCAATAAAGATTCCCCTATCCTGAGGCGGTCAACACTGCCCCAAGGATCCGAATCCAATGCCCAAAGTCGGAATGGAACCCATTCGCCGCTCTGCGCTGGTCAAAGCCACCATCGCCGAGATCGGCGAGGCCCAGTCGCTGGATGTGACGGTGAGCCAGATCGCCAAGCGGGCGGGCATGTCGAGCGCGCTGGCGCATCACTACTTCGGCGGCAAGAACCAGATCTTTCTGGCGGCGATGCGGCATATCCTGTCGGAATATGCCGCCGGGGTGCGCGAACGTTTGGCCAAGGCCCGCACGCCGCATGACCGCGCGGCGGCGATCATCGTCGCCAGTTTCGACGATACCGGCTTTCACCCCGGCACGATCAGCGCGTGGATGACACTCTACGCCCATGCCCGCACCAACTCCGAAACCCGGCGGCTGCTGACGGCCTACCAAAGCCGGTTGCGGTCCAACCTCACACATGCGCTGCGCCCGATCAGCCCCCAGCCCGAGGGCGACGCCGAAACCTTGGCGGCGCTGATCGACGGGCTCTACCTGCGCGCGGCGCTGTCGGATGGCGTCAGCGCGGCAGAGGCCATGACCCGCGCGCTCTATACACTCGACCTGCTGCTTAAAGCGGGCCGTTGAACACCGCGGAGACGGGCGGCACCGCCGCGCTCCGCCTCTCTGAACACTCCTCGCCTCAGGCAAGAAAGTCCCTTTGATGTCCTATGATCCCCAACCCACCGCCAGCCACTTTATCGACGGCGCCTATGTCGAAGACACCAATGGCACGCCGATCCCGGTGATCTACCCGGCAACGGGCGAAAAGATCGCCACGGTCTATGCCGCCACGCCTCAGATCGTGGAGCATGCCATCGCCTCGGCCCGCCGCGCGCAGGCCGCATGGGGCGCGATGAGCGGCACCGAGCGCGGCCGTATCCTGCGCCGCGCCGCCGACATGATCCGCGACCGCAACCACGATCTGTCAGTGCTGGAAACCCAAGACACCGGCAAACCCTATCAGGAGACCTCCGTCGCCGATGCCACCAGCGGCGCGGACGCGCTGGAGTATTTCGGCGGCCTCGCTGGCAGCCTGACCGGCGAGCATATCCAGCTCGGCGAGGATTGGGTCTATACCCGCCGCGAGCCTTTGGGCGTCTGCGTCGGCATCGGTGCATGGAACTACCCCACCCAGATCGCCTGCTGGAAGGCCGCGCCTGCGCTCGCCTGCGGCAATGCGATGATCTTCAAACCGTCGGAGACCACGCCGCTCTGCGCCCTGAAAGTGGCCGAGATCCTGATTGAGGCCGGCTTGCCCGCGGGCCTCTTCAACGTGGTCCAGGGCATGGGCGGAGTGGGCCAGTCACTTGTCACCGATGCCCGCGTCGACAAGGTCTCGCTCACCGGCTCCGTGCCCACGGGGCGCAAGGTCTATGCCGCGGCTGCCGAGGGCATCAAACATGTGACGATGGAACTGGGCGGCAAGTCGCCCCTGATCGTTTTCGAGGACGCGGGCATCGACAACGCAGTCGGCGGCGCGATCCTCGGCAACTTCTACAGCTCGGGGCAGATCTGCTCGAACGGCACCCGCGTCTTCGTGCACCGCGACATCAAGGAAAAGTTCCTCGCGCGCCTTTCCGAGCGGCTGGACAACGCCGTGATCGGCGACCCGATGGACTCCGACACCAGCTTCGGCCCGATGGTCAGCGAACGACAGATGCAGATCGCGCTGGACTACGTCGAAAAGGGCAAGGCCGAAGGCGCGCGACTGGTCTATGGCGGCACCCGGATCGAACGTGACGGTTTCTACATGCGGCCCACAGTCTTTGCCGATGTGACCGACGACATGGTCATTGCCCGCGAAGAGATTTTCGGCCCCGTCATGGCGGTGCTCGACTTCGAGTATGAGGCTGAGGTCATGGCCCGCGCCAACGCCACCGAGTTCGGCCTCGCCGCCGGTGTCTTCACCCGCGACCTTGCCCGCGCGCATCGCGTGGCGGCGGGGTTCGAGGCCGGGACCTGCTACATCAACAGCTACAACGACGCGCCGGTCGAAGCGCCCTTCGGCGGCATGAAGAATTCCGGTGTCGGTCGCGAAAACGCCAAGGCGGCGATCGAGCACTATAGCCAAGTGAAGTCGGTCTATGTGCGCATGGGCGATGTCGAGGCGCCCTTCTGAGGGGGCGAATTCGCTGAGAGGTGCTTGAGGGATCGATCTGATCCTCAAGTCACCTCGTCAATTCTGGGGTGCGATTCCCCACCGCCTCAAGGACAAGCCGCGCATTCGCGCGGTGCTGCGCATCCTTGACCCGGCGCGGAATCACGGAAGGTGAGTGTTATGGAAGCTGAATTTGTCATCGTCGGCGCGGGCTCCGCGGGCTGCGCCATGGCCTACCGTCTGGCGGAGGCGGGCCGCAAGGTCATCGTCATCGAACATGGCGGCAGCGATGCGGGCCCCTTCATCCAGATGCCCGCGGCGCTCAGCTACCCGATGAACATGCCGCGCTACGACTGGGGCTATAAATCCGAGCCCGAGCCGCATTTGAACAACCGCGAATTGGTCTGCCCGCGCGGTAAAGTGATCGGCGGTTCGTCGTCGATCAACGGCATGGTCTATGTCCGCGGCCATGCCAAGGATTTCGACCATTGGGAAGAGTCCGGCGCGCGCGGCTGGTCCTACTCGGATGTGCTGCCCTACTACAAACGCATGGAGACATGGCACGAAAACGGCCATGGCGGCGATGCTGCATGGCGCGGCAAGGACGGCCCGCTGCACGTCAGCCGCGGCCCGCGCGAGAACCCGCTTTTCGACGCCTTCGTGCAGGCCGGGGCGCAGGCGGGCTACCCGGTGACCCATGACTATAACGGCGAGCAGCAAGAGGGTTTCGGCCCGATGGAGCAGACCGTCTGGAACGGGCGGCGCTGGTCGGCGGCCAATGCCTATCTGCGCCCGGCGCAGAAGACCGGCAACGTCACCCTGATCCGTGCGCTGGCGCAACGTGTCGTGATCGAAGAGGGCCGTGCTGTGGGTGTCGAGGTCAAGCGTGGCCGCGCGACGGAGGTAATCCGCGCCAGCCGCGAGGTGGTGCTGGCGGCGTCTTCGATCAACTCGCCGAAACTGCTGATGCTCTCGGGGATCGGCCCCGCCGCGCATCTGGCCGACCACGGGATCGAGGTGCTGGCCGACCGCCCCGGCGTGGGTCAGAACCTGCAGGACCATCTGGAGCTCTACATTCAAATGGCCTCGCGCCAGCCGATCACGCTCTACAAGCACTGGAACCTCTTGTCGAAGGCCGTCATCGGCGCGCAGTGGCTCTTTACCAAGACCGGCATGGGCGCCTCGAACCAGTTCGAATCCGCGGCCTTCATCCGCTCGAAGCCCGGCGTGGAATACCCTGATATTCAATACCATTTCCTGCCCATTGCCGTGCGCTACGACGGGCAGGCGGCGGCCGAGGGGCATGGCTTTCAGGCGCACACGGGGCCGATGCGCTCGAAGTCGCGGGGCGAGATCACCCTGCGCTCCGCCGACCCTGCCGAGGCGCCGCGCATCCGCTTCAACTACATGTCCCATCCCGACGATTGGGAGGAGTTCCGCACCTGCATCCGCCTTACGCGGGAGATCTTCGCGCAGGACGCCTTCAAGCCCTTCGTCAAACATGAGATCCAGCCCGGAGAAGCGCTGCAATCGGATGCAGAGCTTGACGCCTTCATTACCGAACACGCAGAAAGCGCCTATCATCCCTGCGGCACCTGCCGCATGGGGGCGGCGGACGATCCGGGCGCCGTGGTCGACCCGCAAGCACGGGTGATTGGGGTCGAGGGGCTGCGCGTGGCCGACAGTTCGATCTTCCCGCGGATCACCAATGGCAACCTTAATGCGCCCTCGATCATGGTCGGCGAAAAGGTCTCAGACCTGCTTTTGGGCCGCGATCCGCTGCCGCGCGCGAATGACGAACCTTGGGTGCATCCGAACTGGCAGGTGGCGCAGCGCTGATCGTTAACTTGCCTTAACCTCCTGTCTTGAAGGCCGCGGGGCAGGGCGTCATACCTGCCTCATGTTAAGGATTTGTTCACTTTTCGCCCTCAGTCTGACACTGAGCCTCGCAACTGGATCAGCGGGGGCGCAGACCGTCTCGGGGGTGGTCCGCGTGATCGACGGGGATACTTTCGATCTCGGCGGTACGCGCATCCGCTTACATGGCATCGATGCGCTCGAGGCCAGCCAGACCTGCGAGACAGAGGTCGGGCAGGCTTGGGCCTGCGGAGATTGGACAACGAGGGAGGTGCGCGACAGATACCAAGGGGCCAACGCGCGTTGTGAGGCACTGGACCGCGACCGCTATGATCGCATTGTCGCCCGCTGCCATGTGGGCAACGTTGACGTGGGGCAGGCGCTGGTGCGTGACGGGCTGGCCTTTGCCTATCGGAAATATTCGATGGACTATGATCTGGATGAGAAAGCCGCCTTTGTCGCAGGCCGTGGGATTCACGGGTTCAAGACGGTTTCCCCCGCCCGCTACCGCGTGACCCGCCGCAGCGGGTCCGAGCCTGCCCGGCCGGAGGGGAGCTGCCAGATCAAAGGCAATATCAGCGCCAAGGGGGTTAAGATCTATCATATGCCGGGGCAAGAATTTTACAGCCGCACCCGCATCAGCGCCCGCAAAGGCGAGCGTTGGTTCCGTTCCGAGGCAGAGGCACGCGGCGCGGGGTGGCGGCGCGCGCGGCGCTGATCACTCCACCCGGTAGGGCAGGGTGTCGCGCAGATGCGGGTCGACCACCAACTGCCGCTCCAGCGGCGGGACGGAGCGTTGATGGCAATCCCGGCGTTCGCAAATGCGGCAGGAAATGCCAATCGGTTCAAAGGCATCGCTGCGGGTGACATCCATCCCATCGGCATAGACCAGCGCGGGCGCATGGCGCACCTCGCAGCCCAGTGAAATCGCGTAGCGCCGCACTGGCGCGCCAAACCGCCCCGCCGGTTTCGAGATGTCCCGCGCCAAACTGATATAGCGCACCCCATCCGGCGTCTCGGCCAGTTGGCGCAGGAACCTTCCCGGCGTCTCGAAAGCGCGGTGGACGTTCCAAAGAGGACAGGCGCCGCCAAAACGCGCGAATTGCAACCGGGTGGCCGAGTGGCGCTTCGTGATCGTGCCCGCCTGATCGACCCGCACAAAGAAGAAAGGGACCCCTTTCGCGCCGGGCCGCTGAAGCGTCGAAAGCCGATGCGCCACCTGTTCGATCGAAGCACCGAAATGCCCGGCCAGCACCTCAAGATCATGGCGGCAGTCCTGCGCTTTTTGCAGGAACCGCCCATAGGGCAACAGGGCCGCCCCGGCGAAGTAATTGGCCAGCCCGATCTTCGCGATATCCCGTGCCGCAGCGCTGTGGAAACGGGCAAGGTCAAGCGTGGCCTCCAGCAACGCATCCTGCTGCGTCAGCGCCACCTGCAACAGCATTTGAAAAGTCTGTGTTTCGGGTGCTGCACGGGCCGATAGATGCAGCGTTTTGCGCGCAGGATCATAGGCGCGCAGGCGGTCGTCATCTTCAAAGACTACGGTCACCCCGGCGCGTTCGAGAGCGGCTGCCGCAGTCGCTCGCGTATCACTGCCGCTGCCTTCGCGTGTCGCGAAATGCTCTGCCGCACGGTCGACGGCGTCGATGTAATTGTCGCAATAGTGAAAGAAGTCCCTCACTTCCTCCCAAGGGGAGGGCATCGCCCGGGCGTCTTCGCGGCCCAAGGCTTCGTCCAGTGACGCCAGCCGCTCATGCACTTGCCGGTAGCTTTGATGCAGGGCAAGAAAGGCGTGCGCCAGCCCCGGGGCGTTGGACGCCGTGAGGCGCAGATCGGCCATCGGGGGTGCCTTTCCGGCGAAAATCGGATCGGCCAGCGCCTCGCGCAGATCGCTGACCAACCGCTCCCCATCGCCGCTGGAAAGCTCGGTCACATCCAGCCTGAACTCCGACGCCAAGGCGAGCACGACATTGGTGCTGACAGGCCGGTTGTTGTTCTCCATCTGGTTGAGATAGGGCAAGGAGACGCCCAGCCGGGCGGCGAAGTCTTTTTGCGTCAGCCCCGCGCGGGTGCGGGTCTCACGCAGTTTCACACCGGCATAGAGTTTCTGGATCGCCATCCGCGCACCTTTGCAACTTTGCAGCTGGGTGCAGCCTAGCTTTGCAAAGCCTGGGTCACAAGTGCGAGGAGCGTAGGCCTAGAGGCCCAAAGCCTTCTCACGCCGGATCACCACCCAGATGGAGGCGACCGAGGCGATGGCCGTCAGCAGCATGAGCCACAACAGCGGATAGGCTCCGGTTTCGGGAGTGAGCAGGGCGCCCGCCAGCGCGCTCAAAGCCGCGCCGCCGACGATCATGATCGCCCCGCCCAGCCCGGAGGCCGTGCCAGCCAGATGCGGGCGCACCGACAGCATCCCGGCGGTGGCATTGGGGATGCACAGCCCGTTGCCCAGCCCCACCAGCGTCATCAGCCCGAAAAAGCTGAGCGGAGAGCCGTAGCCCGCAAGAAAGATCAGCAGCGACACCGTGCCGCCCAGGGCGTTGGAAATGCAGCCCCAAAGCACCAGCGTATTGACGCCAAACCGGGTCGCCGTCCGCGCGGTGACGAAGTTGCCGATGAAATAGCCAATCGCGGGCGCGCCGAAATAGAGGCCCAGCACCGCAGGCTCCATCCCGAAGACCACGGTCCCTACGAAGGGTGCGCCGCCGAGATAGGCAAAAAAGGCGCCCGAGCAAAAACCCGTGGCCAGCGCATAGCCCCAAAAACGGGGGGAGCGGAGCAACTCGGGGTATTCGCCGAACTGCTGGCGCAGCGATTTGCCGCTGGCCCGGGCGGTTTCGCCCAAATCCGCCCAAGCCACCCAAAACACCAACCCGCCGAGGATCAGCATCGCCCAGAAGGAAGCCTGCCAGCCGAAACCCTGTTCCAGCAACCCGCCCAAGGCTGGGCTGATCATGGGCACCAGCGCCATGCCCATGGTCACATAGCCGATCATGGAGGCGGATTCGTCCTGGGTATAAAGATCGCGGATCACCGCACGGCTCAGCACCATGCCCGTGGCGATCACAGCCTGCGCCATGCGGAATACCAGAAACACGGCGATGTTCGGCGCCAGCAGACAGCCGACCGTGGCCACGAAAAAGATGCCCAAGCCCCAAAGCATCACGCGCCGCCGACCGAGGTTGTCCGAAATCGGCCCGATGAAGATTTGCAGTATCCCACTGAAGAAAAGGTAGAGCGGTACCGAAAGCTGGATCACAGCATAATCCGTGCCGAAATGGTCTGCCATCTTTGGCAGGCTGGGCAGGAAAATGTTCATCACCATCGCCGAAAGCCCGGCCAGCAGGATCAGCGTTGAAATATGGGGCGGGGTCGTCCGGTCTAAATACCGGACCCGGGGGATATCGCTCATGCAAATGCAAGTAGTCGCGGGTATGGGAAATGTCCATGTTAACTAGATTGTTTTGCAACTTTTCATTTTGCTTCGCAGCGCCTGTAATGATTTTGCAAATTTGCAAAATTGCGCTTTGGTCAGTTGCGCTCCTCCGGTAGACTGGTCGAAATCACAATAGGGGTGCGTCATGAAAGACATTCTCGAACAACTGGAGCGGCGTCGCGAAGATGCGCGTTTGGGCGGCGGTCAAGCACGGATCGATGCGCAGCACGGCCGCGGCAAGCTCACCGCGCGGGAGCGGGTCGATCTGCTGCTCGACGAAGGCTCGTTCGAGGAATTCGACATGTTCGTCACCCACCGCTGCACCGATTTCGGCATGCAGGATCAGAAGCCCGCGGGCGATGGCGTGGTCACCGGCTGGGGCACGATCAACGGCCGCCTTGTCTATGTCTTTAGCCAGGATTTCACCGTCTTCGGCGGCTCGCTGTCAGAGACACATGCCCAGAAAATCTGCAAGATCATGGACATGGCAGTGCAAAACGGCGCGCCGGTGATCGGCATTAACGATTCCGGCGGCGCGCGCATCCAAGAAGGCGTGGCAAGCCTCGCAGGCTATGCCGAGGTCTTCCAGCGCAACATCGAAGCCTCCGGCGTGATCCCTCAGATCAGCGTCATCATGGGCCCCTGCGCGGGCGGGGCGGTCTATTCGCCCGCGATGACCGACTTCATCTTCATGGTCAAAGACAGCTCCTATATGTTCGTCACCGGTCCGGACGTGGTGAAAACCGTCACCAACGAAGTCGTCACCGCCGAAGAGCTGGGCGGCGCCACGACCCACACGCGCAAATCCTCCGTCGCCGACGCGGCCTTCGAGAACGATGTGGAGGCACTGGCCGAGGTGCGCCGCCTCGTCGATCTGCTGCCCGCCAATAACCGTGAAAAACCGCCGGTCCGTCCCTTCTTCGACGATCCCAACCGGATCGAGCCCTCGCTCGACACGCTGGTGCCCTCCAACGCCAACACGCCCTACGATATGAAGGAATTGATCCTCAAACTGGCGGATGAGGGTGACTTTTACGAAATCCAAGAGGAATTCGCCAAGAACATCATCACCGGTTTCATCCGCCTTGAGGGGCGTACCGTCGGCGTGGTGGCCAACCAACCGATGGTGCTGGCGGGCTGCCTCGACATCGACAGTTCGCGCAAAGCGGCGCGTTTCGTGCGTTTCTGCGACGCCTTCGAGATCCCGATCCTCACGCTCGTCGACGTGCCCGGCTTCCTGCCCGGCACCGGTCAGGAATTCGGCGGTGTCATCAAACACGGCGCGAAACTGCTCTTCGCCTATGGCGAGGCGACGGTGCCGATGGTCACCGTCATCACGCGCAAAGCCTATGGCGGCGCCTATGACGTGATGGCCTCGAAACACCTGCGCTCGGATTTCAACTACGCTTGGCCCACCGCCGAAGTCGCCGTGATGGGCGCCAAAGGCGCGACCGAGATCATTCACCGCAAGGATCTGAACGACCCCGAAAAGATCGCCAAACACACCAAAGATTATGAGGATCGTTTCGCCAATCCCTTCGTGGCCGCCGAACGTGGCTTCATCGACGAGGTGATCCAGCCGCGCAGCACCCGCAAACGGGTCGCCCGCGCCTTCGCCTCTCTGCGCAACAAAAAAGTGCAGACCCCGTGGAAGAAACACGACAACATCCCGCTTTGAGCGCCATCATGCAGCTTCATCCTTTCTCAAATACCGATCCCACGAGGGCCGCGCGCGGAACCCTCGGCGGGCTGGGTGGTTTTCCTTGCAAAGGAGGACCGGATCATGCCGAATTCATCCATCAAGGACGAAGAGACCTACAAGTCCCTGCGCGAGGATGGGGCGAGCAAGGAGAAAGCCGCCCGCATCGCCAATGCGCAGGCCAACGACAGCCAGCATCCCGGCAAGAAGGGGGGCAAACAGCCGCCCTACGAGGATTGGACCAAGGACGATCTCTACGACCGGGCGCAGGAGCTCGGGATCGAAGGGCGCTCGGACATGGACAAGGACGCGCTGATCTACGCGCTGCGCAACCACTAGGTGCTCTTCTGCGCCGGGCCTGGCTGCCAGCCCTGCTGGCGGTCGGGCTTGCAGCCCCCGCGCGGGCCATTGATGTCCCATCTGGACAAACAGTTGACCTGCAAGAGGTCTTGGTCGAGGAACTCGGCGGTGAGACTTGGCTTCGCTTCCGTTTCATTGCGCCGCAGATTGCCAAAGGGCCGGGGGCCATCGCCTATGACCGCGCCGCGCCGGATATGGAGCATCTCTGCGCGGTCGTCGCACTTCCTTACATGACCGAACATGCGTTGGCAGGGCAGGTGATCGTCGTCTCCCTCGCCGACCGTCCGGTGGAATTCGGCGCGGCCGACCCCGAAGCGACCCAGTATTTCGAAGCTTTCCGGGCGCAGGATGACACCTGCATTTGGGAGGGTTTGTGATGCGCAGGCAATATCTTGCAAGAATCCGCCGATCCTCGGATTGGAATGATGCTTTGGAGTCACAACGTGACCGATTGCACTTGCAACCGTATCCATTGCCATGTGAATCGCATATGATGCGGTCAAGGAATACCCACGTATCCCTTACCTCAGAACCCGGGCTTGGCCGGCGTGTTGTCGTGTCAGGTTCATTTAACATTAATAGGAGATATACATGTCCAAGAGCATCAAGTTGCTGGCAGCTATCGGTTTCGTCGCAGCGGTTTCGGCCTGCGCACAGCAAGAAGAAGAGTTTGTCGTGGTCGAGCCCGAGCCCATCTCGGTTGAGCCCGTCTACACCGGCAAGTACAAGTAATGCCGTTGCAGGGCAGGCGTTTGCGCCTGCCCTGATCCCAGCCACCCCTGCAACCGGGAGGGGTGTCTGATGCCCGCCTATATGCTAAAACACCGCGGGTTCCCCGGGCGTCTGCCCGGCACCGATTTCCAATTCACCATTCGCCGCCCGAACCCCAAAGGGGTCACGCCCATCACCCGGCGTGAGCGTCGCCCCGACCGCCGCGCCCCGGATCGCCGCGCCGATACCGCCTTTGTTAAAGCCCTTTGGGAAGCCTTTGGCGAACACCCTTTCGAGCGGGGCAATCTTGATGCGGGCCGTCTGTCTTGGCTCTTTGGCCGCGAGGTTCTGCCCGCGACCGATCCTTTCGACCCTGCCGATTACGAAGCGCTGTTGGTGCTCGACGTGGCCGCCGCCCGCGCCGCATTCCCCGAAGCTTTCGAGGATTGATCGGCATGATGTCGCCGCGCCTGTTTGCAGATCAGCATGGCTTTGCCGAAGTTCCGTTCGGGACTGGCGCAGGCTTGGCGCCGCTGCGGGCTTGGGCCAAGCTTGCCTTGGCTAGCGGCACATCATTTGTCCTTCGTGCCGTTGGACATGAAGACCATACCCCTTCCCCTATCGGGCAGTCGCGCGCTTGTGCGGGGCTGCCCGACTTTTCGAAAGGGTGGTTTTCGCGCCACAGGGCAGCAGACCGAAAAACCGACCGGGAACTTGTCAAACGGCAGGGCGTTGGTCGGATAGTAGATAGCAGTGAAGGAACAGGCACATGTCCATTCGTAACATCATTCTCGCGCTTGGCGCGACAGCCGGTCTGGCCGCATGCGGTGACAACATCGGCGAGCAGGGTCTGGGCGGCGCAGCCGTCGGCGCAGGTGCGGCAGCCGTTACAGGCGGGTCGCTGGCGCAGGGCGCAGCCATCGGCGCTGCGGCCAACGTCGGGTACTGCCAGCTCAACCCCGGCAAGTGTAACTGATCACAGCCCAATAGCCGCTTTGCCCGCCCTTCGCGCGGGCAGGGCGGCCTCCCCTTTCATCTTTACCCTACAGGCACCCGCGCAGCCCCGGCTGACGCGGCATTTTGCGTGGCCTGTCACCGTCAAAGGAACTGCTGATGTTTGACAAGATCCTCATTGCCAACCGGGGCGAAATCGCCTGCCGCGTGATCAAGACCGCCAAGAAAATGGGCCTGACCACCGTGGCGATCTATTCCGATGCGGACGCGCAGGCGCTGCATGTGGAAATGGCGGATGAGGCCATTCACATCGGCCCTCCCCCGGCGAACCAGTCCTATATCGTCATCGACAAGGTGATGGAGGCGATCAAGCAATCGGGCGCGCAGGCGGTGCATCCGGGCTACGGTTTTCTGAGCGAAAACAGCAAGTTCGCCGAAGCGTTGGAGGCCGCTGGCGTGGCCTTCGTCGGCCCGCCGAAAGGGGCCATCGAGAAGATGGGCGATAAGATCACTTCGAAAAAGATCGCCAAAGAGGCCGGGGTTTCCACCGTGCCGGGCTATATGGGGCTGATCGAAGACGCCGAGGAAGCGGTGAAGATCTCCAATGACATCGGCTACCCGGTGATGCTCAAAGCCTCCGCTGGCGGTGGTGGCAAGGGCATGCGGATTGCTTGGAACGACGAAGAGGCCCGCGAGGGTTTCCAATCGTCCAAGAACGAGGCCGCGAATTCCTTCGGCGATGACCGTATCTTCATTGAAAAATTCGTGACGCAGCCGCGCCACATCGAAATTCAGGTGCTCTGCGATGCCCACGGCAACGGCATCTATCTGGGCGAGCGTGAATGTTCGATCCAGCGCCGCAACCAGAAGGTCGTCGAAGAGGCGCCGAGCCCTTTCCTTGACGAAGCCACCCGTAAAGCGATGGGTGCACAGGCCGTCGCGCTGGCCCAAGCCGTGGGCTACACCAGTGCGGGCACGGTGGAATTCATTGTCGACGGCGACAAGAACTTCTACTTCCTCGAGATGAACACCCGCCTTCAAGTGGAGCACCCGGTCACCGAGTTGATCACCGGTGTGGACCTCGTGGAGCAGATGATCCGCGTGGCCAATGGCGAGAAGCTGTCGATCACGCAAGACGACGTGACACTGACCGGTTGGGCCATCGAAAACCGTCTTTATGCCGAGGATCCCTACCGCGGCTTCCTGCCCTCCATTGGCCGTCTGACCCGCTACCGCCCGCCGCAGGAAGTGGCCGCGGGGCCGCTCTTGGAGCAGGGGACATGGCAGGGCGATGCGCCCGCAGGCGACATGGCCGTGCGCAACGATACCGGCGTCTACGAGGGCGGCGAGATCTCGATGTATTACGACCCGATGATCGCCAAGCTCTGCACTTGGGCGCCGACCCGCGAAGAGGCGATCGAGAAGATGCGCGTGGCGCTCGACAGTTTTGAGGTCGAGGGCATCGGGCACAACCTGCCCTTCCTCAGCGCGGTGATGGATCACCCCAAGTTCGTCTCGGGCGAGATGACCACCGCCTTCATCGCCGAGGAATATCCCGATGGTTTCGAAGGTGTGACCCTGCCGGAGAGCGAGCTGCGCCGCATCGCCGCCGCCTGTGCCGCCATGCACCGCGTTGGCGAAATCCGCCGCGCCCGCGTCTCGGGCCGAATGGACAACCACGAGCGTAAAGTCGGCAGCGACTGGAACGTGAAGCTTCAGGGTGAGAACTTTGATGTTGTCACCAAGGCCGATCCCGAAGGGGCGACGGTGGCTTTCTCCGACGGCAGCGAAATGCGGGTCAGCGGTGATTGGACCCCGGGCGACCAACTGGCCGAGATGACCGTCGATGGCGCGCCTCTGGTGCTGAAGGTCGGCAAAATCTCAGGCGGCTTCCGCATCCGCACCCGCGGTGCGGACCTAAAGGTCCATGTCCGCACGCCGCGTCAGGCGGAACTGGCGGCCCTGATGCCCGAAAAGCTGCCGCCAGACACGTCGAAGATGCTGCTCTGCCCGATGCCGGGTCTGGTGGTGAAGCTCGACGTCGAAGTGGGCGACGAGGTTCAGGAGGGCCAAGCGCTCTGCACCATCGAGGCCATGAAGATGGAAAACATCCTGCGCGCCGAGAAGAAGGGCGTCGTCAGCAAGGTCAACGCGGGCGCGGGCGACAGCCTTGCGGTGGACGATGTGATCATGGAGTTCGAATAGGGTGCGAGGCGGGGGCGATCAGGGCGGGCAGGGCGCGGGGCATCAGCGGATGATGTCGCGCTCCTTCGCCTCTCTGATCTCTCGCTGCCTCAGCGGCATCTTGTCGATGCTACGGGTGATCTCGCGCACGTCCCAAGGGAAGGGTTTGCGCAGCTCGATCTGGCCTTCCTTGTCGACCAGCACCAGCATGAAACCACGCGGGCGCATCCGCAGCCGCAGCGGGCTCTGCGCGGCGGGGTCGGTATCGGTCAGCACGACGACATCGCGCAGGCGCAACTCATCCTCACGCTCGCGGAGGTATTCCATCTGCGCGACGAAGGCGGGGTCGTTCTCGGAATTGGCAAAGACCAGCACGGGCCGTTTGGTCCATTGGAAGGTGCTGAGATCGGCCATATCGGCAGGCAGGAACAACGGATCCTCCATCGGGGCATCCGCCCCTTGGGCCATGGCGGCCGTGGTCATCAATCCTGCAAAAACTAGTGAGATCAAACGTTTCATCAAGGCTCCTGTCCCCTCAAATATAGGGGGCCTGTGCCAGTTTGCGAAGGGCAAAGCGCCGCAGGGGCAATTTATCCCCCTAGGGGCGCGGCCTTTGACAATTCAGCCGCCACAGTTGCGCAGGCCGATGCCTGCCGCCGGGCGCTAAGGGAGAAGGACAAGCATATGACATCCGACCAAAAGGACGCGAAGGCGCGTTGGCAGGAACTGGCCACGGGCGAACTGCGCGGGCGCAGCCTTGACGATCTGACGTGGAAGACGCTGGAGGGGATCGACGTCCAGCCGCTCTACACCGCCGAGGACGTGGACGGGCTGGAGCATCTCGGCAGCATTCCCGGCGAAGCGCCGTTTACGCGCGGCGTGAAGGCCACGATGTACGCCGGCCGTCCCTGGACGATCCGGCAATATGCGGGTTTCTCCACCGCGGAGGAATCAAACGCCTTCTACCGACGCGCCTTGGCGGCAGGCCAGCAGGGTGTCTCCGTCGCCTTCGATCTGGCGACGCACCGCGGCTATGACAGTGATCATCCCCGCGTTGAGGGCGATGTCGGCAAGGCGGGCGTGGCCATCGACTCTGTCGAGGACATGAAGATTCTCTTCGATGGCATTCCGCTCGATCAGGTCTCGGTCTCCATGACGATGAACGGCGCGGTGATCCCGATCCTCGCCAATTTCATCGTCGCGGGCGAGGAACAGGGCCACGACCGGGCCAAGCTCTCGGGCACGATCCAGAACGACATCCTCAAGGAATTCATGGTGCGCAACACCTATGTCTACCCGCCGGAGCCGTCGATGCGGATCATCGGGGACATCATCGAATATACCTCGGATCACATGCCCAAGTTCAACTCGATCTCGATCTCGGGCTACCACATGCAGGAGGCGGGGGCGAACCTCGTGCAGGAACTGGCCTTCACCATCGCCGACGGGCGCGAATATGTGCGCACGGCGATTGCGGCGGGTATGGACGTGGACCGCTTCGCGCCGCGTCTGTCGTTCTTCTTCGCCATCGGCATGAACTTCTTCATGGAGGCTGCCAAGCTGCGCGCCGCGCGCCTCCTGTGGTCGCGGGTGATGGAGGAGTTCGAGCCTAAGAACCCCAAGTCCTCGATGCTGCGGACCCACTGCCAGACTTCCGGCGTCAGCTTGGCCGAACAGGACCCCTACAACAACGTTGTGCGCACCGCTTACGAGGCGCTTTCGGCGGTGCTGGGCGGCACCCAGTCGCTGCACACCAACTCGCTGGATGAGGCCATCGGCCTGCCCACCGACCATTCCGCGCGTATCGCCCGCAACACCCAGCTGATCCTGCAGGAAGAGACCGGCATCACCAATGTCGTCGACCCGCTGGCAGGCTCCTACTACGTCGAGAAGCTGACCGCCGATCTGGCAGAGGCGGCGTGGAAGCTGATCGAGGAGGTCGAGGAGATGGGCGGCATGACCAAGGCGGTGGCCTCCGGCATGCCCAAGCTCAGGATCGAGGAAGCCGCGGCGCAGCGACAGGCAGGCATCGACCGCGGCACCGAGGTGATCGTGGGCGTCAACAAGTACCGCCGCGACAAGGAAGAGCCGATCGACATTCTCGACGTCGACAACGTCAAGGTGCGCGCAGGACAGGTGGCGCGTCTGGAGCGCATCCGCGCCGAGCGCGACGAAGAGGCCTGCACCGCCGCCTTGGCAGAACTGACACGGCGGGCGGCCGAGGGCGGCAACCTGCTCGACGCCGCGGTCGAGGCCGCGCGCGCACGCGCCACAGTGGGGGAAATCAGCATGGCGATGGAAAAGGAATTCGGACGGCACCGGGCCGAGGTCAAGACGCTCTCGGGTGTCTATGGCGCGGCCTATGAGGGCGACGCGGGCTTTGCCGACATCCAGAAATCGGTCGATGAATTCGCCGAGGCCGAAGGCCGCCGCCCGCGTATGCTGGTGGTCAAGATGGGCCAGGACGGCCACGACCGCGGTGCCAAGGTGATCGCCACTGCCTTTGCCGATATCGGCTTTGACGTGGACGTGGGCCCGCTGTTCCAGACCCCTGCGGAGGCCGCGCAGGACGCCGTGGACAACGACGTGCATGTCATCGGCATCTCCAGTCAGGCGGCGGGGCATAAGACGCTGGCGCCACAGTTGATCCAAGCGCTGAAGGATGCGGGCGCCGAGGATATCCTCGTGATCTGCGGCGGGGTGATTCCGCAGCAGGACTACAAGTTCCTGCAAGACGCGGGCGTGAAGGCGATCTTCGGCCCCGGCACCAATATCCCAACCGCCGCGCAGGATATCCTGAAGCTGATCCGCGAGACGCGGAAGTGATGCAAGACGACGGAAGCGCCGCCCTGAGAGGCGGCGCGATCCGCCCCGCCGTGGCGCAGGATGCCGCCGCCGTGGCGGCGCTGTGGAACGGTATGATCCGCGACAGCCTGTCGACCTTCACCACCGACGAAAAGACGCCGGCGGAGATCGCAGCGCTGATCGCCGCCCGCGCCAATGCCTTTTGGGTGGCCGAAGGGGAGGGCGCGGTGCTGGGCTTTGTCACCTATGGCAGTTTTCGCGGCGGGCCGGGCTATGCCGCGACGGTGGAGCATAGCATCGTCCTGTCCGCGGCGGCGCAGGGGCAGGGGCTGGGCCGCGACCTGATGACACAGGCCATAGAGGCGGGGGCGGCGCAGGGCTGTCACACCATGGTTGCCGCGATCAGCAGCGCCAATCCCGGCGCTGTGACGTTCCATGAAAAACTGGGCTTTGCACAGGTCGGGCGGATGCCCGAGGTGGGGCGCAAACATGGCCAATGGCTCGATCTCATCTTGATGCAAAAAACGCTGACTGCATCCTGACTTCCCCGATGCCAGCGGTTAAGCTGGGGGCCGAATACCAAAGGGTCAGCCCATGTCGATCTGGACGCGCATCTCCGAAGCTCTGTCAGCCCTCACCGCGGGCGAAGGGCTGTCGGCTGTCTTTGACCGGCTGCGCAGCCCGCCCGAGCGCTCGGTCGCCTTTACCATCGCGGTGATCGCGCTTGGCGCCAAGATGGCCAAGGCCGATGGGCTGGTGACCCGCGATGAGGTGACCGCCTTTCGCGAAGTGTTCCAGATTGCCGAGGCGGATCAGGAAGGGGCGGCGCGGGTCTTTAACCTTGCCCGCCAAGACGTAACCGGTTTCGAGGATTACGCCCGCCGCATCGCGCGGATGTTCAGTGACCAGCCTCAGACCCTGCATGACCTGATGGAGGGGCTGTTTCACATCGCGATGGCTGATGGCATCTACCACCCCAACGAAAACGCCTTCCTTGAGGATGTGGCCGCGATTTTCGGCATAGATGAAGAGGCTTTCGCCTCGCTGAAAGCGCGTTTCGTGCCGGATAGCTCGCCCCTGCCGCGCACGGTTCTGGGCATCGGCCCCAATGCGACGTTGGAAGAGGCCCGACGCGCCTGGCGGCGGCTGGTGCGCGAGAACCATCCCGATGCGCTGGTGGCGCGCGGCCTGCCGCAAGAGGCGATCAAGATGGCCGAGAAACGCATGATCGACATCAACCGCGCATGGGAAACGCTCTCGGGCAAACACGCTTGATGCGCATCGCGACCTACAATGTTGAGTGGTTCGCGAGCCTTTTTGACGATGACAACCGGCTTCACGACGATGACGCTTGGGCCGGGCGGCACGGGGTGACCCGTGCGCAGCAGACGGCGGCTTTGGGCCAAGTGTTCAGCGCGCTGGATGCCGATGCGGTCATGGTGATCGAAGCGCCGAACCACGGGCGGCGGCAATCCACCGTGGCGGCGCTTGAGCATTTCGCCGCGCGGTTTTCCCTGCGCACGCGGGCCGCTGTCATGGGGTTTTCCAACGACACCGAGCAAGAGATCGCGCTGCTCTATGACCCCGACAAGCTCAGCGCCCGCCATGTACCTCAGGGTGCCACCAATGCCCCGCGCTTTGACCAGACGCTGCGGATCGACCTTGACGTGGATGCGACGGAAGACGCGGTGGTCTTTTCCAAACCGCCCTTGGAGTTGGAGGTCACCACGAAGGCCGGTTTCGTCTTTCAGATGATCGGCGCGCATCTCAAATCCAAAGCGCCCCATGGGGCCAAGTCCAAGGCCGATGTGTTGCGCATCGCCATCGCCAACCGGCGCAAACAATTGGCACAGGCGATCTGGCTGAGGCGGCGGATCGACATGCATTTGGCGGCGGAACGGCCCGTGATGGTCTTGGGCGATTTAAACGACGGGCCGGGGCTGGATGAATTCGAAAGCCTGTTCGGGCGGTCCTCGGTCGAGATCGTGCTGGGGCAGGGGGCGGCGGCGCTCTTCGACCCTCATGCCAAACAGGCGCTCAGCCGCCGTTTGGGGGCCGCGCCAACGAGCGCGCGTTTCTGGATCGCGCCGGAGGAACGCTATCTTCAGGCGCTGCTAGACTACATCATGGTCAGCCCGCAGATCGCCGCCCGTGCGGCCCGCTGGCGGATTTGGCATCCGATGGATGATCCGGCCTGCTGGCAAGACGTCGCCCTGCGCGACGCGCTGCTGGCCGCTTCGGATCACTTTCCCGTCACGCTGGATGTCGATCTTTAGGCGGGGGGCTGCCAGCGGCGTGGCGTAAGACTGGACATGCGCGCGGGGCCGCCTACCTCAATCCCATGACACGCTTTATGCCCCTTATCGCTCTTTGTACGGTGCTGCCCCTCGCAGCCCATGCGCAGGAAGAATCCGAAGAACGCGGCCTCGGCCTGATGGAGCGCGGCGCGCAGATGTTCATGGACGGGATCATGGATGAGATGGGCCCGGTCATGGAGGGGTTTGAAGGGTTCACCGAGGCCATGCGCCCCGCGCTGCGCGATTTCGCGCGGGAGATGGGGCCGAAGCTTACGGAGCTTTTGGACGAGGTCGAGGATTGGAGCGCCTATCAAGCGCCCGAGATGCAGCCCAACGGCGATATCATCATCCGCCGCAAGCCCGATCATCCGATGGTCCCGCCAGAGACCCCAACCGAACCCGCGCCGCAGATCGAGCTTTAACGCGCGGCGCGTTTGCCGGTCCGGACATGCACCTCTGCCTCAAGCGATTTCGCGAGTGAGTTCAGCCGCGCCTCTGCGACCTCGCCGAAAAGCGGCACCATGTCGGGGGTGAGCCAGAGTTCCAATTGCTTCTTCTTGGGGAACCAGCGCAATTCGCCGCGCTGTTCGCCCTTGTCCATCCAGAGCATCGCACCAAAGCGCATGGCTTTGCCAAGGATTTCGGCCTCCAACCGGGTCTTTTCGTCGACCATTTCATAGAGGTCTTCGAAACGCGTGTTTTCACGCTTGTTGGAATAGCGGTGCAGCAGGGCGAGCCCGAGGTAGATGCGTTCGGCGTGTTTCAGCCCGCCGAGATTGGCGCGGGTGGCATTGTCGAAACATGTCTCGGCCCGGTAGTCGGGATGCGCGCGCCAACTGACGTCGTGCAACAGGCAGGCCGCTTTGACCAAACGCCTACGGGCGTGGGGGGCAGAGCGGTAGAGCGGCAGGATGAAGTTATAGAGCACCTTGCCGAAACCGGGCATCCGCGCGTCTTTGGCCTCGGCGAAATAGCAGGCTTCGATCAGCGGATCCCGGTCGCGCAGGCGCTGCGGCATCTGCTCATAGAGCATGCCTTCGCGGATGCCGTAGCTGGAAATGGCGATGTCCTTGGGCCGGAAAGTCTTGACCAGCCGGCTCAGCACCTCCGCGGCATAGGGCACCAGCGACATCCGGCTGGAGGAGACACCGCAAGCGCTGCGCAATTCCTCAAGATCGGAGGTTTGGATAAATTTCACCGTCTCGCGAACCGAGGTCACGGTCATGCGGTATTCGTGTAGCACATGCAGTGGATAGCCCCGGCGGTACATGTCGATCCGCGCGATTGCGCGCCATGAGCCGCCCACAAGGAACAGCCGGTCGCGCTGGCTGCCCATCTTTTCCTGAAGCCCGGTGATGACCTCTTTGATATGCGCGTGCCGTCCTTTGGCACCACCCTTGAGGTCGCGCAGCTTGAGCGGGCCGAGCTGGGAGGTGACCCGCCGCCCGACGCGCCCGCCCGAGATTTCGGCAAGCTCCATCGAAGAGCCGCCGATGTCGCAGACAAGGCCGTAAGCGCCGGGCCAGCCCAAAAGCACCCCTTGCGCCGAGAGCCGCGCCTCTTCCTCGCCGTCGATCACCCAGATGCGCAACCCGGTCTCGCGCAGCACATCGGCGCAAAAGGCGCGGCCATCGCTGGCATCGCGTACCGCCGCCGTGGCGACGACGGTAAGTTCCGACAGGCCCATCCCATCGGCCAGTTTGCTGAACCGCCGCAGGGCCGAAAGCGCGCGGGCGCGCCCTTCGGGGGACAGATGCCCGGTCTCGGCCATGCCCGCGCCCAAGGCGCACATGATCTTTTCGTTGTAAAAATAGGCCGGAGAGCGCGCCGCGCCGTCAAAGACCACCAGCCGGACGGAGTTCGACCCCACATCCACCACGCCGACGCGCGCCAGCGCCCGCGCGCCCGGATCCTGAAACAAGGGTTTTCCGAAAAGGCCCAGTTCCGCCACACCCGTCTCAGGGACGGGGGCGGCTCGGGAAGGGTCGGTCTGGTCTGCCATCAATGCTCCTGCGGGCCATCCGTTTCACTGGATAATTGGCGCAGGGGGGCGGTGAGGTCAATTGCCAAAGGGGCGCTTGCCGGTCAATCCTCGGTATGGGTTAGCTTGGGCACATCCGACGCCCCGGCGCTGCCCCGACCGGAAAGCGAGGGGTTTTCCATGAAAAAGCGGTGGCAGCTGAAGGCGAAAGTGCCTTCGGGGATCGCCGGGCGGGTGAATTTACCATCCGGCCCCATGACCCAGCTTTGCGCCACGTCAGCCAGATTGGCCGCCATGATTTGGCTGGTGATCTGCGCCTTGACGGTGGGGTTCTCGATCTCGACCAATGTCTCGACCCGGCGGTTCAAGTTGCGGCCCATCCAATCGGCAGAAGACATGAAGACCCGTGCCTTTTTATGCGGCAGCCCGTGGCCATTGCCGAAACAGACGATGCGGCTGTGTTCCAAAAAGCGCCCGATGATGGATTTGACGCGGATGTTGTCCGACAGCCCCTTCACCCCGGGGCGCAGCCCGCAGATGCCGCGAATGACGAGGCTGATTTCCACCCCGGCTTGGCTAGCGTCATACAGCGCGTCGATCACCTCGGCGTCGATCAACGCGTTCATCTTGGCCCAGATCACGGCGGGGCGTCCGGCGCGGGCATGTTCGGCCTCGGCCCGGATCATCTCAAGCAGGCGCGGCTTGAGCGTCGTGGGGGAGATGGCGAGGTTTTCCAACTGCTCCGGCGGGGCGTAGCCCGACAGGAAATTGAACACTTTCGTCGCATCGCGCCCTAGGCTGGAATCGCAGGTGAAGAGCGACAGGTCCGTATAAATCCGCGCGGTGATCGGGTGGTAGTTGCCGGTGCCGTAGTGGGTATAGGTCACCAGTTGATCACCCTCGCGGCGCACCACGGTCGAGATCTTGGCGTGGGTCTTGAGGTCGAGAAAACCGTAGACCACATGCGCGCCCGCCCGCTCCAACCGGCGCGATTGGCGGATGTTGGCAGCCTCATCAAAGCGGGCCTTCAGCTCGACCAGCGCGGTGACCGATTTGCCATCCTCCGCCGCTTCGCAAAGCGCGCTAACGATGGGGCTGTCGCGCGAGGTGCGGTAGAGCGTCTGCTTGATCGCCACCACATCTGGGTCGCGCGCCGCTTGGGCAAGGAAACGCACCACCATGTCGAAGGTCTCGTAGGGGTGGTGCAGCAGCATGTCTTTCTGCCGGATCGCCGCGAACATATCGCCGTCATGGTCGCTGACGCGCTCAGGCACGCGGGGGGTAAACTGCGGCCAGAGCAGGTCGGGCCGCGCATCGGTCACCAGTTTCGACAGGTCGGCGATGCCCAACATGCCGTCGATCTCGATCACGTCTTGGGGGCGTACGCAAAGCTCGCGCATGACGACGGATTTCAGTTTTTCGGGCGCGCCGGCGGAATGGGTCAGGCGCACGACTTCGCCCCGGCGGCGGCGTTTCAGCGCGACTTCGAATTCCCGCACGAGGTCTTCGGCCTCGTCCTCTACCTCAAGATCGCTGTCGCGCAGCACACGGAATTCGAAATGCGCCTTGAGTTTGTAGCCCGGAAAGAGGTTGGGAATATTGATGATCAGCAGATCTTCAAGCGGCAGATAGCGCAGGCAGCCATCGGGGGCGGGCAGGGGCACGAAACGGTCGATCTGCGCCGGGATCGGCAGCAGCGCCTGTAACGGGCGTTTGTCGCGGGTGCGTTCCAGTTGCAGCGCCAGCGCGTAGCCGGTGTTGGGAATGAAGGGGAAGGGGTGCGCGGGGTCGATCGCCAGCGGCGAGAGCACGGCGAAGACTTGGTTGAGGAAGACCCCTTCGAGATGTTTGTAATCGGCCTCGGTCAGATCGGCTGTGCGCTCCAGCATGATGTTCTGCGCGTCCATCTCGGCCATGAGGTCGACCAGCACCCGTTGCTGGGACATCATCAGATTGCGCGCGTCTTCGTTGATCAACACCAGTTGCTCACCGGGGCTCAGCCCATCGGCGGCGGCGGTGGTGTTGCCCGCCTGCGCAAGCTCGCGCAGGCCCGCCACGCGCACGGTATAGAATTCATCGAGGTTGGTGGCCGAGATCGACAGGAAGCGCAGCCGTTCCAACAGCGGCACGCGCGGGTTCTCGGCCTCTTCCAGCACGCGCCAGTTGAAGTCGAGCCAGCTCAACTCACGGTTAAAGAACCGGCCCGGCCCGGCTGTATCAAGCTCGGGCAGATCGGTGGCGGGCGGAAAGGGCGCTTGCAGGAAATCGGCTTGGGTCATGCGGGCCTCATGACATTGGAATGTAACGGGTTTGCGAAGGCTTGCGTTAATTATTCCAGTATCACGTGCGCGGCGGGGCGATGTCCAGCACCTGCGCGGCCAGTGCGCGGGTCAGGGGGCGCTTCTGTGCAAGGCTGGCGGCATCCAGCCGGTCGACCAGCGCGATGGCGGCGGCAAAGGATCGGTCCATCCGCGTCATGAGGTAGTTGATCAGTTCCGGCTTGGGCGTCAGTTGCCGGTCGGCCAGCAGTTTGACCAGCAGGGCCGAGAGCAGCGCATCGTCGGGCGCCTCCATCTCGACCATCGTGGCACCGCGCATCCGGCTGACCAGATCGGGCAGCGTGAGGCCCCAATGCGCCACCGGCCCGGTGCCGGTGAGCAGCAGCGCCTGACCTTCGGCCAGCACGAGGTTGTGCAGATGAAAGAGCGCCGTTTGCGCCGCCGCGTCTCCGGCGATCAGATGCACGTCCTCCACGGCCACGGGGCCACGGGCGAGGGCGGGAATATCGGCCTCCAGCAGGTCCGCCGCACTGATGATCCGCGCGCCCGAAAGGTCCGCCCAAACATGCGTCAGATGCGTCTTGCCTGAGCCTTGCGGCCCAGTCAGCGCCAGCTTGCCGCCCGCCCAACCGCGCCAGCCGTCGATCATCGCCATGGCCATGGCGTTGGAGGGGGCGACAAAGAAAGCGTCGCGGCCCAGAGCCGTTCGGCTGGGCAGGTTCAACCCGAGTTGGTGGGCCATGTTAGCGGATGTCCTCGTCGACGGTCGTTTCAGGCTCTCGGCCTTTGTAGAGCACGCTTTCGCGGTAGCGCGCCGTGGCAAAACGCGCGATCACCCCGATGGCGGCGGCCACGGGCACCGCGACCAGCAGACCCACGAAGCCGAAGAGCGTGCCGAAGACCGACAACGCCAGCAGCAGCCAGACCGGGTGCAGGCCGACCGAATTGCCGACGAGCTTTGGTGTCAGCAGGTTGCCCTCGACCACTTGGCCCAGCACGAAGATGCCCGCGACGAGACCGATGGAGAGCCAATCGCCCCAGAATTGGAACAATGCCAGACCGATCGCCAGCGCCCCGCCGATCAAAGCGCCGAGGTAGGGGATGAAGGTCACCAGCCCCGCGACAAAGCCGACGACGAGGCCGAATTGCAGCCCCACCAGCATCAACGCCACGGCGTAATAGGTGCCAAGGATCAGGCAGACCGTGCCCATGCCGCGCACGAAAGAGGCCAACGTCGCGTCGATCTCGCGCGCCAATTGGCGAATCGTCGGGGCATGGTCGCGCGGCAGCAGCCGGTCGATGGCGGCGACCATACGGTCCCAATCGAGCAGCAGGTACACCGCGACCACGGGGACGATGACGAACAAGAGCAAGACGTTGATCAGCGAGGCAAAGGAGGCCAGCGCGGTTTGCAGCAATTGCCCGCCGCGTTCCTGAATGGTGGTGCCCAGCGTCGTCAACGAGGTGCGCAGGGTCGAATCATCGTCCAAGAGAGAGGGGAAACGGTCGGTGATGAAATCGGTGAAATTACGGGTCAGCTTGGGCGCGGTCTCGATCAGGTTCACGGTCTGGTTCACCAGCGTCGGGATCACCAAAAGCGCCATCAGCACGAAGACCAAAAGCGCCACCACGGTGATGACGGCGGTGGCCATGGTGCGGCTGAGCCCCAAACGCTCCAACCGGTCGGCCACGGGGTCAAGGAAATAGGCAATCGCCCCGCCCAGCAGGAAGGGCAGCATCACATCGCCGATGAACCACAGCGCCACCATGAACACCGCTGCCGCGATGCCCCAGTACTTCAATTGGTCTCTGATTGGCAGGGCCATGGCGCTCTCCGGCAGGGAATGCCATCACATCGCCCATGTGGCGTTTTGTTTCAAGTCTTGGCTGCGGGTGGCGCGCGCGGATCAGGCGGCCGTGGCAGTATGCCAAGCCGCAGCTATGCCGCGCGATGTGATTGTCTCGCCCTTTGACATGCACTAGTCAGGGGGCAATGCGTCAATGAGGAAACACCATGCGTCTGTCCCAATATTTTCTACCCGTGCTGAAGGAAAACCCTGCCGAGGCGCAGATCGTCAGCCACCGGTTGATGCTGCGGGCGGGGATGATCAAGCAATCCAGCGCGGGGATCTATTCCTGGCTGCCGCTGGGCTACAAGGTGCTGCGCAAGGTCGAAGAGATCGTGCACCAAGAGCAGCAGCGCGTGGGCCATATCCCGATGCTGATGCCAACGCTGCAATCGGCGGACCTGTGGAAGGAATCGGGCCGCTATGACGCCTATGGCCCCGAGATGCTGCGCATTCGCGACCGGCAGGACCGCGACATGCTCTATGGTCCCACCAACGAAGAGATGATCACCGATATCTTCCGCAGCCACGTTGGCTCTTACAAAGACCTCCCGCTGACGCTCTACCACATCCAATGGAAGTTCCGTGACGAGATCCGCCCGCGTTTCGGCGTGATGCGGGGGCGTGAGTTCCTGATGAAGGACGGCTATAACTTCGACCTCACCAAAGAGGACGCGTTGCACGCCTATAACCGCCATCTGGTCAGCTACCTGCGCACCTATGAGCGGATGGGCCTGCAAGCGATCCCGATGCGCGCCGACTCTGGCCCCATCGGCGGCGATGACACGCATGAGTTCCTCGTGCTGGCCGAAACGGGCGAGTCGGAGGTTTTCTACGACAGCGAGATCACCGATCTGACCTTTGGCGACCGCGAGATCGACCCCAATGATCACGACGCCTGCCGCGCGGTGCTGGAGGAGTTCACCTCGCGCTACGCCCGCACGGATGAGACCCACGATCCGGAGGTTTTCGCGCAGGTACCGGAAGAACGCCAGCGCAGCGCGCGCGGCATCGAAGTGGGGCAAATCTTCTATTTCGGCACCAAATATTCCGACGCGATGAACGCCAAGGTGCAGGGGCCGGACGGCAAACAGGTGCCGGTGCATATGGGCAGCCACGGCATCGGCGTCAGCCGCCTGCTGGGCGCGATCATCGAAGCCAGCCATGACGACAAGGGCATCATCTGGCCCGAGGGGGTGACGCCCTTCCACGCGGGGATCGTGAACCTCAAACAGGGCGATGCGGAGGCCGACGCGGCCTGCGACGCACTTTACAACAGCCTCAAGGCGCTGGGCCTCGATCCGCTGTATGACGACCGCAAGGGCGGGGCGGGGATGAAGTTCGCCACGATGGACCTCATCGGTCTGCCATGGCGCATCACCGTCGGCCCGCGCGGGCTGAAGAACGGCGTGGTCGAACTTACCAGCCGCCGCACGGGCGAGAGCGAGGAACTGCCGCCCGAACAGGCGGTTGAGAAGATCGCCAAGATCTACGCCGGTATCGTCTGAGGGCCGCGATGATCCTTCGGGCGCTGACATTGGCCGGTGGGATCGTAAGCGCAGGCATTGCCGCACAAGGCCCGGGGTTCACCCGGGCCTATGTGTTTCAACTGGAGGCGGCGGAGCAGCGCCTCGCCAAAGTCGTGGCGGATTTTGATGCCGCCGCGCAGGCCGCAGGGCTGAACCGGGACAACGCCGTAGCGCGGCTGCGCGGATCGGCGCTGCTGGAGCGCCGGGGCTTGGACCTGCGCCGCAACATCGAACGGCAAGGGTGGCTTGAGGCCACATTGCCGAGGCTCCAATCAGCGGGCCCCTTCCTGCGCTGCTATCTGCTATGGCGCAGCCCGGATGCCGAAGCTTTGCGCGCCGCCCTGCGCGGCTTTGCCCCCACCGCCCCGCGCAGCCGGGCCGAATGGCTCTTCGCCGGTTTGGGGTTCATCGCGGGGGCCAGTCTCACCCGCCTGCTGCTATGGCTGCCCACATGGCCCGCGCGCTTCCGCCGCCGCCGGGCATTGCGTTCTTGACCCTGCTGGGGCAAAGCCTCAGGTTGCGCGCACCTCAGACCGGAGCCTTCCCGCATGGCCAGCAAACCCACACGCACCGCCCCATTCGCGGCCTTTGAATGGATGATCGCTTGGCGCTACCTGCGCGCCCGCCGCGCCGAAGGGGGCGTCAGCGTCATGACGTGGATCAGCCTTATCGGCATCACGTTGGCGGTCTTTGCGCTGATCGCCACGCTTTCGGTCCGCTCAGGGTTCCGCGCCGAGTTCGTCGATACGATCCTCGGGGCCAATGCCCATGTCACCGTCTACACGATGGGCGAGGTGCGGCCCAACGGCCAGATCGACCGCACCATCGACAACTACGAGGAAATGGCCGAGGCAGTGCGGCAGGTGCCGGGCGTGACCCGCGTGGCCCCGCTGGTGCGGCAACAGGTCATGGCCAACCGCCGCCAGTCCAACGCGGGGGTCGAGGTTTTCGGTATCGCTTCGGATGATTTGATGACCATCCCCGGCATCCAGCCTTCGGAGCGTTCTTTCGGTGACATCACGCGTTTTGAAGAGGGCATGGCCATCGGCAGCGGCGTGGCGCAGTCCTTGGGCGTGCAGGTCGGCGATAGCGTCAAGCTGATCTCGCCCAATGGGGTAAAGACCGCCTTTGGCACCAGCCCGCGGGTCAATGCCTATGAGGTGGTCTATATCTTCTCTGCCGGGCGCTACGATATTGATAAAACACGGGTCTACCTGCCGATCACCGAGGCGCAGAGCTTTTTCAACCGCGAGGGCGTGGCGGATGAGCTGGAGGTCATGGTCGAAGACCCGGAAGGGGTGGACGCCATGGCGCCCGCGCTGATGCAGGCGGCGGGTGAGCGCGCGCAGGTCTGGACGTGGCGCGACGCCTCAAGCTCCTTCCTCTCGGCGCTCGACATCGAGGACCGGGTGATGTTCGTGATCCTCAGCGTTCTGGTGCTGATCGCGGCGATGAACATCGTTTCGGGGCTGATCATGCTGGTCAAGAACAAGGGCCGCGACATCGGCATCCTGCGCACAATGGGGCTGTCTGAGGGTTCGGTGCTGCGGGTGTTCTTCATCTGCGGGGCCTTCACGGGCATCATCGGCACCGCCGCGGGCGTCGTGCTGGGGGTGCTGTTTGCCACTTACGTCGACCAGATCTTCGGCTTCGTGAACTACCTCAGCGGCGGCAATGCCTGGGATGCCTCGATCCGGGGCATTTATTTCCTGCCCGCGAAACTGCAACTGGGCGATGTGCTCTCAGCCGTGGCGCTGTCGCTCGGTCTGTCCTTCGTCGTCACGATCTTTCCCGCCCGCCGCGCGGCGCGGATGAACCCGGTGGAGGCCCTGCGCTATGAATGATCCCGTCCTGCGTCTGAGCGGCATTTCCAAGGCCTACAATTCCGGTGCGCCGAACGAGGTGCAGGTGCTGCGCGGCATCGACCTTGAGGTGGCCCCCGGCGAGGTGGTGGCGCTGGTCGCACCCTCCGGGGCTGGCAAGTCGACGCTGCTGCATATCGCGGGGCTTTTGGACACCGCTGACAGCGGCACGGTGGAGATCGGGGGCGATGACCTGACGGGCCAGAGCGACCGCCGCCGGACGGCCGTGCGCCGCGCCGACGTGGGCTTCATCTACCAGTTCCACCACCTGCTGCCCGAGTTCACGGCGCTGGAGAACATCGTGTTGCCGCAGCTGGCAAATGGCGTGGCGCGCAAGGAGGCCGAGGCGCGGGCGCGGGAGCTACTGACGCAGGTCGGCATCGCCGAGCGCGCCGATCACCGCCCCGCCGCCATGTCGGGCGGTGAGCAGCAGCGGGTGGCCTTCTGCCGCGCGCTGGCCAACGCGCCGCGGCTTCTGCTGGCGGATGAGCCCACGGGCAACCTTGACCCCTCGACCTCGGATCAGGTCTTTGCCGCGCTGATGGCGCTGGTGCGCGGCACCGGGCTTTCGGCGGTGATCGCCACGCATAACCTTGAACTGGCGGCCCGGATGGACCGGCAAATTCGGCTCGACGCGGGGCAGTTGCTGCCGGTCTGACTCAGCCGCAGATGTTTTCTAACTCGACCCCGTCCCAGGGCAGGCCCACGTCATAGGGGCGGCTTTGGGGCAGGGGGGCCACGGGCATGACCTCCGACAGCATCGCATGCAGCCGCTTGGTGCGCGGCGCCTGCGGGTCGAGCGCGCGGCAGCAAACGAATTCCTCAACGATCGAGCCTTGTTGCTCATAGCCAAAATCGAGAAACCGCGGCTTGGTATCCACGTCGAAGAGGTAGGGGTCCGGACTGGTGAACTGCTCGGAGGCCGCGCGCAGGGGCGTGTAGCCGGTGAGGTCGCGGTTCTGCCATTGCCAGACATGGGTGATCTCATGCGCCAGCAGCATGGCGGCGATCAGCCCGATGCGGTCGGGGTGATCGGGCAGGTAATCCTCGAGGTACCAGTCCTTGTCGAAGAGCACACGGTTGAAGAGCGCCACGGCGGCGGGTTTCGAGGTGACGGTCTCGCCCACCTGCGGCGGCAGAATGCGCTCGCGGCAAGTGGTGCGCGGGCGCGGCTTGCGGCGGAAGGTGACCGCGCGGGTGGGGGCGCCGTCATGCAGGCGCACGCGGTCGTAGTTGAGGGTGGGCCCGTGGATGGTGGCGAGATAGGCGCGTTCGTTGTCCGTCAGCGGTCGACCGCAGGCGGCGAGGAGGAGGCAGAGGAGAAGCGCGCGGATCATGGGATGAGTTAGGCGCGGGGGAGGTTGTGGATCAAGGGGGAAGTTTGGGGTGATCGCGGACGGTACAGGTAACTGCTGTCGCGGTCCCGACCTATCGTTGTGTGGAAGCCCCTTCCCCATGGGGGGAAGGGGCTATGCGCCAAAGGCGCAGGGGATACGGACAGATGTGGCTGGCTAGTAAGGCTATTTCTTAGTGAGAGTCGAAACCCGTCAATTCAAGATCCAGTTCAATCGTTGCATACAACTCTAACAGATATTGCTCGATCGGATCAGGCACTTCCAAGAATCGAAAACTCATTGATCTAATCGCATCAATCTCATCGCGAAATGTCTGACCATACTCCGGATGTTCAACAATCGCTTGTCTGCTATTTACTGAAGAGTAAGTAGCCTTAGCAATCTCTGGGTGTTTTGCCCTTGTTCGCTTTAACGCGAAAGATGCGGAATTGTGAGACCTTGTTGTATGAGCTCGGAACCGGCCCTCCAAATTTCGGGTGCGGCCTACATACACAGGGTCCTCGTTCTCATAGAGTATGTATATTTCTGACTTACCCTTATCTTTAACGCTGGCCCTAAACTTCTCTATTGGCATATTCGTCAGTGCTTCAAACAGACTTGGAATCTTACCCGTATAGTCCGAAAAACTTTTCTTCCCCTCAAACATCCAACTCCTCCACAAACTGCGCGTTCTGCTGAATATACGCGAACCGCATCTCCGGCTTCTTCCCCATCAGCCGTTCCACCAGATCCCCGGTCTCGCCCGGTACGTCCTCGTCCACGGTCACGCGGATGAGCTTGCGGGTCTCAGGGTCCATCGTGGTCTCCTTGAGGTCCTTCGCGTCCATCTCGCCCAGACCCTTGAAGCGGCTGACGTCGATCTTGCCCTTACCGCCGAGGCCCTTCTCCAACCACATGTTTTTCTCGGCCTCGTCGAGGCAATAGACCCGTTTCGCACCTTGGGTCAGGCGGAACAGGGGCGGGCAGGCCAGGTATAGGTGACCCGCGTCGATCAGCGGGCGCATCTGGGTGAAGAAAAAGGTCATCAGCAGCGAAGCGATATGCGCCCCATCGACGTCGGCGTCCGTCATGATGATGATCTTGTCATAGCGCAGATCGTCGAGGTTGAACTTCGTGCCCATGCCGACGCCAAGCGCCTCGCAGAGGTCGTTGATCTCGGCATTGGTCGTCAGCTTGCTGGAGGCAGCGCCCAACACGTTGAGGATCTTGCCCTTAAGCGGCAGCAGCGCCTGCGTATTGCGGTTGCGCGCGCCTTTGCCGGAACCGCCCGCCGAGTCGCCCTCGACGATGAACAACTCCGTGCCTTCACGCGTCTTGCTGGTGCAGTCGGTCAGCTTGCCGGGCAGACGCAGTTTCTTCGTGGCGCTCTTCCGCGCCGTTTCCTTTTCCTGCTTCCGGCGCATCCGCTCTTCGGCGCGCAGCACGAGGAAATCGAGGATGGCGCCGGCAGATTTCGTATCCGCTGCCAGCCAGTTGTCGAAATGGTCGCGCACGGCGTTTTCCACCAGACGCTGCGCCTCGGTGGTGGCGAGGCGGTCCTTGGTCTGGCCCACGAACTCCGGCTCGCGGATGAAGCATGACACCAGCGCGCAGCCGCCGGTGATCAGGTCATCGCGGGTGATGTCCTTGGCCTTGCGGTTGTTGGCCAGCTCGCCATAGGCGCGGATGCCCTTGAGGATCGCCGCCCAGAAGCCGCTTTCATGGGTGCCGCCCTCGGGGGTCGGGACGGTGTTACAGTAGGACTGGATGAAACCGTCGCGCGCGGGCGTCCAGTTGATCGCCCATTCGACCTTGCCCGG
>NZ_JBIFFO010000052.1:0-2975 GCF_043557115.1 Sulfitobacter sp. 1A13679
ACCAGGTATTTTTAGGCTGAATATATAGGCTTAAAAAGGCAAACCCGGGGAACTGAAACATCTAAGTACCCGGAGGAAAGGAAATCAATTGATACTCCCCTAGTAGCGGCGAGCGAACGGGGACCAGCCGAGCCATGAGTGTGATTAGAATGCGTTGGAATGCGCAACCAAAGTGGGTGATAGTCCCGTATAAGAAGCATGATTGGACGTATTAAGTAGGGCGGGACACGTGAAATCCTGTCTGAAGATCGGAGGACCACCTTCGAAGGCTAAGTACTCCTTACTGACCGATAGTGAACCAGTACCGTGAGGGAAAGGTGAAAAGCACCCCGACGAGGGGAGTGAAACAGTACCTGAAACCGAACGCCTACAATCAGTTGGAGCATCCTTGCGATGTGACAGCGTACCTTTTGTATAATGGGTCATCGACTTGGTCTCACGAGCAAGCTTAAGCCGTTAGGTGTAGGCGCAGCGAAAGCGAGTCTTAATAGGGCGTCGAGTTCGTGGGATCAGACCCGAAACCGAGTGATCTAGGCATGGCCAGGTTGAAGATAAGGTAACACTTATTGGAGGACCGAACCCACATCTGTTGAAAAAGATCGGGATGAGCTGTGCCTAGGGGTGAAAGGCCAATCAAACTCGGAGATAGCTGGTTCTCTGCGAAATCTATTTAGGTAGAGCGTCATCCGAATACCCTCGGGGGTAGAGCACTGGATGGGTAATGGGGCCCCACAGGCTTACTGATCCTAACCAAACTCCGAATACCGAGGAGTACTGGATGGCAGACACACGGCGAATGCTAACGTCCGTCGTGGAGAGGGAAACAACCCTGACCTCCGGCTAAGGCCCCTAATTCATGGCTAAGTGGGAAAGCAGGTGAGACGACCAAAACAACCAGGAGGTTGGCTTAGAAGCAGCCATCCTTTAAAGATAGCGTAACAGCTCACTGGTCTAAATAAGTTGTCTTGCGGCGAAGATGTAACGGGGCTCAAGCCATGAGCCGAAGCCGAGGATGCATTTATTGCATGGTAGCAGAGCGTAGTGTGACATAGTTCCATGTGTCCTTATCGTCCCTCGGGACGTATTGGACACAAGGAGCTTTCTGTGAAGCCGGCGCGTGAGCGATCCGGTGGAGAGATCACTAGTGAGAATGATGACATGAGTAGCGACAAAGAGTGTGAGAGACACTCTCGCCGAAAGTCCAAGGGTTCCTGCTTAAAGCTAATCTGAGCAGGGTAAGCCGACCCCTAAGGCGAGGCCGAAAGGCGTAGTCGATGGGAACCAGGTTAATATTCCTGGGCCAGATGGAAGTGACGGATCGCAGGGGTAGTTCATCCTTATCGGATTGGATGGGCTGCTGAGCGGTCCCTGGAAATAGCTCCATCATCAGATCGTACCCTAAACCGACACAGGTGGACAGGTAGAGAATACCAAGGCGCTTGAGAGAACTATGTTGAAGGAACTCGGCAAAATACCTCCGTAAGTTCGCGAGAAGGAGGCCCGGTTCCTAGGCAACTAGGGGCTGGGGGCACAAACCAGGGGGTGGCGACTGTTTATTAAAAACACAGGGCTCTGCGAAGTCGCAAGACGACGTATAGGGTCTGACGCCTGCCCGGTGCCTGAAGGTTAAAAGGAGGAGTGAGAGCTCTGAATTGAAGCCCAGGTAAACGGCGGCCGTAACTATAACGGTCCTAAGGTAGCGAAATTCCTTGTCGGGTAAGTTCCGACCTGCACGAATGGCGTAACGACTTCCCCGCTGTCTCCAACATAGACTCAGCGAAATTGAATTACCGGTCAAGATGCCGGTTACCCGCGGTTAGACGGAAAGACCCCGTGCACCTTTACTACAGCTTCACACTGGCATTAGGCCGAACATGTGCAGGATAGGTGGTGGGCTTTGAAACCGAGACGCCAGTCTCGGTGGAGCCTCCCTTGAGATACCACCCTTGTTCTGCTTGATGTCTAACCGCGGACCGTTATCCGGTTCCGGGACCCTGTGTGGCGGGTAGTTTGACTGGGGCGGTCGCCTCCTAAATCGTAACGGAGGCGCGCGAAGGTTGGCTCAGAGCGGTCGGAAATCGCTCGTTGAGTGCAATGGCAGAAGCCAGCCTGACTGCGAGACTGACAAGTCGAGCAGAGTCGAAAGACGGCCATAGTGATCCGGTGGTCCCAAGTGGGAGGGCCATCGCTCAACGGATAAAAGGTACGCCGGGGATAACAGGCTGATACTGCCCAAGAGTCCATATCGACGGCAGTGTTTGGCACCTCGATGTCGGCTCATCTCATCCTGGGGCTGGAGCAGGTCCCAAGGGTACGGCTGTTCGCCGTTTAAAGAGGTACGTGAGCTGGGTTTAGAACGTCGTGAGACAGTTCGGTCCCTATCTTCCGTGGGTGTAGGATACTTGAGAGGAGTTGCCCCTAGTACGAGAGGACCGGGGTGAACGATCCACTGGTGGACCAGTTGTAATGCCAATTGCAGTGCTGGGTAGCTATGATCGGACAGGATAACCGCTGAAGGCATCTAAGCGGGAAGCCCCCCTCAAAACAAGGTATCCCTGAGAGCCGTGGTAGACCACCACGTCGATAGGCCAGAGATGTAAGCGTAGTAATACGTTCAGTTGACTGGTACTAATTGCTCGATAGGCTTGATTTGATCCAGTAGAAGCAAGACTGCTTACTGATCAAAAGCATACACATACAATCAGTCGTACATGACTTGGACAAACACGCTTTGCGCTCCAATGGAGACGGAGCGGGAACGGGCATCCTTCGGATACCCCGCCTCCCGCCGCCGTTCTCCTGCGCAGAGCGCTACTAGGAATTTATTCGGTTTGGTGATCATAGCGCGAGCAAAACACCTGGTCCCATCCCGAACCCAGCCGTTAAGTGCCGTAGCGCCGATGGTACTGCGTCTTAAGACGTGGGAGAGTAGGTCATCGCCAAACCTAATAAGTTCCTAGACTACAGTATCTCTC